>NZ_JAYRPE010000053.1:0-135009 GCF_041911315.1 Xanthobacter sp. | reverse complement strand
GAGGCCGCTTCCACAGCGGAAAGAAAGGCGGGGCGGTCGGCCACCAGAACCCGCTCGAACAGGGCCATGCCCTCCAGCGCCGACGTGGGGGACGTGGCGAAGGGGCCGCCCTGGCGCTCCACCCGCACCACCTCGCCGCGCGGGCCGTGGCAGGTTACGAGCAGCATGTCGGAGGGCGGCGCGGCGCTCGCCTTGGTCGCGGCGCGGGCGAGGCCGCCGGCCACCGCCGCGAGGGCCGCGCAGACGAAACCGCTGGCGAGAAGGGTGGTGGCGTTGAGGAGACCGCCGGTGGCGAGGCCCGAGACTTCCGCGAGCAGCACCAGCCCGCCCGAGCCGAGGCCGAGCAGGCCGAGGCCGCTCAGCACCGCGCCGGTCAGGCGGCCGAGGCCGGCAAGGCGCGGCAACGCTTCCCGGTCCCCGCCGTCGCGGGTCGGGAGAGGTCGCGCACCGGCCGCTGCATCGCCGAAGACGTGAGCCACGTCGCCCCCTGTCAAGTGCCGTTGTTCGCCAGCGCGTGTCGCCGCCCTGGCATGACGTTTCGCAAAACCTTGCCACGGTGGGCTTTAAGCGAACGCTAAGCCGGCGCCGATCGCGCGCCGTCAGCGTTAACGATGTCTTGAAAAGTCGGGGCATGGCCGGCGCGCGTCGGCCCACGGGCGGGCGCGTCGGTGGTAGTGTCGAAGGGCGCGAATTCAGTTTCGCCGCCGTTTCAAGAGGGAGCGATGTTCTTCCTGTTCCGCCTCGCCTTCTGGGTCGGCCTCGTGCTGCTCCTCCTTCCCTTCGGCCTCAAGGGCTCGGACGGGCGGGACGTGAGCGTGTTCGATGCCTTCGGCGCCGCCCAGGCGCTGGTGGCGGACCTGCGCGGCTTCTGCGATCGCCAGCCCCAGGCTTGCGCGGTGGGCGGGCAGATGGCCGGGCACTTGGTGGAGAAGGCTCAGGTCGGCGCGCGCTGGGTCTATGAGTCCATCGGTCATCACGAAGGCGCGCCGCCGGCCCCCGTGCAAGGTGCGTCCCCCGCCCAGCCGGGCAGGAATTCGGCGGAAAAGGGCAGCGCGCTCGACCTCACGCCGCAGGATCTGATGCCTTTGTGGGGCGGCGGTGACGCGGCCAAGATGGTGGTGCCGCAGGGCTTCCAGCCCGTTGCCGGGCAGCCGGCGCAGACCATGACCCCCACCCCTCTGCCGCCGCTGCCGCCTCGCCGCCCGGCCTGAGGATGAAGGCGCGGCGGGTTGCGTCGCGCCGATCCGGTACCATGTTCGGGATGTGGATTAGGCAGGCATTGCTTGCCGGCTGTGCTATGCTGCAGCGCAAGGACAGGCGGCCCTGCCCTTTTTCCCGGCCGTCATCTGGTGACGAGGAATTGGCCTCATGAACGCTGACGATCTGATTGCGGATTTTGAATTTCTCGACAATTGGGAAGACCGCTACCGGCACGTGATCGAGCTCGGCAAGAAGCTGCCGCCCTTTCCCGAGGCCGAGCGCAACGACACCAACAAGGTGCAGGGTTGCGCGAGCCAGGTTTGGCTCATCTCCCACGTGAAGGAGACCCCCGCCGGCCCGCTGCTGGAGTTCGAGGGGGATTCCGACGCCCATATCGTGCGCGGTCTCGTGGCGGTGCTGCTCCAACTGGTCTCCGGGCGCACGCCCAAGGAGATCATGGAGACCGACATCCTCGGCGTGTTCCGCCAGATCGGGCTTGAGGGCCATCTGACGCCGCAGCGCTCCAACGGGCTGAGGTCCATGGTCGAGCGCATCCGCGGCCATGCCCGCAATGCGATGGCCGCGGCCTGATGCTGCGGGCCGGCTTCCGGGCCGGCCCAGCTTCCGCCGTCCGCTAGGTTTCGCCAACCCTTATCAGGGCACCGCACGCACGCTGATGCTGGCCTCGGCGAGGCGCTGGCAGAGCCGGCGCTGCCCGGCGATGGGCCACCAGTCGTAGAGGAAGATTTCCATCGGCCGCCAAAGCGCCACCCAGCCGAGAATCAGCAGGCCCTCGGCGGCGAGGCTGGCGAGGTTTTCGAGCCGTGGCTCGGCGATGAGCCCGGCAATGCCCAGGCACAGCGCCAGCACGAGGATGCCGATGGCGAGCGAGACGCGGCCAACCCGAAACAGCTCCGACAGCTCCGCCGAGAGCGCGCGAGCCCTCAGGGCGAAATAGCCGCGGATGGCGTCGGGCAGACCCGCCGCCTCGCTGGTCAGCGCCTCGTCTGGCGGCAGATGGACGATAATGGAGAGCGGAGCGCCGCGCGGCAGCTCGCGCGCCCACTCCACGATGAAGGCTTCCGCCTCCGCGTCGAGGTCGCGTTCCCGGAAGGGGAACGGGTCCAGCATGTTGAAAAGCTGCGGGACCCGCTCGACGCGAATCTCGATTGTGGCGCCTGCGGAATCAGGCCCGGCGACCGGGGTCACGGCGGGAGGTTCGGGGCGTCGCGCCTCAGCGATGGGTGCGGCGGGCGCGCACGCGCACCGGTACCATCTGCCTCTGCTTGGCGGCGAGCTGCGCGAGCGCAACCGCGGCAAGACCAGCGAGGACGAGGGCGGAACCGGCAACGAGGGACAACATCAGATCCTCCACCACCACGCAGGCGCTCGTATTTTCCGCACATTTCCGAAGGGAGGGTGCGACCGATGCGCCGGCGAACAATGCAATCTTAACCGGGTTCGCGCGCTTCGCCACCCGTTCAGATCAAGAAATGTTCCGTTTTGGCGCGATCGGAAGACCTGTCACGGCGATTTGAGAGGCTCAGAGCGGCGAGAGGTAGGGCAGGGGACCGGGGGAGAACTCCCGCCGCACCCGGTCGAGCCGCTCCACCGCGCGGCCGAATGACCCGCGCAGGTGGTCGCGCAGGGCGTTTGCCGCACCCTCCACGTCTGCCGCCGCGAGGCGCTCGGCGACATCGAGATGTTCGGCGATGAAGGGCTCGCGGCCGTGGGGCTGGGGCGCGCGCGCATAAAGGAAGGTGAGGGCGACCAGCAGCGTCTGGCAGGTGGCCAGCGCCTCCATCAGCGTGGCATTGCCGCAGCGGCCGAGCAGGCCGACGTGCAACTCGGTCTCCAGCGCGCCGAGGCGGGCGCCGTCCACCGCGTCGGGGTGGGCGGCGGCATCGCGCAGGTTCGCCAGCAGCGTCGCCACCTGTCCGGGGGCGAGGCGCGGAAAGGCAAGCCGCAGCGCCGCCGGCTCCAGAATGGCGCGCATCTCGAACAGCTCGGCCACATAGGCGGGCGTCAGCGCCGGGGCATACCAGTGCAGGCGGGCGTCCTTGCGCACCACGCCGCGCTGGTTGAGGCGCGAGAGCACTTCGCGGGCGACCGTGCGGCTCACGCCGTAATAGGCGGCGAGATGGTTCTCCACCACGCGGAAGGCCCCGAGCGCGGTGCGCGAGACCACCTCCTGCTCCACGTCCGCATAGATGCGCTGCCACGTCGATTCGGGGGCGAGCTGGATTGGCGCCGCGCCGCTCACATCCGCGGAAGGGACGGCGGGCGCCGGTCCGGCGAGGGGCATGACCTCGAAGCCGTGGCCCTCGCTGCGGCGGACCAGCCCCACCCGCTCCAGCCGCGCCAGCGCTTGCCGCGCCGGTGCGCGGGAGATGCCGAATCGCTCGGCGATGCGGGATTCGAGCAGGCGCTCGCCAGGCGCGAGCGCGCCTGAGGCGATCTGCGAGGCGAGGATGTCGAAGGCGCGTTCATGCAGACGCGGGGCGATGCCGGCCACCGGGCGTGGTCGCCGCTCGCCCGAGGGCAACGCCTTGCCCGCAGACGCCGTGGGGGCCTCACTTGTCACGTCCCGTCCGCTCACGCTCCACGTCCATCGTTCCAGCCGCACCGGTCGCGGCCCGGCGGCAAGGTGCCCCAGGCCGGTGCAAATGCCAAGTTGTCCAAAGGGTTGCCTGCCCGTTTGCCGGCTGACCGGATGCCGCACCGTCGGCCGGGTGAAAGGGAGTTTACACCATCACCGTCCAATGCATACAAAGGACGCTCGCTGAGCCACCCCAGCGCCGCCTCAAGGATTGCCCCATGTCCGCGCCGACTGCCGCGCCCGCTTCCGCCCGCTCTTCCGCCCTCGAACGGCACCGGGAGGACGCGCTGTTCGCCTTCTGCAGCGCGGCCCTCGCGGCTGCGGGGGCGGATGCGGCCAGCGCCGAGGCGGCGGCGCGCGCCATGCTGCACGGCTCGCGCTTCGGGGTGGACAGCCACGGCGTGCGGCTGCTCGACCATTATGTGGCGGTAATCGCGGGCGGCCGGGTGAACGGCCATCCCACGCTCGACTTCCGTGCCGGCGCGGCGGCGGTGGCGACGCTCGATGCCGATCACGGCCACGGGGCCCGCGCTGCCTACGCGGCCATGGACAGGGCGATGGAGAATGCCGCCCTCTACGGCATCGGCGCCGTGGCCATCCGCAACTCGTCCCACTTCGGCGCGGCGGGGGCCTATGCGCTGGCGGCGGCGGAGAAGGGCTATATCGGGCTCGCCTTCTGCAATTCGGACAGTTTCGTGCGCCTGCACGGCGGGGCGGAGCGCTTCCACGGCACCAACCCCATCGCCATGGGCGTACCGGTGAAGGGGGAGGCGCCGTGGTTCCTCGACATGGCCACCAGCGCCGTGCCCTACAATCGGGTGCTGCTCTACCGCAGCCTCGGCCAATCCCTGCCGCCGGAGGTCGCCTCCGATGGGGATGGCTTCGACACCACCGATCCGCACAAGGTGGAAATGCTGGCCCCGTTGGGTGCGGCCTTCGGCTTCAAGGGGGCGGCGCTGGCCGGGGTGGTGGAGGTGTTCAGCGCCGTGCTGGCGGGCGCGCGGCTCTCGTTCGACATCGCACCTATGGGCGGGCCCGACTTCGGCACCCCGCGCAATGTCGGTGCCTTCGTGATGGCGATGAAGCCGGGCGCCTTCCTGCCCGAGGAAGAGTTCGACGCCGCCATGCAGCGCTATCGCCACACGCTGCGCAATTCACGTCCCGCGCCGGGGGATATGGTGATGGCGCCGGGCGATCGCGAATGGAAGGTGGCGGACGAGCGCCGCCACGACGGCATTCCCATCGACCCCGCCACTGCCGAGGCCTTCGACCGCCTCGCCGCGCGATTCGGTCTGGCCCGGCCGAAAGCCGTTTAGCCTCAGGCTTTTCAGCCGAAGATGACCGCCGCGGCGATGATGCCGTAGGCGGTGAGGAAGAGCAGGCTGTCCCGCAGGACCTGTCCGCGAACCGCTGTCATGATGAGCCTCGTGGATTTCACATTCGACTATTTCCCCGAATTTAATATCTAATGTGAATCCACGTCAAAAACATAATTTTAATGTGAATTTGAGGCGCGCAGAATCCCGGCACGGCCGCCGCGATTCCTGGAACATGGGGGATGTGGCGCCGGTCAGGCGATCCGGAGCGCTTCGAGGGCGGCCCGCATCTCGTCGGACAGGGGCGCGGCGCGGCGTTCGGTGAGATCGAAGAGGACGATCACCGTCTCGGCCGTGGCCATGCACTGGCCATCCTGGAAGATGGCCTGCCTGAGGCCCACGGAACTGCGGCCGAGGGAGATGACGCCCGTTCCGATATCCGCCTCGCCCGGCCAATGCATCTCCGCCCGGTAGTCGAGCACGAGCCGGACCAGCGCGAAGCCCATGCCCTGGGGGGCCAGACGGCGCGGCGTCAGCAGCAGGTGGGTGCGCCCCGTCTCCAGATAGGTGGAGAACACCGCATTGTTGACGTGCCCGAGCATGTCGGTGTCGCCATACCGGATGGTGTCGCGCGCCTTCACCGGGAAATCGTCGAGGACGGGGAGGGGGGCCTTTTCGGCCATCAGCCGGCCTTTCCCAGCGCCCGCCAGCCGATGTCGGAGCGGAAGAAGCCGTCCGGCCAGTCGATGCGGGCGACGGCGGCATAGGCGCGTTCGCGGGCCTCGCCCAGCGTCGCCCCGGTGGCGGTGACGTTCAGCACCCGCCCGCCGTTGGAGACGAGCGTGCCGCCCTTCATCCGCGTGCCGGCCTGGAACACGGTGACGCCCTCCAGCGCCGAGGCCTCACCGAGGCCGCCGATGGGCGAGCCGATCTGGTGCGGGCCGGGATAGCCGCGCGAGGCATAGACCACCGTCATGGCCGCGACGGGGGACCACAGGGGCGTCACCTCGGCGAGCCGGCCGGCGGCGGTGGCGTGGAGCACTTCCACCAGATCCCCGGCGAAGCGTGGCATCAGCACCTGGCATTCGGGATCGCCGAAGCGGCAATTGTATTCCACCAGCTTGGGGCCGTCGGCGGTGAGCATGAGCCCGGCATAGAGCACGCCGCGATAGGGCGTTCCGGCCTTGACCATGGCGCGGGCGGTGGGGATGAGGATCTCCTCGATCGCCCGGCGCTCCAGCTCTTCCGTCAGCACCGGGGCGGGGGAATAGGCGCCCATACCGCCGGTGTTGGGGCCGAGGTCGCCGTCATAGGCGCGCTTGTGGTCCTGGGCGCTGCCGAAGGCGACGACGGTCTCGCCGTCCACGAGGGCGAACAGGCTCGCCTCCTCGCCCTCCATGAATTCCTCGATGAGCACCTCGGTGCCGCCGCCGGCGAACACCTGCTCCACCGCGTCCACTGCCTCCTCGACGGTGAGGGCGACGACCACGCCCTTGCCGGCCATCAGCCCGTCCGCCTTCACCACGATGGGTGCGCCCTGCGCGCGGATGTAGGCGGCGGCCTCGGCGGTGGAGGTGAAGCGGCCGAAGGCGGCGGTGGGAATGTCGTTCGCCTTGCACAATTCCTTGGTGAAGAGCTTGGAGCCCTCCAGCCGGGCGGCCGCCGCGGTGGGGCCGAAGGCGAGGATGCCGGCGGCGGCGAGGCGATCCACGAGACCGGCCACCAACGGCGCCTCGGGGCCGACCACCACCAGGTCGATGGTGTGCTCCTGACACCATTTCACGATGGTGTCGTGGGCGGACAGCGGGATGCCTTCCACCACGTCCGCGAACTCGGCGATGCCCGGATTGCCGGGCAAGGCGTAGAACTGACCGATGGTTGGGCTCTGCGCCAGCTTCCAGGCGAGGGCGTGCTCACGCCCTCCCGAACCGAGCAGCAGGATGTTCATGCGGCCTCCCCCGAGTTTCCGACGGATCTTGGTTTTCTGTTCTCTTCGCCTATCGGCTCAAGGCCGCGCAAACAAGGGGCAGGGCTCTGCGCTCGCCGCATGGGGCACCTTCCCGTTATGCTGGTACACCACCCGTCCGGGTTCCGATTCGCATGACCGATGATGCCGAAGTCAGGGCTAATGCGCCCGAATGGAGCGTTTCCGAGCTGTCCGCCGCCCTGCGCCGAACGGTGGAGGACGCCTACGGCCACGTTCGGGTGCGGGGCGAAATTTCCGGCTACCGCGGCCCCCATTCCTCCGGGCACGCCTATTTTTCGCTGAAGGATGCCGGCGCGCGGCTCGATGCGGTGATCTGGAAGGGCACCTTCCAGCGCCTGCGCCTCAAGCCCGAGGAGGGGCTGGAGGTGGTGGCGACCGGCAAGCTCACCACCTATCCGGGAAAATCCGGCTACCAGATCGTCATTGAAACGCTGGAGTTCGCCGGCGCCGGCGCCATCATGGCCATGCTGGACGAGCGCAAGCGCCGCCTCGCCGCCGAAGGCCTGTTCGATCCCGCCCGCAAGCAGGAGCTGCCGTTCCTGCCCAGGGTGATCGGCGTCGTCACCTCGCCCACCGGGGCGGTGATCCGCGACATCCTCCACCGCCTCAATGACCGATTCCCCCGCCGGGTCCTGGTGTGGCCGGTGCGGGTGCAGGGCGAGACCTCGGCCGCCGAGGTGGCGGCCGCCATCCGCGGCTTCAACGATCTGCCCGAGGGCGGGCCGATTCCCCGGCCGGACGTGATCGTGGTGGCGCGGGGCGGAGGTGCGCTGGAGGATCTGCTCGGTTTTTCCGACGAGGCGGTGGTGCGGGCGGCGGCGGAGAGCAGGATCCCGCTGGTCTCGGCCGTGGGCCACGAGACCGACGTGACCCTCATCGATTTCGCCGCCGACGTGCGCGCCCCCACCCCCACGGCTGCGGCCGAGATGGTGGTGCCGGTGCGCACCGATCTGATCGCCACGGTGGAAGATCTCGGCGCCCGCCTGATCGCCGCGCCCTTGCGCCTTCTCGACCGGCGCCGAGCCGATCTGCGCGGCCTCGCCCGGCTCCTCCCGGCGGCGGAAACCCTGCTGGCCCAGCCGCGCCAGCGTCTCGACCTCGCCGCCGAGCGGCTGCCGCGCGCCTTGCGGGCCAACGCTTCCGCCCACCGGCTGCAACTGGCGGCGGTGCAGGCGCGCCTCTCGCCGGAGGCGCTGCGCACGCGGCTGGCGCGGGCGGGTGAACGGCTCGAGGTGCTGGATGGGCGCATGCGCCGGGCGCTGGAGGTGCAGAAGGAGCGCCGCACGGCGCGCCTCGCCTCGCTCTCTCAGCTTCTCAAGGCACTCTCTTACAAAGAGGTGCTGGGTCGGGGGTTCGCGCTGGTGCGGGATGCCGGCGGCCATGCGGTGCGGCGGGCGGCGGACATCGCGGACGGCGCGGCCCTGAGCCTGGAATTCGCCGATGGCCGGGTCGCCGTGCACGCCGGGGAGGGGGCTCCGGCATTGGATACGCCCCCTCGGGCGGCGCCGCGCCCCGCCGGCCGCAAGCCGAAGAAGGTAGAAGGGCCGACACTTTTCGACCCCTGATCGTGCGCCCCTTTCGCGTTGCGGCGCAAAGGGCTATCCTCCCGGCAAACCAGTTTTCGGGACGCTCCCCAGGTGATGAACAGATTCGAACGCTTCCCCGAGCCCCATGGCGAGGCGGAAGTGCGCTACCTCGATGGTGAATTCCGCATCCTGCGGCCCGGCAGCTTCGTGCGCTGCGCCGTGACCGGGCAGAGCATCCCGCTCGACGAGCTGCGCTACTGGAGCGTCGATCTTCAGGAAGCCTATGCCAGCCCCGAGGCCGTGCTCACCCGCGTGCGCGAGCAGCCCCGGCAGGGGTGAGGGCAGCGCTCTCGCGCCCCGGACGCATGCAGCGACAGCGGAATGGGAGCCGGGGCCCAGCGCAAGGGCCCGCCGAAGGCGCTTCCTGATCCCACTGTTCTCAGACATTGCCCCGCTGCGCGGGTGTTTTCCCCTGGGCCCCGGATCAGCGCTCCGGCTGCGCCGTCGTTTGTCCGGGGAGCGGGGCGCCCGCCTCAGCCCTGCGGCTGAAGCGTCTCCAGGAAGCGGATGGGCTGGCCGGCGGACGGCCCCGTCAGTTCGCCCTCCCACATCACCTTGCGGCCGCGCACGAAGGTGCCCACGGGCCAGCCGGTGACGTCCTTGCCGTCATAGGGCGTCCACTGGGCGCGCGAGGCGATCCAGCCATTGGTGATGGTGGCGCGGCGCTTCAGGTCCACCACGGTGAAGTCGGCGTCGTAGCCCACCACGATGCGCCCCTTGCCGGCGATGCCGAACAGGCGCGCCGGGCCGGCGCTGGTGAGGTCGATGAAGCGCTCCAGCGTCAGGCGGCCGGCGGCCACGTGATCCAGCATCAGCGGCACCAGCGTCTGCACGCCGGTCATGCCCGAGGGGCTTTCGGGATAGGGCTTGCTCTTTTCTTCCAGCGTGTGCGGCGCGTGGTCGGAGCCGAGCACGTCCACGACACCATTGGCGATGGCCGCCCACAGGCCGTCGCGATGGCGCGCCCCGCGCACCGGCGGGTTCATCTGGGCCAGCGTCCCGAGCCGCTCGTAGCATTCCGGGGCGGCCATGGTGAGGTGATGGGGCGTCACCTCCACCGAGGCCACGTCGCGCGCGTCGGCGAGGAAATCCATCTCCTCGGCCGAGGTCACGTGCAGCACATGCACCCGCGCGCCGGTCTCGCGGGCGAGGTTCACCAGCCGCCGGGTGGCGGTGAGGGCCGCGATCTCGTCGCGCCACACCGGGTGGGAGGAGGCATCACCCGGCACGCGCAGGCTCTTGCGCTCCTGCAGGCGTGGCTCGTCCTCGCAATGGAAGGCGGCGCGGCGGCGGATGACCTTCAGGATGTTGCGCACGCCGTCGTCGTCCGGCACCAGCAGCGAGCCGGTGGAGGAGCCAATGAACACCTTGATGCCGGCGGCGCCGGGCAGGCGCTCCAGCTCCGGCAGGTCCTTCACATTGTCATGGGTGCCACCCACATAGAAGGCGAAGTCGCAATGCATGCGGTTCGTGCCGCGGGCGATCTTGTCTTCCAGCGCGGAGGGGTTGGTGGTCTGGGGAATGGTGTTCGGCATCTCGAACACGCCGGTCACGCCGCCCATGACGGCGGCGCGGGAGCCGGTCTCCAGGTCTTCCTTCTGCTCCAGCCCCGGCTCGCGGAAATGCACCTGCGTGTCGATGACACCGGGGAGGATATGAAGGCCGGTGGCGTCCACCACCTCGCCCGCGCTCGCGGCGGAGAGATCACCGATGGCGCGGATCCGCCCGCCCGTGACACCGATGTCGGCAACGGCAATGCCGGCGGGGGTCGCGACCGCGCCGCCCTTGAGCAGCAGATCGAAAGTCACGGGCATGGGACGGGCTCGCTCTTGATGGGGACAGGCTGGCGGCCTTAAATCTGTTTTTTATTTTGCTGACAAGGACGGCCCCCATGCCGCTCATTCATTTGAACGATCGTACCCTCATTCGTGCCGATGGCTCCGATGCGGTGAAGCTCCTGCATTCCGTCATCACCTGCAACGTGAAGACCATGGCGCCGGGAGACGCCCGCTATGGCGGCCTGCTCACCCCGCAGGGCAAGATCATCTCCGATTTCCTGTTCTACGGCCTCGCCGAGGAGAGCTTCCTGTTCGACGTCCCCGCGGAGCGAGCGGAGGATCTCCTCAAGCGGCTGATCTTCCATCGCCTTCGGGCCAAGGTGACGTTCGAGGTGGCGGCCGACCTCGCGGTTGTGGCTGTCTTCGGCGATCACGGCGCCCTGCCGGAGGGCCGGCTCTTCACCGATCCGCGCTATCCCGGCCTCGGCCAGCGGCTGGTGCTGGAGAAGGCCGTCGCGGACGGGCTTTCGAGCGATCTTGCCGCCTATGAGGCGCACCGCATCGCCCTCGGCATTCCCAAGGGTGGAGCCGATTTCACCTATGGCGACACCTTTCCCCACGAGGCCGACATGGACCAGCTCGGCGGCGTGGACTTCAAGAAGGGCTGCTATGTTGGGCAGGAGGTGGTGAGCCGCATGGAGCACCGCTCCACCCCGCGCAACCGGCTGGTGGAAGTCATCTTTCACACCCCGCTCGCGGTCGGGCAGGAGATCGTGGCGGGCGACAAGAGCGTCGGCCAGCTCACCTCCGTCACCGAGGGGCGGGGCATCGCCACCGTCCGCCTCGACCGCGCCACCGATGCCCGCGCCGAGGGCGTGCCGCTGACGGCCGGGGCGGTGGAGGTGGAATTGCGCAAGCCCGAATGGGCGACCTTCCCGCTGGACTGGGAAAAGAAGGTCAGCGCGCTGGATGCCAAATTCAAAGCCACCTGAGGAGCCCAAGAGAATGGACGATGCCGCGCCGAAGCCCGTGCGCCAGCCCTTGATCGCGCATGCGGACGGCCATGCCCGCTGCTTCTGGTGCGGCACCGATCCCTTCTACATGGCCTATCACGACGATGAATGGGGCGTGCCCGAGCGCGACAGCCGCGCCCTGTTCGAGAAGCTGCTGCTGGACGGCTTCCAGGCCGGCCTCTCCTGGATCACCATCCTCCGGAAGCGGGAGAATTTCCGCCGCGCCTTCGACGGCTTCGAGCCGGAGATCATCGCCCGCTACGACGCCACCAAGGTGGAGGCGCTGATGCAGGATGCCGGCATCGTGCGCAACCGGGCGAAGGTGGAGGGCGCGGTGCTCTCCGCCCGCGGCTATCTCGATCTGCGCGACAAGGGGATCGCGTTCACCGATTTCATGTGGGATGCGGTGGACGGCGAGACGAAGGTGAACCGCCCCCGTCGCATCGCCGACGTGCCCGCCGAGACGGCCGAATCGAAGGCCCTGTCCAAGCGGCTCAAGGCGGCGGGCTTCAAGTTCGTCGGTCCCACCATCGTCTATGCCGCCATGCAGGCGTGCGGCCTCGTGGACGACCATCTGGAAGGCTGCCACTGCGCCAAAGCGTGAGGCTTGAAGGGAGGTGCCGCGCGGAACCGGGGACAGGGTGGCACATTTCGCCCCGCGCCCCTTTCATCGGCGGACGGCGGCGCCTATATTCACCGGGCCGGCGCAAGTCGGCTATGGCGATAAATCGGTGTTGGAATAAGCCTTTCGGACCCGGGGGCGGTACCCGGCGCCTCCACCAAAGCCCGTTTTTCCCTTGGGAAAGTCGGGCTCCGGCGGGGGCGAAATAGGATCGACGAGGGTGTAAAGAGCATTCTTTCGCTCGGCATTGTACCGCCGTTATCGGGCTAAACTTATAGTTGCCAACGACAACTATGCTCCGGTTGCTCTGGCCGCGTGAGCGGTTTGACGATCGAAATCAAAGTCCTACCGGGTAGCACTGGATAGGCGGGGTTCGGAGGCACCTGGCAACAGAAGCCTCCACTTCCCTCCCGACCGGCCGAAGGGGGGAAGCGCGCTCCTTCGTTCGTCCTTTCGGCCGCGGCGCCACCTGTCCACGGTGCCGCCCGGAAGGTCTCCGGAGCCTGGCTCGTCATCAGGCCGGAGGGACTTAAGCGGGCTCATGACGGTCGATCACATCCGCTACGATCTTCTCGCACAGGAAGCCCTGCGCTCCGTGGTGCGCCGTGTGCTCACGGACGTGGCCAAGACCGGCCTGCCGGGCGACCACCATTTCTTCATCTCCTTCGACACCCGCGCCCCCGGCGTCCGGCTTTCCCAGCGCATGCTGGAGAAATATCCGGAGGAGATGACCATCGTGCTCCAGCACCAGTTCTGGGACCTGATCGTCACCGAGACCTCGTTCGAGGTCGGCCTCTCCTTCGGTGGCATTCCCGAGCGCCTGCTGGTGCCCTTCACCGCCCTCAAGGGCTTCTTCGACCCGGCCGTGAAGTTCGGCCTCCAGTTCGAGACCCTCACCGCCGATGCGGACGGGGAAGAGACGGACGACGCCCCGCTGGAGACGCCCGTCTCGGCCAATGGCGCGGCCTCCAATGCACCGACCCCGCTCAAGCCCGCGCCCGGCGCCGCCTCCGAGCCGGCGCTGGCCAGTGCGGCGTCCACCGCCGAGGGGGCGGAAAAGCCCGCCGGCGGTGCGCAGGTGGTGCAGCTCGACGTCTTCCGCAACAAGAAGTAGCCGGCCGGACCCCGCCGGTGACCGCCGAGACCGATGTGGTCGTGATCGGGGCCGGCGCCGCCGGCCTTGCGGGCGGAGCGCGGCTGAAAGCGGCGGGTG
Source organism: Xanthobacter sp. (assembly GCF_041911315.1). NCBI lineage: Bacteria > Pseudomonadati > Pseudomonadota > Alphaproteobacteria > Hyphomicrobiales > Xanthobacteraceae > Xanthobacter > Xanthobacter sp. The sequence continues at coordinate 121,695 of NZ_JAYRPE010000053.1, read as the reverse complement.
TCCCCTTCGAGATCATCGAGGCCGCCCCCGTCGCCGGCGGTCGGGCGGCGACCGACACCACCACCCTCGGTGTGCCCTTCGACCTCGGCTGCCACTGGCTGCACGATGCGCGGCACAATCCCTTCACCGCCCTCGCTGATGCCCACGGCTTTCGTGTCGGTCGCAGCGCCGTGCCGCGCCGGCGGCTCCTTCTCGGCGACCGCTTCTCCACTGACGCGGAAAAGGATGCCGCCGATGCGGAGGTGGATGCCGTCTTCGACGCCATTCATGCCGCCGGCCGGGCCGGTCGCGACGTCTCCGCCGCCGCGGTGATCGCGGAGCGGGGCGCCGGGCGCTATGACGTCCTCGCCCGGCACTGGCTGGAGCTGATGTCGGCCGCCGGGCCGTCGGACATTTCCGCCGTGGACTTCGCGCTCTATCGCGACACGGACGACAATTGGCCGGTGCTCGACGGCTATGGCGCGCTGGTGCTGGCGGTGGCGGGCGATCTGAAGGTGACGCTCGGCTGTCCGGTGCGGCGCATCGATCGCAGGGGCCGGCGCCTCTCCATCGAGACGGAGCGGGGCGCCATCGCCTGCCGCGCGGCGGTGGTCACGGTGTCCACGGCAGTGATCGCCGCTGGCCGCCTCGCTTTCGATCCCGCCTTGCCGCCGGACGTCGCGGAGGCGTTCGCCGCTTTGCCGCTCGGCTTCGCCGAGAAGGTGGCGCTGCTGTTCGACCGGGACGTGTTCGGCTTGCCCGAGCGCACCGGCCTCGATGCGGTGGACCCGGCCCATCCCGGACAAGCCGGCGCCTCGGTCATGCTGCGGCCGGGTGGCGTGCCGGCAGCTCTCGTGCATGTGGCCGGGCCGGAAGCGCAGGCGATGGCGGCCGAGGGGCCGGATGCGCTGGCCGATTTCGCCCTCGGTGTGCTGGCGTCCGCCTTCGGCGAGGATGTGCGGCGCCATGTGGTGCGTCGCCTGACAACCGACTGGGCCGGAATGCCCTTCATCGGCGGCGCCTATTCCTGCGCGCTGCCGGGCAAGGCGCATCTGCGTACTAGGCTTCACGAACCGTTCGATTCGCGCATCGTCTTCGCAGGGGAGGCGCTGGGCGGCCCCGCCTTCTCCACCTGCCACGGCGCGCACATCTCCGGCATCGCAGCCGCCGAGACCGCCCTCGCCCAATTGGAGAACGCCGCATGAGCGCGACCCGTCATCCCCTCGCGCTGGTGGTCGCGGTGTCGCGCAACGGCGTCATCGGCGTCGGCGGTGGCCTGCCGTGGCGCCTGCCCTCGGATCTGAAGCGCTTCCGCGCCATCACCTGGGGCAAGCCGATCCTGATGGGGCGGCGCACCTTCGAGTCCATCGGCAAGCCGCTGCCGGGGCGCACGTCCGTGGTGGTGAGCACCGATCCGGCCTTCTCCCCGCCCGAGGGTGTGCTGAAGGGGGCCTCGCTGGCTGAAGGTCTCGCGCTGGCGGACGATGCGGCGGATGCCATGGGCGCGGACGCCATCATGGTCATCGGCGGCGAGCGCGTGTTTCGCGAGACGCTCCCCATGTCCCGCTGGCTGCACCTCACCGAGGTCGATGCCGCCCCCGAGGGCGACGTGCTCTTCCCGGCCTTCGATCGCAGCCAATGGCAGGAGACCGGCCGCGAGGGGCCGATCCGCGGCGAGAAGGACGAAGCCGCCTTTACCTATGTGACGCTCGAACGGGTCTGATCGGCCCGCTCAGCGCGCGCCCACCAGGCCGGGCGGGCGCGGCAGGTCGCCGAAGCCGGAGGTGGGCGGCAACTGGCCGTCCGTGGGCGCCGGCACGCTGAAGCGCGGCGGAGGCGGCGGCTCGACGCGGTCGGTGCGGCGCGGGGCGGGGGGCTGCGTCTGGCGCACCACAGGCTGATGGCGAGGCTCGCCCGTGGGCTCGGGCGTGGCGTGGCTTTCCAGCTGGCGCTCGGGTTCTGCGCGGGCCGGCGCCGCCTGATGGGTCTGGCGGGACTGGACCTCGCCCGGCGTCGCGGTGCCGGCGGTACCGGAGGCGGTGGGCACGCCGAAGCCGGACGCGGGCACATCCCGCCGCTCGATCTCCTGATTGCGATCCACCGCGCGCGGCACCGGCACCGGAGCCGGCTGGGGCGCGGGCGGAGCTATGGCCACAGGGGCTGGCGCGGGCGCCGGAGCGGGGGCTGCCGGTTGAGGAGGCGTCGTTGCCGCCGGAGGGATGACGGCAGGTTTCGCCGCAGGCGTCACCGGGGCGACGACAGCCGGGGCAGGGGCGGCAACGACCGGAGCAGGAATAACCGGCGCCGGGGTCACGGACACAGGCGCGACGGGCGCGACGGTCGCCGGAGCGGTCGCCGGCTCGGGGGCCGGCGTGCCGCCGCGCTGGCGGTCCTCCAGACGGCGGGTCTCGCGCTCGATGGCCCGCATAGCGATGACGCTGGTCGCGGCCGCCGCGCTCACCCGCCGCTCGGGCGAAGCCACCGGCCCGCGCCAGGAGATGGCGCCGCCGGGCACGCCGCCGGCGGCTTCGGTGCCTTCGAGGTCCATGCCGGCATCGAGGACCAGCCGCGACAGGTCGAGGCTGCCGGAAAGGCCGACGCGCGCAGTGTCCGCCGTGGTGCGGGCGGGGGAAAGGCGGGCGACGCCGTTCACCACGCCCAGCGTCGTTTCCACGAAGGCGAGCTTGAGCGGCCCCTTGGCCAGCGCGCGATCCAGCATCTGCGCGGTGCGGCGCTCATCAGGCGGCGGCGAAAGGGGGGCGGCCTCGGCCAGTACCGCGTCGAGGGCGGCGGGGCTGGCATTCTCGATCACGAGGTCACGCACGCCGAGGGTGCCCTGCCCGGAGAGACTCTGCACGATGGTCTGCACGCTGCGGCCCGAGCCGCCGAGATCGAGCAGCAGGTTCACGCGTCCCTTGGGCGGGGTGCGGGCGCCGGTCGGGGCGATGAGGGCGCTTGCGTCCACCTGCTCCAGCACGAGGCGGCCGTCGGCCTGGAGGAGGTCGTTCTGCCGCTTCAGCCGGAGCGAGGCGGCGACCCGCCCCCCGCCGAGGCTGCCGGAGAGGTCGCGCAGGTCGAAATCCGTGCCGTCGCTGACGAGCACGACGCGGCCCTTGTCCAGCGCATAGGGGCCGAGCGCGGCGATACGTCCGGCGGAGAGTTCCAGATTGAGGCCGATGCCGCCCGCCGAGGCGGGGGCGAGCCGGGCGGTGTTCCACAGGCCGGCCGGTCCGCTCTCCGCCCCGGCACGGGCGGCGAACATGCCGAGGATGCGCGGGACCGAGAGGGTATCGAAGGCCAGCTTGCCGGAGAGCCGCGGCACCGCGCCGGGCTCGAACTCCACGTTGCCGGAGACGGGCGCCGCCGCCAGCGAGCCGGTCAGCTCGCCGAGGCGCCACGCACCGGCGCGGCGGGAAAGGGTGAAGGCGAGGGCGGTGGGCACTGGCCCTTCCACGGCGGCGGAGGCCTGCGGCAGCAGCCGGCCGAGGTCCGCCCCGTCGAGGCGCATGGCGAGGTTCGGCTCGATGCTGCCGCCGGACAGGCGGGCGGTGCCCTGCGCCTGCGCCGTGAGGTCGGCGACCGTGATGCGGCCGCGCACCTGCGCCTCGTCCTGCGTCAGCGGATCGACGGAGAGTTCCACCCGGGCCGGGCCGAGCCTTTGTCCGAGCCCGTCAACGCCGAGGGCGGCGAGCGCGCGCCCGCCGTCGGTCGCGTCCGCCTTCAGGGCGATGCGCAGCGGCACGCCGGCGGTGGTGCGGGCGAAGGCGACATCGCCGGAGATCTGCCCCAGCGTGCCGGCGATGGTGACATTGCGCCCGCCGGCCTCGGCCCAGACCACGGTGCTGTTGAGCTTCACCGGGGAGGCGATGGGCAGGAGGTTGCCGATGACCTGCGCCGTTTCCTCTCCAGCCAGAAGCCGCGCCACGGGCACGAGCCCGTCGGCCCTGGCGCCGGAGGCGGTGATGTTGAATTCGCCGCGCGGGGTGGTGGAGAAATTCTCCATGCGCCCGGCGCCCTCGACGCGCAGGCCGGCGAAATCGTCCATCACCATGCGGGCAAGGCGCCAGTTGCCGCCGGTGGCGGAGCCTTCGAGGTTCAGGCCGCGCAGCGGCAGGCCGGACAGGGTGAGGTTGCGCCCGTCGATGGCCACCTGCCCGTCCGCGCCCCCGCCCACGGCGGCGGAGGCGGTCTGCACGGCGGCGATCAGCGGGTCGAGGTCAAAGCCGTTCAGCGACAGGCGCAGGTCGAGCTTGGGCGGCGCGTTGTCCGGCAGCGCGGCCGAGGCCGAGCCGCGCACGCGGCTGGCGGCGAAGGTGGCGTCCAGCATGTCCACCGCGATGCGCGACGGACCGGCGGTGACGCGGCCGGAGATGCGCACCGGCCCCTTCGCTGCCGCCACATAGTCGCGCGGGGCGGTGGGCGCCGCCCAGCGCAGGAAGACGGCCGGGTCATCGGCGGAGAAGGAGACGTTGCCGTCGAAGCCGCCGCCGCCATTGGCGCGGGTGGGCATGCCGGAGAGGCGGAGGGAGGCCTTGCCGGGCAGCTGCGCCTCGGCGCTGTCCACCCGCCAGCCGGCGGCGGAGCCGGAGATGTCGGCCCGCACATCGCGCACCATGGTGCCACCGAGCACCAGCTGCTCCACGGAAAGACCGATGCGCGAGGCGATGTCCGGCGCCGGAAGGGCCGCGACGCCGCCGAGGAAGCGGGCAAGCGAGGCGGCCGGGCTGCCGCTGCCGGCGTCAGCGTCCTTGGTGCCGGTGGCTGCCCGCACGGCGTCGATGTCGAGGCTGCGGGCATTCAGCACCGCATCAAGGCCAATGGCGCGGCCGAGGGCGAGGCGCGCCGAGCCGGTGAGCTGCGCCGGGGTGGCCGAGCCGCCCAGCGCGAGGTCGAGGCTTTCCGCCAGCACTGCTTCCGGGCTCGCCTTCAGCGTGCCGGAGAGCTGCCACGCCTCCGCCCCGTCACCATGGCGGGAGAGGGTGGCGCGGCCGTCGAAACGCGGCTTGGCACCGGCCACGTTGAGGCTGCCGTCGAGATCGAGGGCAAACGGGCGGGTGCGCCCGTCCAGCACGATGCGCAGTTTGCCGGCACCGTCATCGCCGATCTTGCCGAGGGTGGAGCGCACGGCGAACCGCGCCGCGCCGGCCTGCACCTCGCCATCCAGCCGGAACGGGCCGGAGAGGGAGCGCGCCTCACCCTTGAGGTCGACGTCATCGATGCTGACGCGGTGGTCCGAGGCGCGGTCGAGCAGATCGAGGCTGCCGTCCTCCACCTCCAGCCGGGCGATGGAGAGTTCCGCCGCGCGTCCGGAGCCGGTGGGCATGGCGACACGGCCGGCGCTGTCCAGCACCACGCGGATCTGCGGCTTGCGCAGGGTGACGCCGGTGGCCTGGATGTCGCCGCGCATCAGGGCGCCGAGGGAAAGCTCGGCGGTGAGTTCCTTCACCGTGCCACCGGTGGACACCACGTCGCCGAGGGTCACGTCGCGCAGGACGATGCGGGGGGCGGGCAGGATCTCGGCGTCGATGGAGCCGCGGATGACCACGGGCAGGCCCAGCGTGCGGCCCATCTCGGTCTCGAACGTGCCGCGCCACTGGTTCCAGTCCACCACGAACGGCGCGGCGAAGGCCGCGCTGATGGCGAGGACTATGGCCGAGGCGAGGCTGATGAGAATGCCCTGCACACGCGTCTCCCGATGAGGCCCCGATCGTAAAGGGACGCTTAACCCTATGCGCAGGGATTGCGATCAGATCGCGACGATCTTTCCCGGATTCATGATGTTTTTGGGGTCGAGTGCTCGCTTGATCGCGCGCATGGCCTCCAGGGCTGCGGCGCCGTGCTCGCCCTCCATGTATTTCATCTTGCCCTGGCCGACGCCGTGCTCGCCGGTGGAGGTGCCACCCATGGCCAGCGCCCGTTCCACCAGCCGCTTCATATAGTGCTTGGCCTTGGCGAGATCTTCCGGGTCGTCCACGTTCACCATCAGCGTGGTGTGGAAATTGCCGTCGCCCACATGGCCGACGATGGGGGCGATGAGGCCCATCTCCACGATGTCGCGCTTGGTCTCCATCACGCATTCGGCGAGGCTGGAGATGGGCACGCACACGTCGGTGGCCACCGCTTTGGCGCCCGGCCGCATGGGCAGGACGGACCAATAGGCGTCGTGCCGCGCCTGCCAGAGCTTGGTGCGCTCCTCCGGCTTCACCGCGAACACCGAGGGGCCGCCGCCATATTCCGCCGCCAGCTCGCCGAAGCGATCCGCCTGCTCGTGGACGCTGGCCTCGGTGCCGTGGAATTCGAGGAAGAGGGTGGGCGTCTCGGCCAGCGTGAGCTTGGCGTAGGCGTTGGAGGCCTTCACCTGCTCCTCGTCCAGGAGCTCGATGCGCGCCACGGGGATGCCGCTCTGGATGGTGGCGATCACCGTGTTGCAGGCGGCCTCGATGCTGGGAAAGGGGCAGACGGCGGCGGAGACAGCCTCCGGGATGCCGTAGAGCTTCAGGGTGATCTCGGTGACTATGCCGAGCGTGCCCTCGGCGCCCACATAAAGGCGGGTGAGGTCGTAGCCGGCGGAGGATTTGCGTGCGCGGGTGGCGGTGGTGAGGATTTCGCCGGTGGGCGTCACCACCTTCAGGGACAGCACGTTGTCCTTCATGGTGCCGTAACGCACCGCATTGGTGCCCGAGCAGCGGGTGGAGACCATGCCGCCGAGCGAGGCGTCGGCGCCGGGATCGAGCGGGAAGAACAGGCCCTGGTCGCGCAGTTCCTCGTTGAGCCGCTTGCGGGTGACGCCGGGTTCGATCACGCAGTCGAGGTCGGCCGTGTTGACGGCCAGGATGCGGTTCATGCGCGAGAGGTCGATGCAGATGCCGCCGAAGGGGGCGTTCACATGGCCCTCCAGCGAGGTGCCCGCGCCCCACGCGATAACCGGCACCGACAGCTCGTCGCAGACGCGGACCACGGCCTGCACATCTTCCGTGCATTCAGCGAAAACAACGGCGTCCGCGGGCTCGTTGGGCAGGTAGGTCGTCACGTTCGCGTGCTGTTCCCGCACCGAGCGATTCGTAACGACCTTGTGATCCAGTGCGGCCTGCAGGCGCTGCACCGCCTGGGCGATGCGATCGGGCATTGCACTGTCGGATTTCGCGGCTGCGGCAACCATTTACAAATCCTTAACCTTTGTCTGCGCCAGGCGAGCGGCGCCCGGATGACGCGAAAGTGGATTGAACCGTTTTAGGAACAGTTTCGACTTGACAGTGACTTTTATGATTCTGTTCGGAGCGCGATTTCAGGGTGACGGATGCCTCCTAGCACGGCACAGTGCTTCCACAAGCGGCAAAATCTGCAACCAGCGAAGCGAGGCGGCCATGCTCGACCGAATCGACTTTGAACCCGTGTTCTTTGCCCCGTTCGTGTCCTCCTCCATGAAGGTGGAGACCAACTGGATCGATTATAACGGCCACCTCAACGTGGCCTATTACACGCTCATCTTCGACCGGGCGCTCGACGAGGCGCTCGGCCTGCTCGGGCTGGGACCGTCCTACGCCCGGGCGCGTCGCGCCTCTTTCTTCACCGGCGAATCCCACATCCGCTACGAACGCGAACTGGCGCCCGAATCGCCGGTGCGCGTGACCATGCGGCTGCTCGACTATGACGAGAAGAGGCTGCACCTCTTCCAGTCGCTGCATCATGCCACCGATGGCTGGGTGTCCGCCACGTCGGAGCAGATCACGCTCCATGTGGATCTCGGCTCACGGCGCGTGGTGCCGTTCCCGGATGACGTGCTCGAGCGGATCGCCACCATGCGCGCCGCCCATGCCGGCCTGCCGCCGCTGAATGGCGTGGGCCGCAAGGTGTCCATGCCGTCGCGCTCCTGAGGCGCGACTTTCGAGGCCGCCATGGTCCTTGCGTCCATCGCGGTTCTCGCGGCGCTGTGCGCCGATGGCGGCTGAGGCGATCGCGCCCGGCCGCCTTTCTCTTTTGGGGGCATGGTCGGTGAGCTGCCTAATCGGCAACCATGCCTTTACCGTGCGCTCCGTGCAGATCTGGCATGCCAAGCCCGTAGTTCTGGTGCGCTGCACAGAGGCATATATTGCACTGCGATAAAGCCCCGTAGGGCCAGTGCAGGAGGCCTCCATGAGCGCCGTTACCTTTTCTCCCGACACCCTTTCCCGTGACACCCGCTCTGCCGCCCCCAAGGCTGGCAAGGCTGCGGCCGGCAAGACCGCCGGCAAGGGCTTCTTCGCCCGCCTGATGAGCGCCATCATTGCCGCCCGCATGGAGCAGGCCGAGCGCGAGCTGTCCCGCTACGTGCAGCTCAACGGGCGTGACCCGCTGAACTGACACTCTCTATGTAAGACCCCTCATCCGCGCGGCCGATCCGACCGCGCGGCGAGGGTCAGGGTAGCCCAGCCCTCGATATGCCGCTGGTTGACGAGGTGCAGCCCCTGCGCGCGATAGGCCGCCAGAGCGGCCGGAACCTGCGTGGTGAGCAACCCCGACAGGACGATACGTCCTCCCGGCGCAAGCAGGGAGGCGAGCGGGCGCGCCAGCCGCTTCAGCGGCGGCAGCAGGATGTTGGCCAGAATCAAATCGTAGGGTCCGTGGATGCGGATCGCCCGCGCCCCGGCGCCGGCCGCATGGACCATGCGCACCCCCGGCGCCTTGTTGGCCGCCGCATTCGCTCTCGCCGTACGCACGGCGATGATGTCGATATCGCTTCCCACGATCTCGGTGTGAAACAGCCGCTCGGCCGCGATGGCGAGCACGCCCGTGCCCGTGCCCACGTCCAGCACGCGCTGCGGGCGTCCCTTGCGCGCGGCGTTGACGATGGCGTGCAGGCAGCCCTGCGTGGTGCCGTGGTGGCCGGTGCCGAAGGCCAGCGCCGCCTCGATCTCGATGCCGATGCGGTTCGGCCCCACCCGGCCGCGATCATGCGAGCCGTGCACAACCACCGGGCCGACGGCCACGGGGGCGAGGCCCTCCAGGCTCGCGGCCACCCAGTCCTTCTGCTCGATCTCGCCGAACGTGACGGCGGCGGCCATCTCCGGGCCGGCTGCGATCTCCACCAGTTCGAGCAGCATCTCCGGATCGAAGGCGGAGCCCGCATAAACCTCCACGACCCAGTCGTCGTCTGTCCGCTCGAAATTGGCCACCGCCACCTCTGCGGGGTCGAATGTTTCCGAGATCAGGTCGGCGATGCGCTGCGCCTGCCGGCGGGGCGCCTCGACCCGCATCACATGGGTGGCGTCGTTGGGGGGGAGGCCTTCGAGCATGGGGAAAACGTCATCCGTTGTCGCTGTGGCCGCCGTCGCCTGTCGCTCCCGTCACGCGGTTGCGCCCGGCGGCCTTGGCCGCGTAGAGGCGCTTGTCGGCCGCTTCGAGCAGTGCCGTCAAGGTCTGGCCGTCCTCCGGCAGCGTGGCGACGCCGATGGACAGGGTCTGCTGCCGTACCCCGTCGGGCAGCGTCAGCCCCGTGACGCTTTCGTTGAGCATCCGGGCGAGAGCCACCGCCGCGACGTGGGACACGCCCGGCGCCAGCACCGCGAATTCGTCGCCGCCATAGCGCACCACATGGTCCGATTGCCGAAGGCTCTCGGAGATGGCGCCCGCCAACTGCCGCAGCACCGCGTCGCCGGTGGCATGGCCGTGGAGGTCGTTGACCTCCTTGTAGTCGTCCACATCCACCAGCAGCAGGCTCATGGGCCGGCCGGTCTTGCGGGCGATGGCCACGAGGTCGCGGCCCAGCGGCTCCAGCTGGCCGCGGTGGAGGACGCCGGTGAGCGGATCGAGCCGGGACGTCACCTCCAGCTGCTCGTAGCGCTGGCGGTAGGTGAGGGTGTCGAACACGTCGGCGATGCGCGGGCGCAGCGGATCGCCGGCCATCTCGAAGCGGTCGAGATAGAGCGCGAGCATCAGGGCATAGAAGCCCGCCGCCACCAGCTTGCCGACCCAGCCGCCGATGCCCGCCGACAGCGGCACGTCGAGCGCGAAATGCAGCACGCCGAAGAAGCCGACCTGATCGAAGGTGAGCACCAGCGCCAGCGTCGCCCAGATGACTGTCACCGGATACCGCTTCGCCCGGGACGACAGGCGCTCGTAGACGAGGATCATGGCAATGGAATCGATGAAGAGCAGCAGCGTGCTCCACACCGCCAGCGCGCCCAGCTGGTCCATGAACGTGATGTCCGCCGGCGCGCCGGGAGCCGGCACCACATTGTGCTGGCGCAGCAGGAAGACGAGCGCCAGCAGCACCAGATTGCCGAGGAAGAGCCCATAGATGGGCTGGCGCGCCACCAGCGCGTCCTCGCGAATGTACACGAGCAGCAGAAGTGCCAATTTTCCGGAAAATAATACCACCGAGCCGGGCGAGAGCGAGACGCCGAACGGCAATTGCACGTAATAGGCGGCGGCGAGATACGTCTCCATGAAATGGAGCGAGCCCAGCGCGCAGAAGAACACGCCGATGCCCAGCGTTCCGCGCAGGCGGAACAGCGCGAGCATGGCGCCGAAATACACCAGCATTTCGGCGCCGAGCAGGAGGATGTTGAGTGCGATCATCGATCTGAAATCTGCGGCGCGGGCGACGCTAGGGGAAGATCAGGGCGAAGATGAGGGGCCGCCCCGACGGACCGACACGCCACCTCTCGTCGCCCGCAAATATTGCGTCAGGCCTTTTCGACGAAGGTATCCACCACCCGTTTCTCGCCCGCCTTGTCGAACTGCACGGTCAGCTTGTTGCCGTCGATGCCCGTGATTTCGCCATATCCGAACTTGATGTGGAACACCCGCTCGCCCCGCTTGAAGGCGGAGGAGGGGGCGGAAGACGAGGCCACCAGCGTGCCCTCGATCACCATCGGTCCGCGCCGCGCCGAAGCACCGGCATCGTAGCGCCCGCCGCGCTCGGAGAAGCCACCCCGTCCGCCGCCGCTCCCGCCGCTGTCCGTGCGGCCACGCTGGGTCTGGGCCCGCTGCCAGCCGGGCGTGGAATAGGAGGAGGCGGCGAAGGGCTCGGCCCGGTCGAACCGGCTCTGGCCATAGCTGCCGCCCCCGCCGTAGGAAGAGCCGCCCCACCCCATGCCGCCGCGGCTTTCCTCCACCTGCACATGGGCGTCGGGCAGTTCGTCGAGGAAGCGGGAGGGCACGGTGGAATTCCACATGCCGTGAATGCGCCGGTTGGAGGCGAACCAGATGCGGGCCGAGGCGCGGGCGCGGGTGATGCCCACGTAGGCGAGCCGGCGCTCCTCCTCGAGACCGGCCTTGCCCTGATCGTCCAACGCGCGCTGGTGGGGGAACAGGCCTTCTTCCCAGCCGGGCAGGAAGACGGTGTCGAATTCCAGCCCCTTGGCGGAATGCAGCGTCATAACCTGCACCGCGTCCTCGCCGGCGCCGTTGTCCACGTCCATCACCAGGGAGATGTGTTCGAGGAAGCCGGAGAGGTTCTCGAACGGCTCCATGGAGCGCACGAGTTCCTTGAGGTTTTCCAGCCGCCCGGCGGCCTCGGCGGAGCGGTCCTTCTGCCACATCTCGGTATAGCCGCTCTCGTCGAGGACAATCTCGGCGATCTCGGTGTGGGACATGACGCGCGCCTGCTCGCGCCAGCGCTCGAACGCCTGGATGAGCCCACGCAGGGTGCCGCGCACCTTTGGCTTCAGCTCCTCGCTCTCGGTCAGCACGCGCGCGGCTTCCTGCAGCGGCACGCCGGCGGCGCGGGCGACATCATGGATCTGCTTCACCGTGGCATCGCCGATGCCGCGCTTGGGCACGTTGACGATGCGCTCGAAGGCGAGATCGTCGGCGGTGGAGTTCACGCAGCGCAGATAGGCCAGCGCATCGCGGATTTCCGCCCGTTCATAGAAGCGCGGGCCGCCGATGACGCGATAGGGCATGCCGAGCGTGACGAAGCGGTCTTCGAACTCGCGCATCTGGAAGGAGGCGCGGACCAGGATGGCGATCTCCGACAGGCGATGCCCGGCGCGTTGCAGCGCCTCGATCTCCTCGCCGACGGCGCGGGCCTCCTCGCCGGAATCCCACGCCCCGGTGACGGAGACGCGCTCGCCCTCGTCGCCCTCGGAGAACAGGGTCTTGCCCAGCCGCCCCTCATTATGGGCGATGAGATGGGCGGCGGAGGCGAGGATGTGCCCGGTGGAGCGATAGTTGCGCTCCAGCCGGATGACCTTGGCGCCGGGAAAATCGCTCTCGAACCGGAGGATGTTGTCCACCTCGGCGCCGCGCCAGCCGTAGATGGACTGGTCGTCGTCGCCGACGCAGCAGACATTCTTCGAGCCCTGCGCGAGCAGGCGCAGCCAGAGATACTGGGCGACGTTGGTGTCCTGATACTCGTCCACCAGCAGGTATTTGAACCGGCGGTGGTATTCGGCCAGCACGTCCGGGTTCTCCCGGAACAGGCGGATGCCTTCCAGTAGAAGGTCGCCGAAATCCACCGCGTTGAGCGCCTTCAGCCGGTCCTGATAGGCAGCATAGAGCATGCCGCCCTTGCCGTTGGCGAAGACCGCGCCCTCTCCGGGGGGCACGTCCTTCGGGGACAGGCCACGGTTCTTCCAGCCGTCGATGGTGGAAGCGAGCAGCCGCGCCGGCCAACGCTTTTCGTCGATGTTCTCGGCGGCGAGGAGCTGCTTGAGCAGGCGGATCTGGTCGTCGGTGTCGAGGATGGTGAAGCCGCTCTTCAGCCCCACAAGCTCGTGGTGGCGCCGGAGGATGCGCACACCGATGGAATGGAAGGTGCCGAGCCAGGGCATCCCCTCGATCTGGTCGCCGACCATGCCGTGGATGCGGTCCTTCATCTCCCGCGCCGCCTTGTTGGTGAAGGTCACCACGAGGATCTGCGAGGGGAAGGCGCGACCGGAGGCGAGGATATGGGCGACGCGGGCGGTGAGCACGCGTGTCTTGCCCGTGCCTGCGCCGGCGAGCACCAGCAGCGGGCCGTCCAGCGTTTCCACCGCCTCACGCTGCTCGGGATTGAGGCCGGCGAGATAGGACGCCTGCGGCCCGGCGGGGGCGATGGCGGCGCGCGCACGCGCGGCGATGCCGCCGGGCTTCAGGCCGGGAAGCTCTGGCACTCCACCGGGCTCGTGGCCCGGACGGCGCGGGGATTCAGGCGGTCTCAATGCAAAAGGTCTCGGTGCGCGTGATTCGCTCAAGGGAACAAAATGGCATCGCGCGCGCCGGATTGCGAGCTTGGCCGCAGGCGAGCCTTTACCGGAGCAGTTCGGCGGTGCCTTCGCGCCGCCAGGTGCGCGCCCGAAGCCGCGGCGCAAGCCACCAGGACAGCGGCGCGGAGATGATCGACGAGCCGAGCACCACGAAGGGCATCAGGCCCATGGCCTCGCGCGCCAGTGGGGACAGCAGCAGCGCCAGCAGGCCGGCGAAGAACGTGACCGCCTGGATCATCATGAACAGCATGGCGGCGAGTTGCAGCCGGATCGACATGGTTGGAGCCTCCTTCCGAGACGGACATTTCGGAAGGTCAACCGGCCCACGTGGACCGGGGTTCCCCGCGCGGTGTTCAGGTTCCCGCGAGGTCGGCGGCCGCATCCGGCAGGGTGGGGGCCGCCTTGGGGTCGGCGGCCGGCGCCACGGGCAGATGCACGACGTAAAACTTGCGGACCGCGGTCACGCTCTTCCACACCCCCTTGAAACCCGAGGGGATGACGAAGGACTGGCCGGCATGGAAGGTCTCCGTATGGCCCGAAGCGTCTGTCAGCTCGACGGTACCTTCCACGAGGACGCAGAACTCGTCCTCGTCATAGCTCACCTCGATCTCCGACGGTGCCGAGGCCCAGAACCCCGCCGAAAAGGCGCCGGTGCGATCCTGATACCACTCATGCACGGTCGTGGCGGCATCGGGATTCAGCGGCGGGGAAGGATCGAAGCGGATGGAGCGGATGGTCATGGGGGTCACTCCCGGCGCGTCTGGCTCGCTGTGTGTGGCCCATCCTTCGCCCGTCCGCCGTCCTGCCGCAAGGGCGTGCGCAACCCTGCAATCAGCACAACGCCCATCCCGAAGAAGGCGACCAGCACCGCCACCCCTGCGCGCTGGCTCTGCGTCAGGGCGGTGACGATCGCCACCGAGGTCGGCGCGGCAAATGAGGTGATCTTGCCGGAGAGCGCGAACAGGCCGAAGCACTCGCCGATGTTTTCCGGCGGGGCGAGGCGCACCAGAAGGGTGCGCGAGGCCGCCTGGAGCGGGCCGGCGACGGCGCCGATGAGGAGCCCGAGGCCCACATAGACCTTCTCCGGCACCGTGCCGTAGAGGCCGGTTCCCGGCGCCGTGGGCACAAGGCCGAACAGGATGGATGTCCGGTCCACCGACAGCAGCCCGATGCAGGCGAACAGCAGCCCGAGGAGCGCGCCGAGGATGACGAGGCGCGGGCCGAAGGCATCGTCCAGCCAGCCCCCCGCCAGCGCCCCGGCCGTGCCGGTGAGGGTGAGCAGGATGCCGAAGATGCCGATCTCGATGGAGCCCCAGCCGAAGGTGCCGGCGGCATAAATGCCGCCGAAGGCGAACAGGGCGACGAGCCCGTCGGCATAGATCATGTTGGCGAGGAGGAAGCGGGCGAGCGCCGGGCGCGTCCTCAGCTTCGGCACCAGCCCGCGGATTTCCGTGAGGCCCTTGCGCACCGCCTCGCGCAGCGGCAGGCCCTTCTTGCGGTCGGGCACGAACAGGAACATGGGCAGCACCAGCACCGCGAACCACACGGCCGTGAGCGGCCCCGAGAAGCGGTCGCCCTCGCGGGTCGCCGCGTCGAGCCCGAGTGCCGGCGGCAGGCCGATGAGGGTGAGGCCGGTGTCCGGCGCGGTGGAGAAGAAGCCGAGCATCAGCGCCAGCGACACCAGCCCCCCGAAATAGCCCGCCGCCCAGCCGGTGCCGGAGAGCCGGCCCAGCCGCTCCGGCGGCACGAGGTCCGGCATGATGGCGTTGTTGAAGACGGTGGCGAACTCGACGCCGATGGTACCGATGGCGAAGGCCGCGAGCACCAGCGGGATGCGCGCCGTGTCGCCCGGCACCGCGAACCACAGCAGCGCCGATCCCGTCATCAGCATCAGGCCGAACACCGCGATCCACGGCTTGCGCCGGCCGGAGGCGTCGGCCACTGCGCCGAGGATGGGGGAACAGATGGCGATGATGAGCCCCGCCGCCCCGGTGGCAAAACCCCACAGGCTCTGCCCTTCGGCCGGTGTCGGGGCCACGGCGGAGGCGAAGTAGGGCGCGAAGATGAAGGTGGTGATGAGGGTGAAATAGGGCTGGCAGGCGGGATCGAACAGGATCCAGCCGACCACGGCCCGGCGCGGGAGACGGGAGGCAGGCCGGGAGGAGGGCAAGGGCAAATCCGCAATGGCTGGCGATCGATGGACCACCATGGCAGTCGCCGCGCCCGAGGGAAACCGTCTCCGTCGCGAAACCTCAGGCGGGAAAGTCGGGCATGGGCTCGGCCCCAGCCGGCACCACGTGTTCCACCAGCGCGGCGATCGCGGATGCGACCAGCACGGCGGCGCCCACGGGCGCGGCGGAGAAGAACTCTTCCTGCACCGCATGGCCGTCCTCGTCCTTGAAGGCGGAGGAGGCGGCGCGCACGACGACCGCCTCGGTCACGAGGTAGCCGTCCTTGACGAGATCGCGGGCGATGGCCTTGGGTGGGCGCTTGTCACGCACGTGCAGCGGCTCCTCCTCGCCTGAGGCCCGCCAGACCACCTTGTAGATGTACATGGCGCTTCGCTGCTCCCTGCGGACATCCGTGCCCTGAACGCCACGGTGCAGCCCCTCGTTCCGATCCTTCTGCATTCCTGTGGATCAACTGCCACGCCGCAGCGTTAATGCCGTGTTCGGCGCCGCGGGCGCCTGATTGGGAGAGGCGGCGATGCTGCAGTCACAGGACCCGTCGTTGTCCGGCCCGGCCAGAGGCGCCGATCTGCCCGGACGGGACCGGCTGCTCGCCTTTTTCACCGCCATTGCCATCGTGACCGTACTCTATGTGGGGCGGGACGTGTTCGTCCCCATCGCGGTGGCCATCCTCTTGTCCTTCGTGCTGGCGCCGGTGATCCTGGTGCTGCGGCGGGTGAAGGTGCCGCGGACGGCCGCGGCGGTGGTGGTGGTGATCGCCACCTTCGTCGGCCTGCTGGCGCTGGGCTCCGTGATCGCGCTCCAGACCTCCGATCTCGTGGCCGAGCTGCCGAAATACCGGCTGAACCTCAGCGAGAAGATCCGCTCCGTGAAGGAGGCGACCGGCGGTTCCGGCACCTTCGAGCGGACCATGGACATGATCCAGGACCTCGGCCGGGAACTTGAGGCGCCGGACCCGGCCAAAGCCGTGAGCGAGGAAGGCGGGCCCTTCGCGGCCGGCGGGCGGCCGCTGCCGGTCGAAATCCGCGAGCCGCCGCCCGGCACGCTCGGCACCCTCTCCGCCGTGATGGCGCCGCTGCTGCATCCGCTCGCGACGCTCGGCATCATCTTCATCTTCGTGCTGTTCATCCTGCTCCAGCGCGAGGACCTCAGAAACCGCTTCGTGCGCCTCGCCGGCGCCCACGACATCCAGCGGACCACGGCGGCGCTGGATGATGCGGGGCGACGGCTGTCCCGTTTCTTCCTCACCCAGGTGGCGCTGAATGCGGCGTTCGGCACGGTGATCGGCCTCGGCCTGTGGCTCATCGGCGTGCCGAGCCCGCTCCTGTTCGGTATCGCCGCCGCGGTGCTGCGCTTCGTGCCCTATGTGGGTGCGGCGGTGGCCGCTGCATTGCCCATCGGCTTCGCGCTGGCGGTGGACCCCGGCTGGACCATGGTTCTGTCGGCCGCCGTGCTGTTCATCGTGGTGGAGCCGCTGGTGGGGCACGTCATCGAGCCGCTGCTCTATGGCCGCTCCACGGGCCTGTCGCCGGTGGCGGTGATCGCTGCGGCCACCTTCTGGACCTGGCTTTGGGGGCCCATCGGGCTCCTGCTCTCAACGCCGCTCACCCTGTGCCTGGTGGTGCTCGGGCGTCATGTGGAGAGCCTCGAATTCCTGGACGTTGCCCTGGGTGATCGGCCGCCGCTTTCGGACAGCGAACTTCTCTACCAGCGCCTGCTGGCCGGCGACCCCGTAGAGGCCGCCGCATCCGCCGAGGATGTCCTGCGCCAGACCGATCTCGACGCCTATTGCGACGGCGTGGTGCTGCCGGCGCTGAAGCTGGCCCAGCGCGATGCGGCGCGCGGCGCTCTCGATGCCGAGCGTCAGGCCCGCATCCGCGACACCCTCGCCGATCTGCTCGAGCATCTGCCGGCACCCGAGGAGAAGGTCGCGGCTGAAGGGGAAGGAGCCGACGATGCCCGTCCGCGGCCGGAAGGCCCCTCCGTGCTGGTGCTTCCCGCCCGCTCGGTCCTTGATGAAGCGGCGGCGCAGCTTCTGGTCTACCGGCTGACGGCCGATGGCGTCGCGGCCGAGGCGACCGCACCCGGCAGCGCCCGGCGGCTGGCGGCGGGACAGGCCGGGATGGTCGTCCTCGCCTATCTCTCCCCCGCGACGCCCGCGCACCGCCGCTACACCATCCGCAGCCTCACCCGCGACCGCTCCGGCCGGCGCGTGGTGGTGGCCGATTTCATGGCCGAGGGGCCGCCGCCCGTCCTTCAGGGCGAGGCGGCGGCAGTGTCCACCGTGAGGGGCGCGGTGGAGGCGGCGCAGGTGGACGCGCCCGCGTCGGGGCCTTCCGCTCCCGCACTGGTCCCGGCGCGGGCGGGAGCGGCCTGAAGGGGAGCGCCCCCTTCAGGCCTTCACCAGATCGCCCAGCAGGCTCGCGGCCAGCGTCAGCTTGGAGAGGCTGAGGCCGGACTGGGCGATGTCGCGCACCGTGCGGCGCATGCGCTCCACCTCCTCGCGGCGGCGGGCCACATAGGCGTCTACCGCGGCTTCGCCGGAGATGCCCTCCGCCAGCATCGCCTCGGTGATGCGGCGGAGGAAGGTCTCGAGCTGCGCCAGCGAGCGGTCCAGCGCCAGCCGGTCGTAATAGTCCGGCGCCATGATGCTGCGCGCCTGGGTGAGCAGGTCGTCGATGGCGAAGTAGCGGCCTGCGGCGAAGAAGGTGCTGGCCGCGCTGGGGATGGCCTTGCCGGTGGTCTCGGCGATGAGCGCGATGTCGGAGGCCGCCGCCAGCGCCGGCATGGAGGCGATGCGGCGGGCCAGCTCCTCCGGCACCCTTTGGGCGACGAGATCGGCCACGCGCCCGGCGCGGTCCTTGCGCCAGGCCTCGGGCAGGCTCTCGTCGAGCGCGGCGGCGACCGCCGCGACCCCGCTGCGGTAGCGCTCGACCACGCCGGCGATGCCGTCCGCGAACGAGACGTTGCCGAGGAACCAGATGGTGCGTCCCACCATCAGGTCCTGCACCGCCGCATAGAGCTGGAGCTGGACGTGCCCGTCCACCTTGTTGTCCAGCGCGTCGATGGCGGCGGTCAGTTCTGGCAGGTGATAGCTGTCGCGCACCGCCGCGAAGGCGCGGGCGATGGAGGCGGCGTCCCCGCCCGTCTGGTCGGAGATGCGGGCCATGGCGGAGGGGCCGCCCTGGTTGACGATGGCGTTCGCGAGGCCCGTCGCGATGATCTCCCGGTGGAGGCGGTGGGTCTCGATGGCGTGGGGATAGCGGTCCTGCAATTCGTGCGGGAAGTAGTGCACCAGCTCGCCGGAGAGATAGGCGTCGTCCGGCACGCTGGAGCCGACGAGGTCGTCCTTGAGGGCGAGCTTGGCATAGGCGAGCAGCACCGCCAGTTCGGGCCGGGTGAGATGCTCCCCGCGCGAACGGCGGTCGGCGATCTCGGCATCGGACGGCAGGAACTCCACCGCGCGGTCCAGTTCGCCCCGCGCTTCCAGCATCTGCATCAGGCGCTGCTGGAAGGCGAGGTCGTCCGCCCCCTTTAGCTCGGCGAGGGACAAAGCGAGGGTCTGGTCATAGTTGTTGACGAGGACGAGGCGCGCCACCTCGTCCGTCATCTGCTTCAGGAGCGCCGCCCGGTCCGGCACGCTGAGGTCGCCCATCTCCAGGGGCTTGGCGAGGGCAATCTTGATGTTCACCTCCACGTCGGAGGTGTTCACGCCGGCGGAATTGTCGATGGCGTCGGTGTTCAGTCGCACGCCCTTGCGCGCCGCCTCGATGCGCCCGCGCTGGGTCATGCCGAGGTTGGCGCCTTCGCCGATGACCTTCGCGTTGAGATCGGCGGCGGCGATGCGCACCGCGTCATTGGCGCGGTCGCCGGCCTGGGCGTCGGTCTCGGCGGAGGCGCGCACATAGGTGCCGATGCCGCCGAAGAACAGGAGGTCCACCGGCGCCTTCAGGATGGCGTTGATCAGCTCCGCCGGCGTGGCGCTGGCCTTGGGGAAGCGCAGCAGCGCGCGGACTTCCTCCGAGAGGTCGATGCTCTTGGCGCTGCGCGGGAAGATGCCGCCGCCCTTCGAGATCAGGCCGGCGTCGTAGTCGGCCCAGGAGGAGCGGGGCAGATCGAACAGGCGCCGCCGCTCGGCGAAGGAGGAGGCCGGGTCCGGTTCGGGATCGAGGAAGATGTGGCGGTGGTCGAAGGCCGCCACCAGCTTCAGCGCCGACGACAGCAGCATGCCGTTGCCGAACACGTCGCCCGACATGTCGCCCACACCGGCCACGGTGACGGGCGTCGTCTGGATGTCGATGTCCCTTTCCCGGAAATGGCGCTTCACCGCCTCCCAGGCGCCGCGGGCGGTGATGCCCATGGCCTTGTGGTCGTAGCCCACCGAGCCGCCAGACGCGAACGCGTCGTCCAGCCAGAAGCCATGCCGCGCGGAGATGGCGTTGGCCGTGTCGGAGAAGGTCGCCGTGCCCTTGTCGGCGGCCACCACCAGATAGGGGTCATCCCCGTCGAGGCGCACCGTGTCCGCCGGGGGCACCACGGCGCCGCCCTTCAGATTGTCGGTGAGATCGAGGAGCGAGGAGACGAACACCTCATAGGCCGCCGTGCCCTCGGCGAACACCGCCTCGCGCGCGCCGCCCACGGGCAGGCGCTTCGGCACGAAGCCGCCCTTGGCGCCCACCGGCACGATGACCGCATTCTTCACCTGTTGCGCCTTCACGAGGCCGAGGATCTCGGTGCGGAAATCCTGCGGCCGGTCCGACCAGCGCAGGCCGCCGCGCGCCACCTTGCCGAAGCGCAGGTGCACGCCCTCCACGCGCGGCGAATAGACGAACACCTCGTAGAGCGGGCGGGGCAGGGGCAGGCCCTCCACCCTCGCGCTCTCGAACTTGATGGCGATGGGCTCGCGCAGGCGGCCCTGCGCGTCCTTCTGGTAGTAGGTGGTGCGCAGCGCCGCATCCACGAGGTTCACGAAGCGGCGCAGGATGCGGTCTTCGTCGAGGCTGGACACCTCGGCGAGGGCTGCGTCGATGGCTTCGCGCAGCGGCGCCTCCCGAGAGGCGCGCGCCTCGGCGGAAGTATCCTGCGCCGGATCGAAGCGGGCGTGGAACAGGCCGACGATGGCGCGGGCGAGGCCGCCGTGGCGGTTCAGCGTCTGCCAGATATAGTCCTGCGAGAAGGGGATGCCCGCCTGCCTGAGATAGCGGCCGAGCGCGCGCACCAGCGCCGCCTCCCGGAAGTCGAGGGCGGCATCGAGCACGAGGGCGTTGTAGCCGTCATTCTCCGCCGCGCCGCGCAGCACGGCGTTGAGGCAATCCTCAAGGCGGACGGCCGAGCCCTCCACCGAGATGGTGCCGCCATCCGCCCGCTCCAGCGACATGTCGTGGACCCAGCTCTTGGGGCCGCCGGCAGGCTCGATGCGGAAGGTGCGTTCGTTGATGGCCTTGAGGCCCATGTTCTCCAGCATGGGCACCCGCGCCGCCAGCGGCAGGGGCGCACCGTAGGAGAGGAGGCGCAGCGCGATGCGCCGGTCGTCGTCGCCTTCCCGGCGGTAGAAATCGAGGGCGACAGGCCGCTCCTCGGAGAGGCGCTCCAGCAGCTCGATGTCGGCGAGCGCCGTGGGCACGCCGTAGGCCGCGCGGTAGCCGGGATCGAACGCCTCCACGTAGCGGCGGGCGAGGCGAACCGCGTCGGTGCTGGTCATGCCGGGCAGCGCCGACACGGCGGCCGAAAGGCGGTCGCGCCAGGTGAGGATGGCGTCCGCCACCGCCCGTTCCAGCTCCCCCTTGTCCACCTCCGGGATGCGCCCCTCGGTGCGGCCGATGTCGTAATGCACGCGCGTGAGCGGCAGGCCGGCGACGAACGCCTGCTCGAAGGACGTGACCGTTCCGCCGTAGGACTTTTCGAGGATGGCGCCCACCCGGTCGCGCACCTGCGCATCGAACCGCTCGCGCGGCAGGAAGGTGAGCACGGAGACGAAGCGGTCGAACCGGTCGGCCCGCGCCAGCACCTTCAGGCGCGGCCGGTCATAGAGCGAGAGGATCTCGCGGGCGTGGCCGAGCAGCGTCGGCACGTCGATCTGGAACAGGTCGTCGCGCGGATAGGTCTCCAGCACGGTGGAGAGCGCGCGGGCGGAATGGCTGTCCGGCTCCAGCCCGGCGCCGCGGATGACCGAATCCGCCTTGAGGCGCAGATAGGGAATCTCGCGCAGGGAGTGGGTGTAGGCCGTGGAGGCGAACAGGCCGATGAGGCGCACTTCGCCGATGAGCCGGCCTTTCTCGTCGTGGGCCTTGATGCCCACATAGTCCATCACATCCCGCCGGTGCACCCGTGAGCGCAGGCTGGCCTTGGTGAAGAGGAGCGGGGTGGGGCCTTCCAGGAAGGCGCGGATTTCCGGCGTCGTCACCACCGGCGCATCGCCGAGGCGCAGTTCGTGGACGTCGGGATTGCGCAGGATGCCGAGGCCGCTGTTGGCCTCCGCCTTCAGGCCATCCTCGCTCAGCTCGTAGTGGCGCAGGCCGAGGAAGATGAAATTGTCCTCGGTCAGCCATTCGAGCACGTCGGCGGCTTCCTCGCGGGCGTCGTCGCCATAGGGCCGCTTCTCGCGCCGGTAGCCCTTCGAAAGGCTCTTCACCTGCTTGCGCATGGCGGAGAAATCGAGATTGGCGGCGCGCACGTCGGCGAGGGTTCGGTCCAGTCCCGCCTTCAGCTCCGCCGCCGCGGTCTCGTCGATGGCGGCGACGTGGATGTGGATGAGGCTTTCGCGGTTCTCCTCCGACAGGCCCCGGGGGCCGGGGGGTTCCAGGCCGCGCACCGTGCCGTCGCCGTCCCGCTCCACATGCAGGATGGGGTGGGCGGCGAGCTTCACCACCAGCCCGCGGTCGGCCAGCTCGCCGGCGACCGAGTCGAACAGGAAGGCCATGTCGTCGTTCACCGCCTCGATGACGGTGATGGCCGCCCCCGGCAGATCGGGATTGAAGACGCGCACGCTCGGCTGCCCCTTGGGGCGGCCGGCCACATGGGCCCAGGCTTCGCGCAGCAGCAGGACGACGCAGGCCGCCGGGAGAGGCGCCAGATCCTCCGGCGCCACGGCGGCGAGGAAGATGTCGGCGAAGCCGGCCGGCAGATGAGGCGCCTCGCGTTCGACGAGCGCTTTCACCGCGGCCAGAGCCGTCTCGTCGTGGAGTCCGTGCGCGCCGGCTTGAAATCCCATGACGTTCATGGCCTTTCCTCACTGTGTGGCCGCCGGCTGCGGGTCCCCCGCTTACGGCGAGCATGACGTTGTGGCCCGGAGCGGCGACGCTGGAATGACGAGGCGACCCAATGGCATCGAAAGTGAAGGCAGTAGGGGGCGTGGAAAAGGCCAAAAGCGTGACTGCCGCAAATAAAGGCAGGCCCGAAACTCAGGCGGCGCCGTCCGGCCGAAAGTCTTCGGCCAAAACTTCTGCACCG
Organism: Xanthobacter sp.; assembly: GCF_041911315.1. Classification (NCBI taxonomy): domain Bacteria; kingdom Pseudomonadati; phylum Pseudomonadota; class Alphaproteobacteria; order Hyphomicrobiales; family Xanthobacteraceae; genus Xanthobacter; species Xanthobacter sp. The sequence continues at coordinate 98,909 of NZ_JAYRPE010000053.1, read as the reverse complement.
AAGACGGCGGTTCCGACCGCTGAGCCTGCCCGCCGGCGCGACGATCTTCCCGCTGTCGCCCTCGCGATTCCGCCCGCCGAACTCGATGCGTCGAACAAGGCTTATTTCGACAAGTGTGTGGAGAAGATCGGCTTCGTGCCGAACGTCCTCCAGGCCTATACGCTCGACATGGCGAAGCTGAACGCCTTCGCCGGCATGTACAATGATCTGATGCTCGCACCCTCCGGCCTCTCGAAGCTGGAGCGGGAGATGATCGCGGTGGTCGTTTCCAGCATCAACCGCTGCTATTACTGCCTCACCGCGCACGGGGCCGCAGTGCGCCAGCTTTCCGGCGATCCCATCCTCGGCGAGCAGATGGTGATGAACTATCGCGCCGCCCGGCTCGACCCGCGCCGCCGGGCCATGCTCGACTTCGCCGCCAAGCTCACCGAGCGACCCCACGAAGTGGAGGAAGAAGACCGGGAGGCGCTGCGCAAGGTCGGCTTTTCCGAACGCGACATCTGGGACATCGGCGCCGTGGTCGGCTTCTTCAACATGTCCAACCGCATCGCCTCGGCCACGGACATGCGCCCGAACGAGGAATATCACGTCCAGGCGCGCACGCTGAAGGGGTGAGGCCCGGCCGAAGGGCTCGCCTGCCGGTCCGGAAAGGTATATTTATATAGATATAGCTTTTTCGGATCCTGAGGCGCGGCATGGCTCTGGCACGCCGTCTGTTGATGCTTGTGATACCAGCCCTCGTCTGCGCCGCAGTCGCGGCCGTTCCGGCGGTCGCGGCGGCGGAGCCGGACGGTGAGGATTGCGGCAAGGCGGCATGGCCACTCGCATCAGCTCGTACCCGCCTTGCGGCGCCGGCTCGCACGGTGGAGGTCGGCGGACGCCTGTCCTTACCGCTGGAGGGCGCCGTGACGCTCGCCTTGTCGGATCGCGCTTCCGCCGCCCTGCCGTTCCCGCCGACCCGGCAGGGGCGGGAATCACGGGCCGGATTCGCCCGCATCGCAGTGCCCCCGCCCGGTGGGGACTATCAGATCACAGTGTCGGACGGCGCGTGGCTCGACGTGTTCACGGACGGCAGGCCGCTGGCGCCGCTCGCCTTCACCGGCGTGCATGCCTGCCCGGGCGTGCGCAAGAGCCTGCGCTTTCGTTTGCCGGCCGGCGAGGCGGTGCTGGTCGTGACCGATGCCGCAGGCTCCGGTCTCGGCATGGTCATCGATCCCGTTGGACCTTGAGAGCAAAAACAACTTCGGCTCAACCACGGCGGGTATGGCTATTGATTACCTCCTGCCGCAGCGTCTCTCAGACAATAGTGGTAAGATCGAGCTAGACATTCGTCGGCGCGTCGGTCTATTGACGCAGCCGCGGCGGAGCATGATAGCTTGCGCCCCAAGATCAAGCGCACCAGCCAAGGTGCCGAATGTTGCGGAGATCGGCTGGAGCGCGTCGCTTGCGATGTGCGGCCGGGGAACAGCGAGGGCGCCTTACGATCATGGACAGCGTCTCAGACGTGCCCTACATCGTTGAAGCTTCAGGTCTTACGAAGGAATTCAAGGGGTTCGCTGCGGTCAAGAACGTTGACCTCAGGATCCGCCGCCACACCATTCACGCCCTGATCGGGCCGAACGGTGCCGGTAAGACCACGTGCTTCAACCTGATTACCAAGTTTCTGGAGCCGACGCGCGGCACCATCAAGTTGAACGGCCGCGATATTACGCGCACGCCGCCAGCGGATGTTGCGCGGATGGGCATGGTCCGTTCGTTCCAGATCTCCGCCACGTTCCCGTACCTCACGGTGCTGGAGAACGTGCGGATCGCGCTGCAGCGGCCCATCGGCAACTCGTTCCACTTCTGGCAGTCGGAGAAGAGCCTCGAAGCGCTCAACGACCGCGCCATGGAACTGATCGCCGACGTGGACCTGACCCAGTACGCGAAGCACCTCGCGGTGGAGCTGCCCTACGGCCGCAAGCGCGCGCTGGAGATCGCCACCACGCTGGCGCTCGAGCCGGAAATGCTGCTGCTGGACGAGCCCACCTCGGGCATGGGCCGCGAGGACATCGCCCGCACGGCGGACCTCATCAAGCGCGTCTCGGACAATCGCACCATCCTCATGGTGGAGCACAATCTTTCGGTTGTGGCCAATCTCTCGGACCGGATCACCGTGCTGGCGCGCGGCGAGATCCTCACCGAAGGCCCCTATGCCGAAGTGTCGAAGAACCCGCAGGTGATCGAGGCCTATATGGGCACCGGTGGAGCGCATTGAGATGGCCGCGAACGGAACGCCCCTCCTCGAGGTGAAGGACCTGCACGGCCACTATGGCGAGAGCCATGTGCTGCACGGCATGACCTTCGACGTCCATCCGGGCGAGGTGGTGACGCTGCTCGGCCGCAACGGCGCCGGCAAGACCACCACCATGCGGGCCATCATGGGCCTGCTGCGCAAGCGCGCCGGTTCCATCCGCTATCAGGGCACTGAAACGGTTGGATTGGCGCCCAACAAGATCGCCCGGCTCGGCATCGCCATCTGCCCGGAAGAGCGGGGCATCTTCTCCTCGCTCTCCGTGCGCGAGAACCTGCTGCTGCCGCCCGTGGTGCTGCCCGGCGGCCTGACCGTGGACGAGGTGCACGAGCTGTTCCCGCGGCTCGAAGAGCGCCGCAACAGCCAGGGCACCAAGCTGTCGGGCGGCGAGCAGCAGATGCTGGCCATCGCCCGCATCCTGCGCACGGGGGCAAAGCTCCTGCTGCTGGACGAGCCCTCCGAGGGCCTTGCGCCGGTGATCGTGCAGCACATCGGCCAGATCATCCGGGACCTCAAGAAGAAGGGGTTCACGGTGCTGCTCGTGGAGCAGAATTTCCACTTCGCCTCCACTGTCGCCGATCGCCACTACGTGGTGGAGCATGGCCGTGTGGTGGACATGGTGGAAAACGACAAGATCGCGGAAAACGCGGCTCGTCTCGAAGCCTTTCTCGGCGTCTGACGCCGGGTTTCCGACAGCGAGAAAATCCGGTTCCAGCCGGAGGGAGGACACATCATGCGTCTTGCAGCCGTATTGCTGGCCGCCGCCAGCGTCGTCGTTGCCGCTGGCGCCGCCAAGGCCCAGGTTCCCGTCAAAATCGGCGTTCTCAATGACCAGTCGGGCCTCTACGCCGATCTCGGCGGCCAGGGCTCCGTGTGGGCCGCCAAGAAGGCGGTCGAGGACTTTGGCGCCGCCGCCAAGGGCCTCAAGGTGGACGTGATCTTCGCCGATCACCAGAACAAGGCCGACGTCGGCACCTCCATCGCCCGCCAGTGGTACGACGTGGACGGCGTGGACGTGATCCTGGACGTGCCGAATTCCGGCGTCGCGCTGGCGGTCAGCGGCGTGACCAAGGAAAAGAACAAGGTCTTCATCAATTCCGGCGCGGCCACTTCGGACCTCACCGGCAAGGCCTGCACGCCCAACACCGTGCACTGGACCTACGACACTTGGGCGCTGGCCAACGGCACCGGCAAGGCGATCGTGAAGACCGGCGGCGACACCTGGTTCTTCCTGACCGCCGACTACGCCTTCGGCCATGCGCTGGAGCGCGACACCTCGAAGGTGGTGGCGGAGAATGGCGGCAAGGTGGTTGGCTCCGTGAAGGTGCCGCTCAACAACGCCGACTTCTCCTCCTTCCTGCTGCAGGCGCAGTCGTCCAAGGCCAAGGTCATCGGCCTCGCCAATGCCGGCGGCGACACCATCAACTCCATCAAGCAGTCGGCGGAATACGGCATCGTCGAGGGCGGCCAGAAGCTCGCCGGCCTCCTCATCTTCCTCACCGACGTGCATTCGCTGGGGCTGAAGACCGCCCAGGGCCTGACCCTGACCGAAGCCTGGTACTGGGACCAGACCGACGCCAACCGCAAGTTCGCGGACGCCTTCGCCGCGGCCAACGGCGGCAAGCGTCCGACCATGGTGCAGGCGGGCGTCTACGCCGGCACGCTGCACTATCTGAAGGCGGTCGAGGCCCTGAAGTCTGCCAAGGACGGCGCCGCCGTTGTGGCCAAGATGAAGGAAATCCCCACCGACGACCCGCTGTTCGGCAAGGGCGAGGTGCGCGTCGACGGCCGCACCATTCATCCCATGTATCTCTATGAGGTGAAGAAGCCCTCCGAATCCAAGGGGCCGTGGGACTACTACACCCTGAAGGCGACCATCCCCGCCAACGAGGCGTTCCGTCCGCTCTCCGAGAGCGACTGCCCGCTCGTCAAGAAGGGCTGATCCAGAATCCGGATCGGGCGGGTCCTCAGGGCCCGCCCGATCCTTCTCCTCCGTGTCCGGTACCCCCAGTTCCGGTTGTCGCTTGCGGTTTCCGCCGTTTCCTCCTGACGAGACGGGTCTTCGATGTTCGAGCTCATCGGCATTCCCCCCCAGGCCCTGTTCGGGCAATTGCTCCTGGGTCTAATTAACGGCGCGTTCTACGCCATGCTGAGCCTCGGGCTCGCGGTGATTTTCGGCCTTTTGAACGTCATCAACTTCACCCACGGCGCGCAGTACATGATGGGCGCGTTCGGGGCGTGGATGCTGCTGAACTATGCCGGCATCCCCTTCTGGGGGGCGCTCGTGCTCTCGCCCATCATCGTGGCGATCATCGGCATGGTCATCGAGAGGACGCTGCTCAAACGGCTGTACCATCTCGATCATCTCTACGGCCTGCTGCTGACCTTCGGCCTCGCTCTCATCCTCGAGGGCCTGTTCCGGCGGCAGTACGGCTCCTCGGGCCTGCCGTACAACAATCCGCTGCCGGGTGGCACCAATCTCGGCTTCATGTTCCTGCCCAACTACCGCGCCTTCGTGGTGGTGGCCTCGCTGGTCGTCTGCCTCGCCACCTGGTTCGTGATCGAGCGCACCAAGCTCGGCTCCTACCTGCGCGCCGCCACCGAGCGGCCGGACCTGGTGCAGGCCTTCGGCATCGACGTGCCGCGCATGATCACGCTCACCTACGGCTTCGGCGTGGGCCTTGCGGCGCTCGCCGGCGTGCTCGCCGCCCCGGCCTATCAGGTGAGCCCCACCATGGGCTCGAACCTCATCATCGTGGTGTTCGCGGTGGTGGTGATCGGCGGCATGGGCTCGATCATGGGCGCCATCGTCACCGGCTTCGGCCTCGGCGTCGTGGAGGGCCTGACCAAGGTCTTCTATCCCGAGGCATCGTCCACCGTGATCTTCGTCATCATGGCCATCGTGCTCATGGTGAAGCCCGCCGGCCTGTTCGGCACGGCCAAGTGAGGGCTGCTACATGAGCTCCGCAACCCATCCCGCCCCCGCCACCTCCGGCGCCGGCTCCAACGTCATGCTCCTGTTCGCCGTCGCCGCGGTGGCGGTGCTGCTGGTGGCGCCCTTCGGCGTCTATCCCGTGTTCCTGATGAAGGTGATGTGCTTCGCGCTGTTCGCGTGCGCCTTCAACCTGCTGCTGGGCTACACGGGCCTCCTGTCGTTCGGCCACGCCATGTTCTTCGGCGGGTCGGCCTATATCTGCGCCCACACCACCAAGGTGCTGGGCTTCACCCCCGAGCTTGCCATTCTCTCCGGTGTCGCCTTCTCGGTGGTGCTGGGCTTCCTCGCGGGGCTGCTGTCCATCCGCCGGCAGGGCATCTATTTCGCCATGGTCACGCTGGCTCTGGCGCAGATGTTCTTCTTCTTCTGCCTGCAGGCGAAGTTCACCGGCGGCGAGGATGGCCTTCAGGCGGTGCCGCGCCGGCCGCTGTTCGGCGTCATCGACATCAGCCAGGACATCCACCTCTACTACTTCGTGCTGGCGATCTTCCTGTTCGGCTTCTTCGTCATCTACCGCACCATCCATTCGCCCTTCGGGCAGGTGCTGAAGGCGATCCGCGAGAACGAGCCGCGCGCCATCTCGCTCGGCTACCGGGCCAACCAGTACAAGCTGCTCGCCTTCGTGCTCTCGGCGGCGCTGGCGGGTCTCGCCGGCTCCACCAAGGTGCTGGTGTTCCAGCTCGCCTCACTCACCGACGTCGCCTGGCAGATGTCGGGTGAAGTGGTGCTGATGACGCTGGTGGGCGGCATGGGCACCGTGCTCGGCCCGGTGGTTGGCGCGGCGGTGATCGTGACCATGCAGAACTATCTCGCCGGTCTCGGCGAGTGGGTGCTGGTGATCCAGGGCGTCATCTTCGTGCTCGCCGTCTCGCTGTTCCGCCGCGGCTTCGTCGGCGAGGTCATCGCGATCTGGCAGCAGATGAAGGCCCGCAAGGCCAACAGCTAGGCCGTCAGTCGCCGGCCCTGGGGCCGGCCCGACATCCTCCCACCCCGCGGGCGCCCGTCGCTCGCGGGGTTTTTCATTTCAGGGCGCGTTCCCGTCAGCGGCGGCGCACGGTATCCATGGCGAACACGGCGAGGCCGGCGGCCAGCCCCCACACCGGGGCGCCGAGGCCGAGGGCACTGATTCCCGACGCCGTGGTGGCGAAGGTCACGATGGCGGCGGTGCGGTCCTTGTCCACGTTGAGCGCCGCGGTGAGCGAACCCGTGAGGGGGGCGATCAGCGCCAGCCCCGCGATGGTCGCGACCAGCGCCGGCGGCAACGCCGCGAACACCGCGACGAGGGAGGCCCCCGCCGCGGCCAGCAGCAGATAGAACAGGGCATAGACCGGCCCCGCCTTCCATCGCGCCCGCGGGTCCGGGTCGCAGTCCGGCCCCGTGCACAAGGCGGCGGTGATGGCGGCAAGATTCGAGGCATGGGCGCCGAACGGCGCGGTGAGCACCGAAGCAATGCCGGTGGTGGCGAGGATGGAGCGCACGGGCGGCACGTAGCCGCTGGCGGTGAGCACGGCGAAGCCGGGCAGGTTCTGCGACGCCATGGTCACGAGGAACAGCGGCAATGCGATGCTGAGGAGCACGCCGCCGTCGAATTCCGGCGTCACCCACACCAGCGCCGACAGCTCCGGCGCGGGCATCGGTCCCACCACGCCCAGCCCGAGGGCCGCGCCGATGCCGGCGACGAGCGCGGCCGGCACGGACCAGCTCGGCGCCAGCCGGCGGGTGAGGAAGAAGGCGGCCACCACCGGCAGCACCAGCAGCGGGCTCTTCACCGCATGTTCGGCCAGCGCCGTGACGAAGCGCACCAGCACGCCCGCCAGCATCGCTGCCGCCACCGCCACGGGAATGCGGGCCACCAGCGTGCCGAGCGGCTTCACCGCGGCGCAAGCCACCATGAGGAGCCCGGCCACCAGGAACGCGCCCACCGCCCGTTCCATGCCGATCCCCGCCCCGAATGCGGCCAGCAGGGCCGCGCCCGGGGTGGACCAGGCGGTGATGATGGGCAGGCGGTGGCGGATGGAGAGGATTGCGCTCGATCCCGCGATCGCGAGGCAGAGCGCCGCCACCCAGGACGACGCCTGCGCCGGGCTCGCGCCCACTGCCGCGGCGGCGGAGAGAATGAGGGCGAGGGTTCCGCCGAAGCCCACGAGGGCGGCGACGAAAGCCGACACGATGGCGGAGACCGGCACGCTCAACTCCTCGCGGATATCTATCGGAAGGCCTCCGCCGGCAGGCTCAGGGGGCCTGAGCCGACAGGACCGGGACGAGCGCCGCCAGCGTCTGCCGCCGTGCCACCAGTCCGAGGGATTCGGGGGAGGCCATGTCGAGGGAGGTGTAGCGCACGAACACGGCGGTGTGGCCGTCCTTCCTCGCGAAGCCCACGAACCAGCCGAACGGGCGCGACCGGTCGATGCGTCCGTCCGGGAAGCGCCCGAAGCCGGAGCCGGTCTTGCCGAAGGTGAGCCAGCCGGCGGGCTGCTCATCGATGGCCATGATGCGGATGGTCTCTTCGACGGCGTCGGCCGAAACCGGCAGCTGGCCCTTCAGCATGCGGCGCAGGAAGTCGATCTGCTCGCGCGGGGAGATGACGAGGGAGGAGGAGATCCAGTAGCGTTTGCCAGGTTCCGCCTCACCCTTCACTCCGCCCATGTTCTCGTTGCCGTAGGTGAAGGCCTTGAGATAGTGGGCCATCCGCTCGCCGCCAAGCTCGGCGGCCAGCACCTCGGAATACCAGACCACCGAGTTCTTCATCCAGGAGCGGGGCGTCTGGGGGCCGCGCGTCACCTCCCGCTCGAGGTCGGCACCGGGCGGGGGCTCGTAGACCGGCTTGCTGTCGCTTTTGAGGATGCCGGCGTCGTAGCCCATCAGCGCCAGCACCACCTTGAAGGTGGAGTTGGGCGGATGCCGCGCGGCGCACAGCCCCTGCTTCGCCAGCACCCGGCCGCTGTCGAGATCGGTGACGAGCAGGCAGTCCTCGGCCGCGGCCGCCGAGCGCATCCCGAGGAGCGCCGGGGCCAAAACGAGGGACAGGGTGAATGCGAGGCGGGCGAGGGGCGTTGCCGCCCCGGAGCGCATCCGCCCCATCAGGAGGCCTTGGCCGGCTTGTCCACCAGGCGGGGCGCGTAGGTGTGCTCCTTGGCCGGGAAGGTGCGGGCGCGCACTTCCTCGGCATAGGTCGCCACCGCCGTCTCGATGGCCGGGCCGAGGTTCGCGTACTTCTTCACGAACTTCGGAACCCGGTCGCCGAGGCCCAGCATGTCTTCCAGCACCAGGATCTGCCCGTCGCAGGCCGGCGAGCCGCCGATGCCGATGGTGGGGCAGGGGACTTCCTCGGTGATGCGGCGGGCGAGCGGCTCGGCGATGGCCTCCAGCACGATGGAGAAGGCACCGGCCTCGGCGATGGCGCGGGCGTCGTCGAGGATGATGGAGGCCTCGGCATCGTCGCGGCCGCGCGCCTTGAACGAGCCGAGCGTGTTGATGGCCTGCGGGGTGAGGCCCACATGGCCCATCACCGGCACGCCGCGATCCACCAGGAAGCGCACGGTCTCGGCCATGCGGCGCCCGCCTTCGAGCTTCACCGCGCCTGCGCCGGTCTCCTTGAGCACGCGGGCGGCGGTGTGGAAGGCTTCGGTGGGGCTCGCCTCGTAGCTGCCGAAGGGCAGGTCCACCACGATGAGCGCGCGCTGCGTGCCGCGCACCACCGCGCGGCCGTGCACGATCATCATCTCCACGGTGACGGGGACGGTGGTCTCCAGCCCGTGCATCACCATGCCGAGGCTGTCGCCGACGAGGATCAGGTCCACGTGGCGGTCGAGCAGGCGCGCCGTGTGCGCGTGGTAGGAGGTGAGCGACACGATGGGCTCTCCCCCCTTGCGGGCCTGGATCTCGGGCGCGGTGACGCGGCGGGCGTCGGCCTGAATGGACATGGCGTTCCTCTTGGCTTGGCCGCCGTCTTGGCTGCGGCCGGGGTCGTTCGCGGCTCCGGCGGGAGCCGTCCTCACCTGTGCGTTGTTCTTGTTCCCCTGCGGCGTTGGCCGCTTCTACATCACCGGCACGCCGACGACGTAGGGATGGAATAGGTAGGCGAGGGCGAGATAGAGCACCAGCCCCCCGCCCACCACCAGCGCGTCGCCGGCCCAGTTCTTCGGCGCCACCGGCACGGGCAGGTCGCGCCGCTTCAGCGAGATGCGGTCGAACACCGCCCAGGCCAGCACCGCGCCGAACAGCACGATGGAGGCGATGTCGCCATTGGCGAGCAGATGCGCCACTGCCCACGTCTTCACGCCCACCAGCATGGGGTGCTTGAGCCAGGCCTTCACATGGCTCGGCACATAGGCGGCGACGATGGAAATGGCGGCGAACAGCATCAGAAGCAGCGTGAGGTGCCGCATCCCCACCGGCGGGTTCCACACCTGCATGGGGCCGGAGGCACGCCACAGCGCATAGCCATAGGCCGTGAGCAGGAGGCCGGACGCCGCCAGCAGGGAATAGAAGCCCTTGTAGGGGCCTTCCGCCAATTGGGCGATGAGGCCGGCGCGCAGACCCCGGACAGTCGTCACCAGATGGATGCCGAGGAAGACCACGAGGCCGAGCAGCATCATCACCATGGGGCAGGTCTCCTTCAGGCGCGGACCCGAAACATCCGCCGCCGACGGGCGGACCTTAGTGGGGCTGGAGCCGGATGGAAACGGGGCACCGACGCCCGGCCGCCGGCATCGGCCAGATGTCCCTGCGGCAGCAACACCTTGCGCGCGGTTGCAAGCGTGGCACTATGGCTGACGGGAGGGTAACGGGCATGAATCTACCGTTGGTTGTGCGGCCGCGTACCGGCCGGGCCGAGGCAAGGCGTCTGCCCGCGATGCGCCTGTCGCCGGCCTCCGGCAGATGGCTGGCGTCGCTTCTCCTCGCGGTCTCGCTCATATGGGTGCTGGCCTGTGCCGCGCCGGCCTCCGCCGGCACCGCGGCCGTGGTGGCGCGGATCGACCTCTCGCGGCAGACCATGACCGTGAGCGTGAACGGCATGCCGCAATATTCCTGGCCGGTCTCCACCGCCCGCCGCGGCTATGTCACGCCCACCGGCGCCTACCGGCCCCAGCGCATGTACCGCAGCTATTTCTCGCGCAAATATTACAACTCGCCCATGCCCTACTCGATCTTCTTCAACGGGGGCTATGCCATCCACGGCAGCTACGAGGTGAGCCGCCTCGGCGCGCCGGCGTCCCACGGCTGCGTGCGGCTGCACCCGTCGAATGCCGCGACGCTCTATTCCCTGGTGCAGACCTACGGGGCGGGAAACACGCTGATTCTCGTCACCCGCTGAGACCGCCGCTTTTCCGGCTCCTCGTCCGGCGCATGCGTGCCCTGCGGCGAATCCCTCGCAACAGGTCTTCTATTCGTCGCGCACCCATGGTATCGGCCACTGCCAACTCGTAGCGAGGTTCTTAAGCCCCTCGGCCAGCCCACGGCTGGGTCCAGGCTCAGTCCCTCGTTCCGGCCCCGATCCAGCGGTCGCGTTCCGCGCCGCCACCAGGAGTTGGCCATGACGACCCCCAATGGGACCGCGCATTCGTCCGCAATCGACAGCCGCTCGCGCTTCCGCGAGGCGCTGACGTTCGACGATGTGCTGCTGACGCCCGGCGCCTCCGAGGTGATGCCCGGTCAGGTGGAGATCACCACCCAGCTCACCAAGACCATCAGCCTCAACATGCCGATCATTTCCGCGGCCATGGACACGGTGACCGAATCGCGGCTCGCCATCGCCATGGCGCAGGCCGGCGGTATTGGCGTCATCCACCGCAATCTCTCGCCCGAGATGCAGGCCGAGCATGTGCGGCAGGTGAAGAAGTACGAATCGGGCATGGTGGTGAACCCCGTCACCATCCACCCCGACCAGACGCTCTCCGACGCACTCGATCTGATGAAGCGCTATTCCATCTCCGGCATTCCGGTGGTGGAGCGGGGCACCGGCGGCATCGCCGGCCGCCTCGTCGGCATCCTGACCAACCGCGACGTGCGCTTCGCCCGCGATCCCGCCCAGCGCGTCGCCGAGCTGATGACCAAGGACCGGCTGGTCACTGTCCGCGAGGGGCAGGTGAACCAGGACGAGGCTAAGCGCCTGCTGCACCAGTACCGCATCGAGAAGCTGCTGGTGGTGGACGCGGACGACCGCTGCGTCGGCCTCATCACGGTGAAGGACATCGAGAAGGCGGTCGCTTACCCCAGCGCCGCCAAGGACGAACAGGGCCGCCTGCGCGTTGCCGCCGCCACTACGGTCGGCGAGGACGGCTTCGAGCGCACCGAGCGCCTCATCGACGCCGGGGTGGACCTCGTGGTGGTGGACACCGCTCACGGCCATTCGCGCAAGGTGCTGGACCAGGTTTCCCGCATCAAGAAGCTCTCCAACCGCACCCAGATCCTCGCCGGCAACATCGCCACCTCGGACGGCGCCAAGGCGCTGATCGATGCCGGCGCGGATGCGGTGAAGGTGGGCATCGGCCCCGGCTCCATCTGCACCACCCGCATCGTCGCCGGCGTCGGCGTACCCCAGCTCACCGCCGTGATGGACGCAGTCGAGGCGGCCCTAGCCACCGGAACGCCTGTCGTGGCGGACGGCGGCATCAAGTTTTCCGGCGATCTCGCCAAGGCGCTGGCGGCCGGTGCGTCCGCCGCCATGGTGGGCTCGTTGCTCGCCGGCACCGATGAGAGCCCGGGCGAGGTGTTCCTGTTCCAGGGGCGCTCGTACAAGTCGTACCGCGGCATGGGCTCGGTGGGCGCCATGGCCCGTGGCTCGGCCGACCGCTACTTCCAGGCCGAGGTGCGCGACACCCTGAAGCTGGTGCCGGAAGGCATCGAGGGCCAGGTGGCCTACAAGGGGCCGGTGGGCGCGGTGCTCCACCAGCTCGCCGGCGGCCTGCGGGCGGCCATGGGCTATGTGGGCGGCAGCAACCTGAAGGAGTTCCGCGAGCGCGCCCGCTTCGTGCGCATCTCCTCGGCCGGCCTGCGCGAGAGCCACGTCCATGACGTGACGATCACCCGCGAGAGCCCGAACTACCCGACCAGCGTCTGAAGCGGCCTGGGACTCGCACCGGCGCGGCTCAACCCGTGCCGGTGTTGCCCCCGCGCATGCGGACCACGAATTCCACCAGGAAGGCCGTGGACCACGCCACCATCATCGGTCCGATGAGCGATTCGAAGCCGGCCACTGCCCTGAACGCCTTGGCGATGGTCACGCCGTCAGGGCCGAGCGTGGTGTAGGTGGACAGGGAATAATAGATGGCGTCCCGCGGGTCGCCGATTGCGTCGAGCAGCACATAGGCGGCGGCCCAGATGCAGACTTCGGCGAGATGCACGAGGCTGAGGCTGAGCACCGTCGCGCTGATGATGGCGGCCTCGACGAAGACGTGGTCGACGTAGACCTTCCCTCTGATGCGGTGCGTGAGGCGCCGACGGATGACCGTCAGCGCGATCGCATGGGTGACGACCGTCAGCATTGCCAGCACGACGCAGGTCGCGACCACCGCCAGAACCGCGCCCGAACCGATCGCCCCGTGCATGTCCCAAGCCCGCTCCCGCTTCAAAGGGAGCAGACCATATCACCAGTCAGTCGGCTGAACTCCCCCGCAATGGCGGGTGATCAGACGTTGCGGCGAGGGTCCTTGGGCGGGGTCACGTCGATCATGCCGCTCTCGTCCGGCGTCCCGTAGGTGCGCGTCTCGCGCAGGTCGATGACCCGGAAGGAGAAGCCGCCGTCGCGCTTCATGCCCGGCGCGCGCCCAGTGACGAGGGCATAGACGCCGCCACCAATGACCAGGGCGGTGATGACGATGCCCGCCACCAGGATGAGGCCGCCCACGAGCGTGAAGAGGGCGAGTCCGACGAGACCCGCCACCACAAGGCCGGCGATGCCGCCGAAGATGTTCACGAGCTGTTTCATGACTGAAAGACTGCCGGCCAATTCAGGCAGAAATCCGTGCGGCGACGCGGGGACACGGGCAACCTTTTCGTGACCGGGCAGGGGGCCGGGTGGGGACGGCGGATCAGTCCGCCGCGCCCTCCTCATACTGCTCCAGCGCCGGCTCGCGGCCGATGAGGCGGGCGAGCTGGCGCAGCCGGTTCTGCACTCGCTCGTTGATGAGCGGCACCAGCTGCTTCGGCACGCTCAGCGCGAGCTGGTCGCCGCGCACCTTCAGCGGCATGCGGGGCAGGATGCCGGGCATGGCGGCCGACAGCACATAGGCCACCCGCATGGCCGCGCCGAGGATGCGGGCGCGGTCCAGCATTCCGGTGGTGACAAGCTCCAGGATGCGGGTGTCGCTCTCGTCAGCCCCGAGGCCCACGTGGCGGAAATAGACCGACAGCGCCACATAGGCCCGGCCGGGATGATCGATGCCGGCGAAGGCGGCATGGGCGATCATGTTGAGGCTCTGCTCGCCGCGATAGTCGGGATGGGCGCGCCAGCCCACATCCGCCAGCAGGCAGGCGGCGCGGCGCAGGCGGCGCTCCTCCTCCGCTTCTTCCAGCACAGGCGCCGAAGCGAAGAAGCCGTCGGTCCAAGCCACCAGCTCCTCGCCGTGCAGCGGCGAGCGGGAGCGCAGGACGTTCATCTCCGCGGCGGCGATGAGCAGCGGGTCGCCGGCGCGCTCGGCTTCCGGCAGCAGCGAATAGAGCAGGCCCTCGCGCACGCCGAGCGCCGAGATGACCACCTCGGACGGACGGCCCTGCCGCACGATGTTCTCCAGCACCAGCGCGCCATAGGCCAAAAGCGGGCGGCGCGCGTCGGAGATCACGTCGATATGGGCCAGCGCCTCGGTATCGGCGCGATGGACGATGCGGGTGAAATCCAGCGCCTCGCGGGCTGGTATCACGTAGCCGTGCATCACATGCAGCGGATAGCCCTTGGTGAACATGTGCAGGCGCGCCAGCGCCCGCCAGGTGCCGCCCACCGCATAGAAGGTACGGCCGGCGAGGCCTTCCAGAACCTGCGCCTCCGGGATGGTGTCGCGGACGATCTTCTCCGCCTTGCGCGTCGAACGGGAGGAGCGATCCTGCAAGGCGAGGCCGCCCAGAGGCAGGGTCACGCCCGTGCCGACGCTGCCGGCCTTCACGTCAACCAGCTCCAGCGAGCCGCCGCCCAGGTCGCCGACGATGCCGTCCGGCGCATGGACGCCGGCGACGATGCCATAGGCCGCAAGTTCCGCCTCGCGCTTGCCGGTGAGCAGCTCGATGCGGGTGCTGCAGATGGCCTCGCACTCGGCGATGAAGGCGGGGCCGTTCTGCGCGTCGCGCGCGGCGGCGGTGGCGAGGGCATGGACCTCGCCCACCTGCATCGCGTCGCAGAGCGCACGAAACCGCTTCAGCGCGGCGAAGGCGCGATCGACCGCATCCTGCGGGAGCCGGCCGGTGGAGAGCACCTCCCGGCCGAGCCCGCACAGGGCCTTCTCGTTGAAGACCGGCGTCAGGGCACGGTTGAGCCCCTCGTACACCACGAGGCGCACCGAGTTGGAGCCGATGTCGATGACGGCAACCGGCGCCCCCTGGGACAGCCGGCCGGGGGCATGCGTCAACTCAGCGCCCGCCTCCGCGGCGGACGAAGAGGCTGCGCGGCGAAGAATCCTTGAGAGACTTTCCACGTCCGGACAAGCTCGGATTTGTCATGAAATACTGATGGGCGTTGAACGGCTCCTCGCCCGGCGCCGGGACTATGCGTTCCGACGAGCCATCCGGCAAGACGCGCCAGCTCTGCTGGTTGTCGATAAGGTTCGCAACCATGATCTGGTCGAGCACCTGCTCGTGCACGGTCGGGTTGGTGATGGGGCACAGGGTCTCGACGCGGCGGTCGAGGTTGCGCGGCATCAGGTCGGCCGAGGAGATGTAGACGATGGCGTTGGGGCTCGGCAGGCCGTGGCCGCCGCCGAAGCAGTAGATGCGCGAGTGCTCCAGGAAGCGCCCGACGATGGACTTCACCCGGATGTTCTCGGAAAGCCCGGGAATACCGGGCCGGAGGCAGCAGATGCCGCGGATGACGCAATCCACCTGAACGCCGGCGGCGCTGGCGGCATAGAGCGCGTCGATGATCTCGGGATCCACCAGCGAATTGCACTTCAGCCAGATGGCCGCCGGACGGCCCGCCCGGGCAAACTCGATCTCGTCCGCGATGTGCTTCATCAGCCGCGGCTTGAGGAAGGAGGGCGACACGGCCATGGCGTCGAGTTCACCCGGCGTCGCATAGCCGGTGATGAAGTTGAAGATGCGCGCCACGTCCTGGGCGATCACCGGATCGGCGGTGAAGAAGGAGAGGTCGGTGTAGATGCGCGCGGTAATGGGATGGTAGTTGCCGGTGCCCACATGGACGTAGGTGGCGAGCTGGGAGCCTTCCCGGCGCACCGCCATGGAGAGCTTGCCGTGGGTCTTCAGCTCGATGAAGCCGAACACCACCTGCACGCCGGCGCGCTCCAGGTCGCGCGCCCAGCGGATGTTGGCTTCCTCGTCGAAGCGCGCCTTCAGCTCCACCAGCGCGGTCACCGACTTGCCGGCCTCGGCCGCCTCGGCCAGTGCCTTCACAATGGGGCTGTCGGAGGAGGTGCGGTAGAGGGTCTGCTTGATGGCGACGACGTTGGGGTCGCGGGCGGCCTGACGCAGAAACTGAACCACCACGTCAAAGGATTCATAAGGGTGGTGAACCAGAATGTCCTTCTCGCGAATAGCGAGAAAGCAGTCTCCGCCGTGGTCGCGGATGCGCTCGGGAAATCGGGCGTTGTAGGCCTGGAA
Source organism: Xanthobacter sp. (assembly GCF_041911315.1). Taxonomy (NCBI): domain Bacteria; kingdom Pseudomonadati; phylum Pseudomonadota; class Alphaproteobacteria; order Hyphomicrobiales; family Xanthobacteraceae; genus Xanthobacter; species Xanthobacter sp. The sequence goes on along the minus strand of NZ_JAYRPE010000053.1, from coordinate 82,857 downwards.
TTTCAGGTCCGGCCGGTCCACCGAGACGAGCTGTGAGAACTCGTTCAGCGCCTGCACGCCGTCCACCACGAAGATCTCGTCGTCGTTCACGCCGAGTTCGCGGGCGACGAAATTGCGCAGCTCCTCCGGCATGGCGGCGTCGGCCTCCATGCGGATCACCTCGCCGTAGCGGCGCTGCTTGAGGGCGGTTTCGAACAGGCGGACGAGGTCTTCGGCCTCTTCCTCGATTTCGAGGTCGCTGTCGCGGATCACGCGGAACACGCCCTGTCCCTTTACCGCATAGCCGGGGAAGAGGCGCGCGATGAACAGGCCGATCATCTGCTCGAGCGTCATGAAACGCAGCGTGCCGGTGCCCTGGTCCGGCAGGCGGATGAAGCGGTCGACCTTGGCCGGGATGCGGATGAGCGCGTTCATGCCCCGCCCGTCCGACTGACGCACCAGCTGGAGGGCCAGCGAGAAGCCCAGGTTGGGAATGAACGGGAAAGGGTGGGCCGGATCGATGGCGAGCGGGGTCAGGACCGGGAAGACGTGGTTGAGGAAGTGCCGCTCCAGCACCTCCATGTCCTCGGGCGTCCCGTCCCCGCCATCCACCAGCACGATGCCGGCGGCGGCAAGGTCGCGCCTCAGTTCGCGCCAGCGCGCCTGCTGGTCGGAGATCAGCTGCGCGGCGGCGGCGAGGATGGTGGTGAGCTGCTCGGAAGGGGTGAGGCCATCCGGGCTCTGGGTCTGCACGCCCTCGCGCACCTGCTCCTTCAGGCCGGCGACGCGGACCATGAAGAATTCATCGAGGTTGTTGGCGGAGATGGAGAGGAAGCGCAACTGCTCCAGCAGGGGATGATTGCGGTTCTCCGCTTCCTCCAGCACGCGGCGGTTGAAGCCGAGCCAGGAAATCTCGCGATTGATGAACCGCTGCGGCGACTGCGCGAGCGGGCTTTCCACTTCGGAGACGATTTCGGTGTCGGAGAGAGCCACAGCCTCGTTCATGCCCATTCGCTCCCGTCGCTCCCTCATGCCTCATTGGCGGAAACCGGCCGGACCATGGCCGGCTTGCATGACCACTCTATGACATTGCGCCGGCCTTGCGCGTTCCTCAATCGTCCGCGTCCGGATCGGTCCCGGCGGAGGCCTCGTCCGCCAGATCGCCGGCCGCCAGCACCTGGGCTGCCAGCGCGCGGGTCACCGGCCGCCGGGCGGCCAGCGCGGCCTGGTCGAGCGCCTCGACGATGCGTTGGGCCCCCGCCACCGAGCGCGGGATGCGCAGCAACAGATATTGCACGGTCGCCTCGTCCACCGCGAGCTGGCGGTCGGTGAACAGCTTCACCAGCACGGCCGCCAGCAGGGAATCGTCCGCCGGGGCGATCTCGAACACCGGGATGGCGCGCAGCCGGGAGGCGAGGTCGGCTGTGGCGAGGGGGAAGCCAGAGGGCGGCGTACGCGCCGTCATCAGCAGGTAGGCCTGCTGCTCACGGGCGAGATTGAGCAGGTGGAACAAGGCCGGCTCGCTGAAGGTCGCCGGGTCGAGGTCCTCCAGCACCAGCGCGTCGCAGGCGAGGGCCGCCGGCACCGCCTCGCGCACCAAGTCGCGGGCGGCCAGCGTCAGGGCGCCCGACCGCTCGGCGAAGATGGCGGCGAGGTGGCTCTTGCCCGCGCCTTCCGGGCCGACGAGGCAGGCGACACGCGACGGCCAGTCGGGAAAGGCGTCGATCAAGGCGAGCGCCGCCGCGTTGCCGGGCGCGGCGAGAAAGTCGTCGCGGCGCAGCGCCGGCTGGTTCGGCAGGTCGAGGGCAAGCTGGCGCGGCGGTTCTGCCGGGGGGCGGGGCATCGGGTCAGCGGGTCTCTGCCGGAGGATCATCGTCCGCCGCGCCCTGATAGAGCGAGGATTGCATGTAGCGGGCGATGGCGAAGTGCACCAGAACGCCGGCCACCGCCGTCAGCGGCACAGCCAGCAGCAGGCCGACGAAGCCGAACAGGTAGCCGAAGGCGAACAGGGCAAACATCAGCCACACCGGATGCACGCCGATGCTGTCGCCCACCAGTTTCGGCGAGAGCACATACCCCTCGATGGTCTGGCCGGCGACGAAGATGGCGAGCACGGTGCCGATCATGCTCCAGTCCGGGAAGAACTGGACGATGGCGACGCCCATGGCCAGCACGAAGCCGGTCAGCGAGCCCACATAGGGGATGAAGGTGATGACCCCGGACACGATGCCGATCAGCAGGCCGAAGTTCAGCCCCACCATGGAGAGGGAGACGGCATAGAATCCGCCGAGCAGCAGGCAGACCATGGCCTGGCCGCGGACGAAGCCGGCCACCGCGCTGTCCATGGCGAGGGCGAGGCTCCGCACCACCGGGCGGTGCGGCACGGGCACCAGCCGGTCCACCAGCCCGACCATCTCGTTCCAGTCGCACAGGATGTAGAACACAACCACCGGCGTCACCACCAGCAGCGCGAACAGCGAGATCAGCGCCTGCCCGCCGGACCAGACCGACGAGAGCAGGCTCAGCACATGGCTGACCCCCTGGGTCATCAGGTCGGAGATGGAGCGCTGCATATCCGGCAGCCGGTCGCCGACGATGCCGCTCAGCCATTCCCGGTTCTCTTCGGTCAGGAGGCCCTGCAGGCGCGTCACGTAGGACGGCAGGCGCTGGATGAATTCGAACAGCTGGGACGACAGGATGGGCAGCGCCAGCAGGAAGAACAGCATCACCAGCAGCAGCATGATCCCCACCACCACGAGGGCGGAGAGGGTGCGGGCGACGCCGATGCGCTCAAGGCGCGCGACCACCGGATTGAGGAAGTAGGCGAGCACGATGCCCGCCACGAACGGTAGGAGGATGCCGGAAAGCAGCCACAGGACGAATGCGGTGAGCAGCAGTGCGCCCACCCAGAAGCGGGCCTGGATGCGCACGGAGGTCCCCTCCATCCCGGAATGGATCGGCACTGGCATGCGCGGAAGCCGGGCAAACGCGGCACCGCGACGCGCCGGCGACGTGGGGTCGCTGCGGAGTTCCGGCATGCGGGTGCGGTCGCCGTCCATCACCTTGCGCCTTTCAACCGGCCGCCCGTAGAGGCGCCGATCCTGAACCGTTGCCCCTCAGCTTGCCATATGGCGCGTCCATGCGGCGAGATAGGCAGCGGCGGAAAGGCCCGTCAAGAGGCCGACAAGCACGAGCCCCAGATCGTACAGGCCGGGCACCGTCACCCCGAAGCCGGCGCTCGCCAGCACAAGGGCGGCGAAGCTGATCTGCGCCGCCGTGTTCACCTTGGAAATGAGAAGCGGGCTGATCGTCACCGGCTTGGCCATCACCAGCGACAGCACCACCGCGCCGATGATCATGACATCCCGCGACACCACGGCGATGGCGACCCAGCGGGGGATGAGGCCAACCACCGCCAGCGTCACGTAGATGGAGATGAGCAGCGCCTTGTCCGCCACCGGGTCCAGATAGGAGCCGAGCTCCGTCTGCATCTGGAAGCGCTTGGCGATGAAGCCGTCGAGCGCATCCGAGATTCCGGCGGCGAGGAACAGCCAGAAGGCAAGGAGCGGCTCGCCGGAGGCGATGGCCCACACCACGGCCGGCACCAGGAAGATGCGCAGCAAGGTGATGATGTTGGGGATGCTCAAGGCTCTTCCGCCACCCTGATAGCGTTGAAAGGCCGGTCGAATGAGAGGGGGCGCAGTGCTCCGCGCCGCCCTCAGCCGCTGATGCGCTCGATTTCCGCGCCGCAGCGCGACAGCTTCTCTTCCAGTTTCTCGAAGCCGCGGTCGAGGTGGTAGACGCGCTGCACCATGGTCTCGCCCTCGGCGGCGAGGCCGGCGATGACCAGGGACACCGAGGCGCGCAGGTCCGTGGCCATCACCGGGGCTCCGGTCAGGCGCTCGACACCCTCCACCACGGCGGTGTCGCCGTCGAGCTGGATGCGGGCGCCGAGACGGGCCAGCTCCTGCACGTGCATGAAGCGGTTCTCGAAAATGGTCTCGGTGATGCGCGAGCGCCCCTTGGCCTTGGTCATCAGCGCCATGAGCTGGGCCTGGAGGTCGGTCGGGAAGCCAGGGTAGGGGGCGGTGGAGACCTCCACCGGCAGGATTCCGGCGCCGTTGCGACGCACGCGGATGCCCTCGTTGGTGGCGTCGATCTCGGCGCCGGCATGGCGCAGGGTCTCAAGCGCGTCCTCCAGCAGGTCCGGGCGGGCGCCGGCCAGCATCACGTCGCCACCGGTCATGGCGGTGGCCATGGCATAGGTGCCGGTCTCGATGCGATCGGGCAGCACCGCGTGGCGGGCGGCCTTGAGGCGCGGCACGCCCTCGATGCGGATGGTGGAGGTGCCGGCCCCCTCGATGCGCGCGCCCATCTTGATGAGGCAGTCGGCGACATCGACGATCTCGGGCTCGCGCGCAGCGTTCTCGATCACGCTCTCGCCGCGGGCGAGGGCGGCAGCCATCAGCGCGGTATGGGTCGCACCCACCGACACCTTCGGGAAGACGATGCGGGCGCCGGTGAGCCCGCGCGGCGCCTTGGCCAGCACGTAGCCGGCGTCGATCTCGATGTCGGCGCCGAGGGCGCGCAGGGCGTCGAGGTGGAAATCCACCGGCCGCGTGCCGATGGCGCAGCCGCCGGGCAGGGAGACCTTGGCGACGCCCATGCGGGCGAGGAGCGGCCCCACCACCCAGAACGAAGCGCGCATCTTCGACACCAGCTCGTAGGGAGCAATGGTGTCCACGATGACGCGGGCGTCGATCTCCAGCGTCTGGCCGGCATAGGGGTCGTCCCCGTTACGCTTGCCGTTGGTGGTGATATCCACGCCGTGATTGCCGAGGATGCGCTGCAGCAGCGCCACGTCCGCGAGCCGCGGGACGTTCTCGAGAATCAGCTTCTCCTCGGTCAGGAGGCTGGCGATCATCAGCGGCAGGGCTGCGTTCTTCGCGCCCGAGATGGGGATGGTGCCCTTCAGCTCGTTGCCGCCGACGATGCGAATCTTGTCCATGCCGTCCTGTCCTTGCCTTGCGGGCGGCGCCCCCCTGAGCCGGCCGTAAGCGGATGTAAGAGAGAAGCTCTAGCCCGCCTCGCCGTCCGGCACAATCGCGGGCTTCCCCTCGGACGGGGCGCTGCTACCACCCGTTGCGGGATTTCCACCGGAAGCCTCGGGCGAGGCATTTTCCTCCTGCGGCGCGCGCCGGGCGCGCGCCTGCGCCTTGCGGCGCTGGAGATTGGCGCGCAATGCAGCGGCGAGGCGATCCGATCGATCCGTGTCAGAAGCCATGATGTTCCCCTTTCGTCCCAATAGAGGCGCGGGCGAACCGGCGCAAGGGCACCCTTTCTCCTTACCTTTGCGTGCATTGCTGGCCTTGCCGCAGGGAGTGTGCTAACGAGCCCAATTGCTGGGCCGGGGGCACGCGGGCGTTCAGGCGCTCCACCATCCGCGCGCGGCGCGAGGACGGGCCGACGCGATCTCGTCTCCTTCGCGACGGAGGGGGGCTGGGCACGGCGGAAAAAAGGCATTATGCCCTCCTCCAGCCGCCGAACGGCAACGGGATTATCCGAACAACCGAGGGTTCGATCTATGAGTGACATCGCCGAGCGGGTGAAGAAGATTGTCGCGGAGCATCTGGGGGTTGAACCCGAGAAGGTCACGGAGAGCGCCTCCTTCATCGACGATCTCGGCGCGGACAGCCTCGACACCGTGGAACTCGTGATGGCCTTCGAGGAGGCCTTCAACTGCGAGATCCCGGACGATGCCGCCGAGACCATCCTGACTGTGGGCGACGCGATCAAGTTCCTGGAAAAGAACGCGGCTTGATCCATTCGCGTGTCCATCTGGCGGTCGCGTGGCGCTCGGCGCCCGCGGCCGTTGTTGCACCGGGCCGCGCGCCAGGCGCGCTGTTCGCCCGCCTCCCGGAGTTTTTCCCATGAGACGTGTTGTCGTCACCGGCCTCGGCATGGTGACGCCGCTCGCCTGCGGCGTCGAGCCGACCTGGCGGCGGCTTCTTGCCGGCGAAAGCGGTGTCAAGACGATCAGCCACTTCGAGGTCTCCGACCTCGCGTGCAAGATCGCAGCGAACATCCCGCGCGGCGACGGGTCCGACGGCACCTACAATCCCGACCAGTGGATGGAGCCGAAGGAACAGCGCAAGGTCGATGAATTCATCGTCTTTGCCATGGCTGCGGCCACCCAGGCCCTGGACGACGCCGGCTGGCATCCCACGTCCTACGAGGACCAGATCACCTCGGGCGTGCTGATCGGCTCCGGTATCGGCGGCATCGAGGGCATCGCGGATGCCTCCCTGCTGCTGAAGGATCGCGGCCCGCGCCGCATCTCTCCCTTCTTCATTCCCGGCCGGCTCATCAACCTTGCCGGTGGCTACGTCTCCATCGCCCACGGCCTCAAGGGGCCGAACCACGCGGTGGTCACGGCCTGCTCCACTGGCGCCCATGCCATCGGCGACGCCGGACGCCTGATCGCCCTCGGCGATGCGGATGTGATGGTGGCGGGCGGGACCGAATCGCCGATCAACCGGCTCGCCATCGCCGGCTTCGCCGCTTGCAAGGCGCTCTGCACCGCCTTCAACGAGGATCCGACCCACGCCTCGCGCCCCTACGACAAGGACCGTGACGGTTTCGTCATGGGCGAGGGCGCCGGTGTCGTGGTGCTGGAAGAGCTGGAGCACGCCAAGGCCCGCGGCGCCAAGATCTACGCCGAGCTGGTCGGCTACGGCCTGTCGGGCGACGCGTTCCACATCACCGCCCCGTCCATGGACGGCGACGGCGCCTATCGCTGCATGTCGGCGGCGCTGAAGCGCGCGGGGATGACGGCGGACGACGTCGACTACATCAACGCCCACGGCACCTCCACCATGGCCGACGAGATCGAGCTCAAGGCGGTGGAGCGGCTGCTCGGCAACGCGGCGGCCAAGACCGCCATGTCGTCGACCAAGTCGTCCATCGGCCATCTGCTCGGGGCCGCGGGGTCGGTGGAGGCGATCTTCTCCATCCTCGCCATCCGCGACCAGATCGCCCCGGCGACGCTGAATCTCGACAATCCGTCGGTCGAGACGCCGATCGATCTCGTGCCGCTGACGCCCAAGCCGCGCAAGATCGACGCCGTTCTCTCCAATTCCTTCGGCTTCGGCGGCACCAACGCGTCGCTCGTCTTCCGCCGCTACGCCGCCTGATGCGGCCCGACGGCCGGGCTCGCGCCCGGCCGCACGACGCTGGGACAGCCTGCCCCCGTCACGCCCGAATGTCCCTTTAGCAAGCCGCCAAAAGGTGGCTGACTGCCCCGCCGACACGGTGGGAGCCTTCGCCGACGACAAGGGAGCCCGGGATGGCCCAGTCCAACGACGGATCATCGACGCGCGAGGAGCCGGCGGAGGCCGGGGGCACGGCAGCCCCGACGCCGGCATCTTCCGAGCCTGCCGCTGCGCAATCTCACGTCGGCGCCGGTGAGGAATCGCCGCTTCTGCTCAAGGGGCAGATCCGTCCGCCCGCGGCCCCGAGCGCTGCCGGCGTGTCCGCTCCGCCGCGTCCGCCCGCCGCTCCTCCGATGCCCACCGGTCCTGCCCGCAGTTCGAAGCCGGGCAAGGCGCCGCCGCGCCGGCCTCCGCCCAAGCCGCCGCGGCCGTCGCGCAGCGCGCGGCATCCGGCCGTGACCATCGGCAGCGGCATCTTCACCTTCCTGCTGTTCGTCTTCGTCGCGGTGGGGCTCGCCGGTTGGTATGGCCAGCGTGCTTTCACCGAGCCGGGCCCGCTGACCACCGAGAAGGTGGTGAACATTCCGCGCGGCGCTGGCGTGCGCGACATGGCCGAGATTCTGGAACGCGAGGGCGTAATCCAGAGCTGGGTACTGTTCGTTGCCGGGCAGAAGCTCGCCCGGCCCGATGCCTCCCTGAAGGCAGGCGAATACGTGTTCAAGCCGGGCCAGTCGGTGGCGAGCATCATCGACACCATCGCCTCCGGCAAGGTGGTGCTCCACCAGGTGACCATCCCCGAGGGGCTGACCAGCCAGCAGGTGGTCAAGCGGCTGATGGACAATGACCTGCTCACCGGCACGCCCGCCGTGCCGCAGGAAGGCACGCTCCTGCCCGAGACCTACCGCATCCATCGCGGCATGACCCGGGATGCGGTGCTGCAGGAGATGGCGGACGCGCAGAAGAAGCTGCTCGCGACCATCTGGGCCAAGCGCGCGCCGGACGTGCCGCTCAAGAGCCCGCAGGAACTCGTCACCCTCGCCTCCATCGTGGAGAAGGAGACCGGCAAGGACGACGAGCGGCCCAAGGTCGCCGCCGTGTTCGTCAACCGCCTGACGAAGAAGATGCGGCTGCAGTCCGATCCGACCATCATCTACGGCATCGTCGGCGGCAGGGGCTCGCTCGGTCGCCCGATCTCGCGCACCGACATCGCCACGGCCACCGCCTATAACACCTATGCCATCGACGGCCTGCCGCCCGGCCCCATCTGCAATCCGGGCAAGGACGCGCTGATGGCGGCGGCCAACCCGCCGAAGACGAAGGATCTGTTCTTCGTCGCCGACGGCACCGGCGGACACGCCTTCGCCGAGACCTTGGCGGACCACAACAAGAACGTCGCCCGCTGGCGGGCGATCGAGCAGGGCGCAGCCCCGGCGCAGGGCGGACAGCCGCCTGCCGCGCCGGCCGCCACACCTCCGGCCGCACCCGGCCGCTAAAAGACACGGAGACGGCAATGGCCGCGGGACCGATCATCAAGCGCGCAGCCGTCTCGGCCGGAAAGGTTGAGCCGAGGACGCCGCTCGCCAGCATGACCGGCTTCGCCCGCGTCTCCGGCTCGCACGGGCCGTGGCGCTTCGGCTGGGAGGTGCGCTCGGTGAACGGCAAGGGCCTCGACCTGCGCCTGCGCCTGCCGCCCGGCTTCGAGTCGCTGGAATCGGACGTGCGCAGCCGCACCGGGCAGGTGCTCTCGCGCGGCTCCGTCGCCGCCAACCTCACCGCGACCCGCGAGGGCGAGGCCTCCACCGTCCGCGTCAACCAGGGCGCGCTTGAGGCGCTCTACCGCGCCATGGCCGAAAGCGCGCGCCGTCTTGGCGCCGCTGCGCCGACCCTTGATTCGCTTTTGGCCGTGAAGGGCATGGTGGAGATCACCGAGGCCGAGGACAGCGAGGAAGAGCGCCGCGCCCTTATGGCCGCGGTGCTGGACGCCTTCGACCGGGCGCTGGCCGAACTCGGCACCATGCGCGAGCGGGAAGGCAGCGCCCTCAATTCCATCCTGACCGAGCGCCTCGATACCATCACCGGCCTCGTCTCCCGCGCCGAGCGCCTGCCAGAGCGTTCGGTCGAGGCGGTCAAGGCGCGCATCGCCGATCATGTCCGGGTGCTGATGGAGGCCGCTTCCCTCGATCCCGAGCGGCTCCACCAGGAGGCCATTCTCGCCGTCACCAAGGCCGACGTCCGCGAGGAACTTGACCGCCTCGTCGCCCACATTGCCGCTGCGCGCGACCTGATGGCCGCCGGCGGGCCAGTCGGGCGGCGGCTTGATTTCCTCGCCCAGGAGTTCAACCGCGAGGCGAACACCCTGTGCTCGAAGTCCAATTCCGTGGCACTCACGCAGATCGGGCTTGACCTCAAGCTGCTCGTGGACCAGTTCCGCGAGCAGATCCAGAACCTAGAGTGAAGTCCGCCGCGATGCCCAATTCCGCCTCATCTTCCGTGTCGTCGCACTTCGCGCTGCCGGGCTGGAAGCCGGGCGCCGGGGTGCTCGCCCGCCGCGGACTGATGCTGGTGCTCTCCTCGCCGTCGGGCGCGGGCAAGACCACCCTGTCCCGTCTGCTGCTGAAGAGCGACGACCGCATCACCATGTCGGTTTCGGTGACGACCCGCGCACCGCGGCCGGGCGAGGAGCACGGCAAGGATTATTTCTTCGTCGATCGCGACACCTTCCACCGCATGCGCGACGAAGGCGAACTGCTGGAGCACGCCACGGTGTTCGAGAACCTCTACGGCACGCCGCGCGGGGCCGTGGAGCAGGCGCTCTCCGCCGGGCGGGATGTGCTGTTCGACATCGACTGGCAGGGCACCCAGCAATTGGGCGAGAGCGCGCAGCAGGATCTGGTGAAGGTCTTCATCCTGCCGCCGTCCGCCGCCGACCTCGAGCAGCGGCTGAGGTCGCGGGCGCAGGATTCAGAGGAGGTCGTGCACCAGCGCATGGCCAAGGCCTCGGACGAGATCAGCCACTACACCGAATACGACTACATCATCATCAATCACGACGTGGAAGACAGCCTCACCAAGCTCACCGCCATCCTCCAGGCGGAGCGGCTGAAGCGGCGGCGGCTCACCGGGCTTTCCAGCTTCGTGAAGGGCCTGCGCGACCACCTCTGAGGTGCGCCGGTCCGGTAGCGGCTATTTCTGCACTGCCACCACCTTGCCCTTGTCCACGGCGAGGGCGAGCTGCCCGGCCTTGAGTGCGAGGGCGTGCACGCCGAACAGCTCGCGTCGCCAGCCCTTCAGAGCCGGCACGTCGGCCTCGTCGCTCACGGCGATGCGCTCCAGATCCTCGGTCGTCGCGATCACCTTGGCGGCGACGGCGTTCTGTTCCGCCGTCATGCGCAGCAGCACCTTCAGCAGTTCGACCGTGGCGCTGGCGCCGTTGGGCAGGGGTTTGTCCCGCTCGATGCGCGGCAGGGTCTTGGGATCGCGCGCGACACCGCGCTTCACCGCTTCCAGCACCGCCTCGCCATAGCGCGAGCGTTCGAACCCCTTGGGCAGGGACCGCAGCTCCGCAAGGCGCTCCGGGGTCTGCGGCTGCTGCACGGCGATCTCGCCGATCACTTCGTCCTTGATGACCCGGCCGCGCGGCAGATCGCGGGTCTGGGCCTCGCGCTCGCGCCAGGCGGCGACTTCCACCAGCACCGCCAGCTCGCGCGGCTTGCGCACGCGGGACTTGAGCCGTTCCCACGCCTGTTCGGGATGCTGCTCATAGGTGGCGGGGGAGGTGAGGACGTGCATCTCCTCGCCCACCCACTCGCCGCGGCCGCGGGCGTCCAGATCCGCCGTGAGCTTGATGTAGATGTCCCGCAGATGGGTGACATCGGCGATGGCGTAGGTGATCTGCGCCTGGCTCAGCGGCCGGCGCGACCAGTCTGTGAAGCGGGAGGACTTGTCGAGGCTGTGGCCGACGGTGCGCTGGACCAACTGGTCGTAGGAGATGCTGTCTCCGTATCCCAGCACCATGGCCGCCACCTGGGTATCGAACACCGGGTGGGGAATCAGCCGCGCCTGATGCCAGATGATCTCGATATCCTGCCGCCCGGCATGGAACACCTTCATCACCCGCTCATTGCCCATGAGCCGGTAGAAGGGGGCGAGATCCAGCCCTTCCGAGAGCGCATCGATGAGGATGGCCTCGTCGGGGGATGCAACCTGCACCACGCACAACTTCGGCCAGAAGGTGCTTTCCCGCAGGAATTCGGTGTCGACGGTGACGAAGGGGTGTCGCGCAAGACGCTCGCAGGCAGCTGCCAGCGCCTCGGTCGAGGTGATGGGGTCCATCCGTCAAACATACCCACGCCGACGCGTTCGGCAAAGGGAATGTGGCGTGATCTTGTCGGAAAGACGTCAGGCGGCCGATGCGCGGGCGCGGCGGAGGGCTTCCTCTGCGGAGCCCGGACGGCCCAGCAGATAGCCCTGAAGATGCGAGCAGCCCTCGGCCGTGAGCAGCCGCCGCTGGCCCTCGGTCTCAACGCCTTCAGCCGTGCAACGCAGCCCGAGCGTGCGGGCGAGGCCGACGATGGCGCGCACGATGGCGAGGCTCTGCGGCGAGGTCTCCACCTGCTCGATGAACGAGCGGTCGACCTTGATGCGGCCGATGCTGAGCGTTCTGAGGTATCCCAGGGAGGAGTAGCCGGTCCCGAAATCATCCAGCGCGACAGTGATTCCCTCCTCGCTGAACTGCTCCAGCGTCGCCCGCACCATCGGCCCCTCATGCAGCAGCGTGCTTTCGGTGATCTCCACCTCCAGCCGGGAGGGGGCGAGACCCGAGCTTTCCAGCGCACTGCGCACCTGCCGGAAGGCTTCCGCCCCCCGGAACTGGATGGGCGAGAGATTGACCGAGACGAACAGGCTCTCTGGCCAGGCGGTGGCCGCGACGCAGGCCTCGGTGAGGACCCAGGCGCCGAGCGGCAGGATGAGCCCGGTTTCCTCGGCGACCGGGATGAAGTCCGAGGGGCTGACCAGCCCGCGCTCGGGATGCCGCCAGCGCAGCAGCGCCTCGAACCCGGCGATGCGGCCTGATTCGGCTTCCACGATGGGTTGGTAGACCAGGAAGAACTGGCGCTCCCGCCATGCGGTCTGGAGATCCACCTCCATCTCGCGGCGCTCGCGCACCAGACGCTCCATCTCCTCGACGAAGACACGGGCGATGCCCCGGCCGTCGGTCTTGGCGCGGTAGAGGGCGAGGTCCGCGTTCTTGAGCAATTGAGCGACCCCGGTCCCGTCCCGCGGCGACATCACGATGCCGACGCTGCAGCCGCTGATGATCCGGTGGAGCCCGATGTGGAACGGCGTGCGCAGCGCCTCGATCAGACGCTGCGCAAATTCCGTCGCTTCTGTCTCGTGCGTCAGCCCCGCCAGAACGACGGCGAACTCGTCGCCGCCGAGGCGGGCTGAGAAGTCGTCCGGGCCGAGCATGGCGCGGATGCGTTCGGCGATCTCGGTCAGCAGGGTGTCGCCGGCGTCGTGGCCGAGGGTGTCGTTGACGGCCTTGAAATAATCGAGGTCGAGATAAAGCAGGGCGAAGGGCGTTCCGCCGCCTCGCGCATTCAGGAGTGCGGCCAGACGCTCGGCGAAGGCAAGGCGGTTGGGCAGGCCGGTCAGCATGTCGATCCGTGCCATGGCATGCTGGGTTACGGCGAAGGCCCGCTCATCCCGCAGATGCCGGCCGAGGCCCCAGGCGGCCAGACCGATGGTGAGGCAAAGCAGCACGGAGGCGACGATCAGCGGCGTCGCGCGCTGCCACATGAGGGTATCCAGAGCGGCGACGCTGTCGCTCACCACCACGGCCACCGGCAGATCGCCCACGGGGTGGACCGCAGCAATGCGCGCCTTTTCATCCAGCGTTCCGGCGGGGAGCTGGGTCATCTGGCCGCTGCCGAACACCGCCGTCGCGGTCCGCGCACGGACGGCGGAATCGCGCGGGGAGAGGCCGGCCGAGCCGGGATAGCGGGCGAGCAGCGCACCGTCGGAACGGATCAGCGCGATCATGCCGTCGCGTCCAAGCCGGATGCCGCCGTAGAAGCGCTCGAAATACGCTTGCTCCATGGCGCCCAGCACCAGGCCCAGGAAGCGGCCCGAACTGTTCGCGAAGCGCTTGGCGAGATAGATGGTGACGGAGCCGCTCCCGCGGTTCGGGACCGGCTCGCTCACAAAGATATCCGGTCCCTTCATCCCTTCGAGGGCCAGGAAATAGTCGCGGTCGGATACGTTGACCTTGGGAATGGGCCAATAGCGCGAAAAATTGAGGAGCTGGCCGGTCTGATCGATGACGGTGATGGCATCGATGAAGGGCAGGCCGGAAATCTTCTCCCGCAACCGGGAATGGACGTCTTCCGTCGACATGTTTCCTGCGAGCTGGGCCTGTGTCTCGATGTCCCTTTCCCGCGCATGGGCGATAAGGTCGTCCTGGATGAGGCCCACGCTCTGGAACGCACGGGCGGTCTGCTCCGACAGCGTCACGGCAAGGTTTTCGAGCTCACGGGCGCGATCGGCGGCCCCATCATGCCACAGGTTCGTCACGAGGAGACTGGTGGCGGCGATTACGCAGCCGACCAGGGCCGCAGCGATCAGGGCCAGCCACAGAGGCCCGTGCAGGGCTGGTCCCGCCACGTCCTGCGACCCGGTTTCACGCCCGTTCGGCGTCTCCATGCCGGCCTCGCTCTCTGTCACGCCCGCACCCGCACGACCCATCGATGAAGACACGGCAGAACCGAACCTACATCCTTCGCGCATGGCTGAACAAGACTGCGCGCTTGACACGGGCGGGATCGCATGCACCTTCGCCCCGCCTTAGATGCGGACTTTCGAGCCGTGGCGCGCGGTGACGCGGCGCCCGGCGCGCAAGCGGCGCCTCGGGCGTCCGGTGCGCGCCAATGGCCTGCGCGCGGGCGTCCGGGCTGCAGGGCCTGATCGCCCCGTGTCTTCTCCGTTCAGCCTTGAAAGGGCGACCCCATGCACCGTTACCGCTCACATACCTGCGGCGCGCTTTCGACCGCCGAGGTGGGCCAGATCGTCCGCCTGTCCGGCTGGTGCCACCGCATCCGCGACCACGGCGGCGTGCTGTTCATCGACCTGCGCGACCATTACGGCCTCACCCAGGTGGTGGTGGACCCCGATAGCGGGGCCTTCAAGGACGCCGAGAAGGCGCGCTCCGAGTGGGTCATCCGCATCGACGGCAAGGTGCGCCTGCGCCCCGAAGGCACGGAGAACGCGGACCTCACGACAGGTGCCATCGAGGTCTACGCCACCGACCTCGAAGTGCTCGGCCCGGCGGCCGAGCTGCCGCTGCCGGTGTTCGGCGATGTGGAATACCCGGAAGAGACGCGGCTCAAGTACCGCTTCCTCGACCTGCGCCGCGAGAAGCTCCACCGCAACATCATGACCCGCGGCGCCATCATCGACGCCATGCGCCGGCGCATGAAGGATCAGGGCTTCTTCGAATTCCAGACGCCCATCCTCACGGCCTCTTCGCCGGAGGGCGCGCGCGACTTCCTGGTGCCCTCGCGCCTCCATCCGGGCAAGTTCTACGCGCTGCCGCAGGCGCCGCAGCAGTACAAGCAGCTCATCATGATGAGCGGCTTCGACCGCTACTTTCAGATCGCCCCCTGCTTCCGCGATGAGGACCCGCGCGCCGACCGCCTGCCGGGCGAGTTCTACCAGCTCGACCTGGAGATGAGCTTCGTCGAGCAGGAAGACGTGTTCGCCGCCATGGAGCCGGTCATCACCGGCGTGTTCGAGGAGTTTGCCGGCGGCAAGCCGGTGACCAAGAACTGGCCGCGCATTCCCTATGCGGAAGCCCTGCGCAAGTACGGCACCGACAAGCCGGACCTGCGCAACCCGCTGGTGATGCAGAACGTGTCGGACCATTTCCGCGGCTCGGGCTTCAAGGTGTTCGCCCGCATGCTGGAGGTGGAGAAGAACGAGGTGTGGGCCATCCCCGCCCCCGGCGGCGGCTCGCGCGCCTTCTGCGACCGCATGAACAGCTGGGCGCAGGGCGAGGGCCAGCCGGGCCTCGGCTACATCATGTGGCGCGAAGGCGGGGAGGGCGCCGGCCCGCTCGCCAACAACATCGGCCCCGAACGCACCGAGGCGATCCGCGAACAGCTCGGCCTCAAGGCCGGCGACGCCGCCTTCTTCGTGGCGGGCGACCCGGACAAGTTCGTGAAGTTCGCCGGCCTTGCCCGCACCCGCGTCGGCGAGGAACTGAACCTCGTCGATAAGGACCGCTTCGAGCTGGCCTGGATCGTCGACTTCCCCTTCTACGAATATTCGGAGGAGGAGAAGAAGGTGGACTTCTCCCACAACCCCTTCTCCATGCCGCAGGGCGGGCTGGAAGCGCTGAACACGCAGGACCCGCTCACCATCAAGGCGTTCCAGTACGACATCGCCTGCAACGGCTACGAGATCGCCTCCGGCGGCATCCGCAACCATCGTCCCGAGGCCATGGTGAAGGCGTTCGAACTGGCCGGCTATGACGAGGCGACCGTGGTGGAGCGGTTCGGCGGCATGTATCGGGCCTTCCAGTATGGCGCGCCGCCTCACGGCGGCATGGCGGCGGGCGTGGACCGCATCGTCATGCTCCTGTGCGGCACCACCAACCTGCGCGAAATCTCCATCTTCCCCATGAACCAGCAAGCGCTCGACCTGCTCATGGGCGCCCCGAACGAGGCGAGCCCGAAGCAGTTGCGCGAACTCCACATCCGGTCTGCGCCGCAGCAGAAGTGATGCGGTCCCCCAGTTGGGGGAGAAGCGCGGCCGCGCCGAAGCCGATATAGATCCTCTCCGGGACATCACCGCGGGACGAAACCGCGGGCGCTCCCGGGAGGATGCAGATGCGGTTCGCCTATCCAATGCTCTTGGCCGCGGCCCTCGCGGTCCAGATTCTCGCCTTCCCCGCCGGCGCCGCAGCTGACGAGGCTTCGGACAAGGCCGCGCTGGCGCGGCAGGTGGTCGACTTCGCGGTCGTGCCGGGCCTGGAGAAGCATTTCGGCCGGATGATCGGCCAGGCTGCCGAGAAGATCCCGGCTGACAAGCGGGATGCCGCACGTGACGTGCTCACGAAGGAATCCGCCAGCATCCGCGAGGATCTCGTGGGGGTCTTCGTGGGCTATTATGCGGATGCCTACACCCTGGCCGAACTCAAGGAACTGGCCGCCTTCTACGGCAGCCCCCTCGGCCTGAAGATGGTGCGGGTCCAGGAAAATCCACCGGAAGCCGTCAACATGGCCGTTCAGCAGCAGATCGTGAAGCTGGTGGCGTTCCTGAGCGCGGCCACCGGCGCCCCCCGGTGAGGGCGCCGGGGCTCTGAACCCGGCGCTTCCATCGCGCGCCTGAGCGCCCTCAGGGCGCCGTGGCGGTCGCCTCGAAGGTGAAGGTCTCCAGCATGACGGTCGGGTCGCCGGAGGAGACGAGGGCGATCAGCGGCACGAAGCCCTTCGGCTTTGCCGTCACCTTCAGCGTGCCCGGATTGCGCAGGAACGACACCAGGGCGGCACCCACCGGCGCCATCTCGGGCATGCCCTCCTCCATCTCGGCCGCGAAGCTTTCGGCCAGCGCCACGACCTGCTCGCGATAGTCCGCCTCGCTCACCCCGGCCGCCTTGGCGAACTGGGCGTACATGAGCTTGGCGAGCCCGAGGTCCGTCAGCGTTACCGTCACCGGCCCGGCACCGATCGCCGGCAGTTCGTTGACGAAGCCGCCGGCGTCGGCGAAGGCGGACTGCGGCACGTCGGAAAGCTTGGTCTCGATGATGACCCGGAAGGCGTCCTTCACCTCGGTGGTGATGGGCGCCAGCGTGAGCGTGCTCTCGTTGACGTCGTAAAATGCCTTGGCGCCGAGCGAGACGGTCGCCCGCTTCATGCCTGCGTTCATGAGATAGATGAAGGGCTCGCCATCCTCCGGCCGGATCGGGCCCGAGACGTCGGTCAGCGCGAAGTCCACGTAGGACGGCAGCACCCCCAGCGACCCACCCCAGGACAGGGAGAAATTGCCGATCTTCACCGGCTCGTCCTTCGCATCGCCCTCGCCGTAAGGCACCTCCAGATTCTTGATCTCGATGCCCGAGATCACCCGGAACAACACCAGCGCCGTGGTGGGGGAGGGGCTCTGCGCTTCGGCAGCGAGCGCCGCGAGCTGGTTGAAATCGAGCTGGCGCACAGCGATGCGGCCGATCTTGCCGGTGCCGCCCTCAGGCGTCTTGCCGTCCGCCCGCTCCAGCACGAACCCGTCGAGCACGCCGTTGGCGAGGCCGTCCATGCGGATCAGCCCGACACGCCCTGTCTCGCCCTTCTCCGAGGTGTAGGCTTCCGTGACCGCGACAGTGGTGAAGGAGATGCCGCCGATGGTATCGCGCACCAGCTCGGCGGCGCGGCGGCTGTCCTCGACGGACGGATTGGCCGGCGGCTTCGTCACCAGAGCCTGGAACTTGGCGAGCCGCCCGGCATCGAAGGCCGAGGGGCGGATGGCGAAATTCTCCATCAGCATGGAGGCGCCGCCCTGGGTGGGGCCGCCGTCCTGGGAGATGACGTAAGGGCCGGTGACCACCTTGCCATAGATGCGCCCGTAGGCGTCGGCTGCCTTGCCGGCGGGGCCGCCCGGCTGGGTCATCAGCAGCAGCGGCGCGGTGTCGATCTGCGCCGCGACCAGTCCCTCGATGCGCAGGTTGAACTTAACCGGGGCGGCCTGCCCATTGGCGGGCGCCGCGGCCGGCAGCACATAGGAGGCGGTCGAGCGGTCGATGATGAGGCTGCGGATCGCCCCGGCATTGATGCCCTCGGCGGCGAGATTGGTGTAGGTGGCCTCCATGGGCGGAGCACCGGCCGGCGCCATCCGTACGCGCGCCTCGGGGATGGTCACCTTGGCGGCGGTCGTCGCCGCCAACTGGCGCAGGGCCACCCGCAAGGCGCCATAGGCGCCGCCACCCTCGCCAGCCGCGATCAAGGTCATGGGACCGTTGTAGCGGTCGATCATCACCTGCGGCAGGCTGTAGGTGACGGTCCCGCCTTGTGCGGAATCGCCGGTGAGCGTCACCTCCACGCCGTCGAGGTCGAGGGCTTCCAGCGTCACTCGCCGGTCGATGGGCTTCTCGCTGCCCCGCGCGACAAGGCGCGCGATCTTCACGGCCGCTGTACCGTCGGCCGAGGCGATGGCGATGCCTGAGACCGTGACGGCCCGGTCCGCGGGGTCGAAGCCGGCGTCCGTGAAGGACGCCTTGCTGCCCGCCGCGCGGATGCCGGCAAACGCCTGGTCCACTTCCGACCGCACCTTGGCCCGCGACCAGGCGGCGAAGCCGAACCAGCCGCCCGCCCCCAGCACGGCGACGATCCCGATCGCAACGGCAACCTTCGTCCCGATTCCGCGCCCCGCCTTCCCCTCGGTCATATCCATTCCTTCCAGGCATCCGCCCGCATCATACCCGCAGACTCGCCGCCAAAAGGGCGAATCGCAGGCGCCCAAATTGCGAGCGCGCATCAGACACGCCCAAGATCGCGGCACCTGCGCCCCTCAGACCCGCCATGCGTGCGCAACATAACCTAATTTGTGCGGTCGCCCGTGACATAAGCATGCGTGGCCGCTAGGTTGCCGGCCGATTTTCCGCGGCGAACGTTATTCACGAAGGGGGAGGCGTATGGCGTCCAACATTTCCGAGGATCTGCGTTCGGGCGCACTTTATTACCATCGCACGCCGCGGCCGGGAAAGCTTGAGATCCAGGCCACCAAGCCCCTCGGCAATCAGCGCGATCTGGCGCTCGCCTATTCGCCCGGCGTCGCCGCCGCGTGCGAGGCCATCGCCGCCGATCCGCTGCAGGCTGCCGAGCTGACCATCCGCTCGAATCTCGTGGGCGTCGTCTCCAACGGCACCGCCGTGCTCGGCCTCGGCAATATCGGCCCCCTCGCCGGCAAGCCGGTGATGGAAGGCAAGGCCGTCCTGTTCAAGAAGTTCGCCGGCATCGACGTGTTCGACATCGAGATCGATGCCCTGACCGTCGAGCGCATGGTGGACGTGGTGAGCGCGCTCGAACCCACCTTCGGCGGCATCAATCTCGAGGACATTAAGGCGCCCGAGTGCTTCGAGGTGGAAGCCCAGCTGCGCCAGCGCATGAAGATCCCGGTCTTCCACGACGACCAGCACGGCACCGCCATCATCGTCGCGGCTGCGGTGCGCAACGCGCTGGAGATCGGCAACCGCAAGATCGAGGATCTGAAGATCGTCACCTCGGGCGCCGGCGCCGCCGCGCTCGCCTGCCTCGGCCTTCTCGTCACCATCGGCGCGAAGAAGGAGAACATCTGGGTCACCGATATCGAGGGCGTGGTCTATGACGGCCGCAACACCCTCATGGATCCCTACAAGGAGATCTATGCCCAGAAGACCGACAAGCGTACCCTCGACGAGGTGATCGAGGGCGCGCATATCTTCCTCGGCCTCTCCGCCGGCGGCGTGCTGAAGCCGGAGATGGTGAAGAAGATGGCGGACAAGCCGCTTATCCTCGCCCTCGCCAATCCCATGCCCGAGATCATGCCCGAGGCTGCCCGCGAGGCGCGCCCGGATGCCATGATCTGCACCGGCCGGTCGGACTTCCCGAACCAGGTCAACAACGTCCTGTGCTTCCCCTACATCTTCCGCGGCGCGCTGGATGTGGGCGCCACCGACATCAACGCCGAGATGAAGATGGCGGCGGTGGAAGCCCTCGCCGCGCTCGCCCGCGAGACACCGTCGGACGTGGTGGCCCGCGCCTATGGCGGCGAGACCCGCTCCTTCGGCTCCGATTCGCTCATTCCCTCCCCGTTCGATCCGCGCCTCATCCTGCGCATCGCGCCGGCGGTGGCGAAGGCGGCCATGGACACCGGCGTCGCGACGCGTCCCATCACCGACATGGACGCCTATATCGACCGGCTGGACACCTTCGTGTTCCGCTCCGGCTTCATCATGCGTCCGCTGTTCGCCAAGGCGAAGCAGTCCATCAAGCGCGTGATCTATGCCGAAGGCGAGGACGAGCGCGTGCTGCGCGCCGTGCAGGCGGTGGTCGAGGAAGGCATCGCCCGGCCCATCATCGTCGCCCGCCCGAGCGTGGTGGATACCCGCCTGAAGCGCTTCGGCCTCTCCATCCAGCCCGGCCGCGACTTCGACCTCATCAATCCCGAGGACGATCCGCGCTACCGCGACTACGTGCGCGATTACGTCGAGGTGGCCGGCCGCCGCGGCGTGACGCCCGACGCCGCCCGCACGCTGGTCCGCACCCATCCCACCGTGATCGCGGCGCTGGCCGTCCATCGCGGCGAGGCGGATGCGATGCTCTGCGGCATCGAGGGTCGGTTCGTGCGCCACCTCCGGCAGGTGCGCGACATCATCGGCCTCGCCCCCGGAGTCAAGGAGCTGGCGGCGCTCTCGCTGCTCATCACCTCCAAGGGCAATTTCTTCATCTGCGACACGCAGATCCAGACCGAGCCCACCGCCGCCGACCTCGCCGAGATGACGGTGCTGGCCGCCGCCCACGTCCGCCGCTTCGGTCTGGAGCCGCGGGTAGCGCTGCTCTCGCACTCCAATTTCGGCAGCCACGAGACGCTCTCGGCCAAGCGCGTCCGCTCCGCCCTCTCCATCATCCGCGAGCGCGATCCGAACCTTCAGGTCGACGGAGAAATGCAGGCGGATGCAGCACTTGTGGAAGATATCCGCAAGAAGTCCTTCCCCCATTCCGGGCTGTCCGGGGTGGCCAACGTGCTGGTGATGCCGGACCTCGACGCGGCCGACATCGCCTTTAACATGATCAAGGTGCTGGGCGATGCCCTGCCGGTCGGACCCATCCTCATGGGCACCGCCAAGCCGGCCCACATCCTCGGCCCGTCGGTGACGACCCGCGGCGTGGTCAACATGACCGCCGTGGCCGTGGCCGAGGCGCAGACGGACTGACAAGCCTCTGAAAAGACGGACCTTTCCTCCTCCCCGCGCGGGAGGGGGGAGGGGCCCCGGCGAGGCGCTTCAGCGCGACGGCGGGGGGCCGAGGATGCCGGCCGTATAGCGCTCGATCAGGGCGCTGAAGGGGGTGCCGTCGGGCAGGGTCAGCACCGCCCGGTGGCTCAGCACGAAGGCCGGCAGGGGCAGCGCGGCACCGGGGGCGGGCTTGAAGCCGGTCTCGTCCGCCGGCATCCACAGGACTGTGGAATCGAGGGTTTTGCGCCGGAAATCGAGCGGTTTCACCACCTTGCCGAACGGGGTATCGGTGGTGTCCAGCACCTGGTTCATGTCGGGGGTCAGCTTTTCCGGCAGATAAAAGTTATCCGCCTCCGACAAAACCGTGGGTCCGCACACCAGCCGCACCCGGCGATGCCGCACCGGCGTGTCGGGTCCGGCGCCGAGCAGAGCGCGCACCTCCGGGGGGGCGGCGCCCTCCCGCTCGTAGACCCGCTCGGCCACCACCTTGGACGGATCGGAGATGCCCCGGGTGGCGCACCAGCGCTCCAGCGTGGCGGTGGCGCTCGGATGGGCGAGGAGGTCGGCGTTCAGCGCCTCCACCAGCTCCTGCGCCTGCTGGCGGGCGGAGGCGGTGTCCGGCCACTGGGCCTCCAGCGCGTGGGCCGGCACCATCAGGCAGGCGGCCAGCATCAGCGGCACCAGTAGCGGCAGGCCGGACGGGAAGCCGGGCGGAAACATGGGATCGCGCACCCTCCAGAGCGACGCGCCAGCGCGCCACCCCTCTCCATACCGCAGCGCGAAGCCGCTTTCCATGGCGGCCGTTGCCGCCGACCCGGCCCACCCGCCAGCTGAGACAGCAGCACGCGCCATGCGGCCGATCTGTACGTGCCCAAACAGACACGCATGACGTATAATGTCCTTGGCATGATCCTTGTCCCCGACCAGCTCGCTGCCCTCTACGACGCCACGCAAGTGCTGGTGGCGGCTTATGATTCCTTCGATCGGCTGCGCTATGCCAACGCCGCGTTCCGCTCCGCCTTCTTCCTGGCGCCGGGCGAGGAGGTGACCTGGGCGGAGATCATGCGCCGCAACCATGCCGAGCGGCGGGGCACCGTCATCGCCGCCCCCGATTTCGACGCCTGGCTGGTCTCCACCTCCTCGCGCCGCGGCAAGGTGCCCTACCGGGCGTTCGAGACCGACCTTTACGATGGCCGCTGGCTGCTGATGACGGAGGGCGTCTCCGCCTCGGGATGGATGCTGTGCATCGCCAGCGACATCACCGCCTTGAGGGAGGACGGGCGGGATGTGCGGCAGGCCCGCGACCGCGCCATCAAGGAAGCGCAGACCGACGATCTCACCGGCATCGCCAACCGCCGCTTCATCACCGCGCGGGTGGACGACATGCTCTCGCCCGGCGCCCTGGGCGGGGCGCTGTGCGTGCTGGACCTCGATAATTTCAAATATATCAACGACTTGGTCGGCCACCTCGCGGGTGATGCGGTGCTGCGCGACTTCGCCGCCCGCATCAACGGCCTCATCCGCCGCAAGGACTGCTTCGGGCGGATCGGCGGCGAGGAGTTCGTGCTGGTGCTGCCGCAGACCGCGGCGGAGGAGGCGGTGCTCATCGTCGAGCGGATGCTCTCGCTGGTGCGCCAGTCGCGGCCGCTGCCGCAATGGCCGGACTTCGCCTACACCTTCTCCGCCGGCATCGCCACGGGCGGGCCGGGCACCACCTTCACCGATCTCTACGGCCGCGCCGACCGCGCGCTCTACATGGCCAAGATGAGCGGCCGCAACCGCATCCAGGTGGACGGCGAGGCGCCGCCCGCGGTCATGGCGGCGCTGGGCTAGGGCAGGGGACGCGACCGCGCCGGGCGCGCGCCGTCGTCTCACCCGAAAGCAGGAGGCAGGTGCTACAAAACCACTGCCCGGCGCGCCTCCACTTACGGTATGCTCGGCCGGGCCATGTTCGACATCCGTGACTTCGGAAACGCGGGCGCCGAAGACGGCGTGCCCGGCCTCCTGACCCGCCTCCGCACCCTCTACGAGGCGACGCCGCTGCTTGTCGGTCTTTACGATCACACCGACCGGCTGCGCTACACCAACCCGGCCTACCGTGCCACCTTCGGGCTTCCGGAGGGCGATTTCCCCACCTGGGAGGAAATGGTCCGGCGCAGCCATGCGTCGGGGCACGGCATCAACATCACGGCTGATGATTTCGAGACTTGGCTCGCCTCCGCCAAGTCGCGCCGCGGCAAGGTGCGCTTCCGCAGCTTCGAGAGCGATCTCAGGGATGGCCGCTGGCTGCTGGTGAACGAGACCATGGACGCGGACGGCTGGATGCTGACCGTGGGGGTGGACGTCACCGCCTTCCGCGTCGACACGCGCGACATAAGGCAGGCCCGCGACCATGCGCTGCGCGCCGCCCACACGGACGAGCTGACCGGCGTCGCCAACCGCCGCTTCGCCATCCACCGCGCCAACGAGATGATGGCGCCGCAAGGCCCCGGCGGCACGCTCTGCGTCATCGATCTCGACAATTTCAAGCACGTGAACGACCGCTTCGGCCACCAGACCGGCGATGTGCTGCTGCGGGCCTTCTGTGCCCTGATGGCCGGCGCCATCCGCCGCTCCGACTGCTTCGGCCGGGTGGGCGGCGAGGAATTCGTGCTGGTGCTGCCGCAGACCGACCTCGCGGAGGCCGAGCACCGCGTCGCCGACCTCCTCGCCCGCGTCCGCGCATCCCGCCCGCTGCCGGATGTCCCTGATTTCACCTACACCTTCTCCGCCGGCCTCACCTTCACACCCCCCGGCGACACCTTCTCCGACGCCTACGGCCGCGCCGATCGCGCGCTCTATCTGGCGAAGCTGGCGGGACGGGACCGGGTGATGCTGGGGTGAGGGGGAGATTTTTGGGATTTTAGTCCTTGACAGCGGTGCGCTGCCTGGGTATCTTTTCCCCAAGTTCGAGAGGTGTGCCTGACGGCCGATGCCGGGGCGACGAACTGCCCTCGCGCCCCGGACGCATGCAGCGCAGCGGAATGCGAGCCGGGGCCCAGCGCACAAGTCCGCCGCAGGCGCTTCCTCATCCCGCGCTCCGGGGCATTGCCCCGCGGCGCGGAATCTTTGCGCTGGCCCCCGGATCAGCGCTCCGGCTACGCCGTCGCTTGTCCGGGGAATGAGAGCGGCGACGGCGGTGAGGGGGCGTGCCCTCTCCGCAGCCTGGCCTCCTCATTCACCAGCGCCTCTTCCTTTCCTCCTCACCTCAGAGGTCCAGCCATGGAGCAGCCTCACGGCAGCGCCGTGCCGTCCGCGCGTCCGGCGCGGGGGGCGCTGGCGCGGCGGCTTTATCTGGAGGGGGCCAGCATGGCGGAGATCCGCCGGCAGACCGGCCTCTCCAGCGCTGGCGTCTATTACTGGATCGACCGCGAGATGGGGCCGGACGGCACCTTCCTCTTCAATCCCGTGCCGCGCCGCACCGCCCACCCCGTGGGCGGCCAGCCGGCGAAGGCGCGCACCGCCAAGGCCCCTGCGCACGCCTCCGGCAAGCAGGACCGGCGCGGCCTGCTCAAGCGGCTGTGGCGGGCGGCGGAGCGGCAGATCAACGAGATCGAGGACCGCCTCGCCCGCGTCGCCGACCCCTCCGAGGCGCCGCGCCCCGAACCCGAGAAGGACGCCCGGGCGCTGGCCGTGCTGGCGCGGACCCTGCGCGAACTGACCGCCCTGGAAGCGGAGGCCCGCAAACGGCGCAAGGCGAAGGACCAAGATGGAACCGTCCGCGACCTCGACACCTTCCGCCGCGAGCTTGCGCGCCGCCTTGATCGCCTGCGCGAAGAAGGGGACGGCCCGGACGCTTCTTGAAAGCCTGCCCGAGGAAGATGCCGGCCGCCTCCTCGCCGACTGGGCCCTGTGGGCGCGGCCGGACCAGCTTCCGCCTCTGGAAGCCCAGGGCGGCGGGGCGTGGTTCACCTGGCTGGTGCTGGGCGGGCGCGGGGCCGGCAAGACGCGGGCCGGCGCCGAATGGGTGCGCGGCCTCGCCTCCGGCACCGCCCCCTTCGCGGTGGCGCCGGTGAGCCCCATCGCGCTCATCGCCGAGACCATGGCCGATGTGCGCGAGGTGATGGTGGAGGGCGTCTCCGGCGTTCTCGCCGTCCACCCGCGCGGCGAGCGTCCGCGCTGGGAGCCCACCCGCCGCCGCCTCGTCTGGCCCAATGGCGCGGTGGCGCAGGGGTTTTCGGCCGAGGACCCGGAAAGCCTGCGCGGCCCGCAATTCGCCGCCGCCTGGCTGGACGAACTGGCCAAGTGGAAGCGCGGCGAGGCGACTTTTGACATGCTGCAGTTCGCGCTGCGCCTCGGCGCCCATCCCCGCCAGATGGTGACGACCACGCCGCGCCCCACCGCGCTGCTGCGCCGTCTCCTGGCCGACCCCGCGACCGCGGTGAGCCGGGCGAAGACGGCGGACAATGCCTTCCACCTCGCCCCCACCTTCCTCGGGCAGGTGATGTCCCGCTACGGCGGCACCCGCCTCGGCCGGCAGGAGCTGGATGGCGAGATCATCGAGGACCGGTCCGACGCGCTGTTCTCCCGCCCCCAGTTGGAGGCGCTGCGCGAGGCCGAGGCCCCGCCGCTCGCCCGCATCGTCGTGGCAGTGGACCCGCCCGCCTCCTCCCGCGCCGGCGCCGATTCCTGCGGCCTCGTGGCGGCGGGAGTGGATGCGGCGGGGGTGGTGCATGTGCTGGCGGATGCCACCGAGCAGGGCCTGCGCCCGGCCCAATGGGCGGCGAAGGCGGTGGCGCTGTTTCACCGCTTTTCCGCCGACCGCATCGTCGCCGAGGTGAACCAGGGCGGTGAGATGGTGCGCGCCGTCATCGCCGAGGTGGACCCCGCCGTTCCTGTGGAGCAGGTGCGCGCCACGCGCGGCAAATTCCTGCGCGCCGAGCCGGTGGCCGCCCTCTACGAGCAGGCCCGCGTCCGCCACGCCGGCGCCTTCCCGGAGCTGGAGGACGAGATGTGCGACTTCGGCACCGACGGCCTCTCCTCCGGCCGCTCGCCCGACCGGCTCGATGCGCTGGTGTGGGCGGTGACGGCGCTGGCGTTCGGCCCGAAGGCCGGCGCGCCGCGCGTGCGGGGGCTTTAGGCCGTCAGCTTCCGACCACGACGCCGCCGACGGGGATCTCCACCTGCACGCACAGGCCGGTGACGCTCTGGCCGGGCGCGAAGTCCGGCCATCGCTCGTTGCGTTTCAGGCTGGCGCCGAGGCAGCCGCGTTCGCTGCGGAAATAGCCGACGATCTGCTGCGAGGTCTCGGTGGTGACGAGCCGGGCGCCGGCATAGGAGCCGCCCGCATAGCCCATGGCGGATGCCGCCGCGGGCTGGACCGTGGTGGTCGTGACGATGAGGACCAGGGCATAGAGCATGACGCCCTCCCGATCTGCTCCCAACCCACGGCCCGCAATCATTCTACGCCTGTGCTGCCCCAGCGCGAACCGGTTTGTTGGCGCCTTTCCGGTGACGACGCTTGCGTGGCATCCAGAATACGTCCATCATGTGCCTACAAATGAGGCTGCATGACAGCGTTGTGTGCAGACATTTGCCTTCCCTTGGCCCTCTCTGCCCCGTCTGGAGCCATGAGACATCATTGGAAAGCATTTTTCGCACGTCATGAGCCCCATTGCGGCTCCGTCCAGGTCGGGCTGAAGTCCGGCGCGGGCGGCATGCTGGGCATGGGCCTTGTCGGTGGCGCCGCGGCCTTCACCAGCCTGCCGCTGCTCATCGCGCCGTTCGGCGCGAGCGCGGTGCTGCTGTTCGGCCATCCCTCTTCGCCTTTGGCGCAGCCGGCCAATGTCATTGGCGGCTATGCCCTGTCGGTCACGGTGGGCATCGTCTTTGCGCTGCTGTTTCCCGGCGCCTGGTGGGCGGCGGCGCTGGGGGTGGGCCTTGCCATCCTCGCCATGCTGCTGCTGCGCGTGTCGCATCCGCCCGCCGGCGCCGTGCCGGTGCTGATGGCGGCCTCGCCCATCGATCCGTTCGAACTGTCCGGCATCGTGATTGCGGGCGCCGTCTGCCTCGTGGCGGTGGCGAGCCTCTATCACCGGCTGCCGCCGCGCCATCACGAATACCCTCGCCGGGCGGGCTAAAGCCCTGTCGCCGCGCCGGGCGGGCTGACGCCCTGCTGCCGCGCCGGCTGGGGCCGGTTCGTCGTTCCGCACGCTTTAACGCCGGCCGCCGCGCCGGCGCATCCTGTGGCCTGCAGCCGGTTCGCCGGTTTGCACCCTCCGGCCGCTCCTTGATCCGCACCTCCCGCAGAAGCCCCGATCTGCTGGAATGAGCGGCCTCAGGGGGCGGCCGTTTTCATTTCGGAGCCCCCTCATGCTGGCCAGCCTGCTTGCCCCCTTCCGCCGTGCGCCCGAGGAGGCGAAGGCGAGCCGCACCGGACGCCTCATCGCTCTGCTCTCCGCCGGCCGGCCGCGCTGGACGCCGCGCAACTACGCTTCGCTGGCCCGCGAGGGCTATGCCCGCAATGCCATCGCCTATCGCGCCGTGCGGCTCATCGGCGAGGCGGCGGCCACCGTGCCTCTGGTGCTCACCGTGAACGGGCGCGAGCACGACACCCACCCCTTCCTCGATCTCCTCGCCCGGCCCAACCCGCGCCTCACCCGCGCGGCGCTGTTCGAGGCCATCGGCTGCCATCTCCTCGTGGCCGGCAACGCCTATGTGGAGGCGGTGGCCCTGGAGGGCGCGGTGCGCGAGCTGCATCTGCTGCGCCCGGACCGGGTGCGCGTGGTGCCGGGGCCGGACGGCTGGCCCGAGGCGTTCGACTACACCCTGGGCGCCGAGACCGTGCGCATCGCGCAGGACACTTTGGTGCCCGGCGCCGACGTGCCGCCCATCCTGCACCTCTCCGCCTTCAACCCGCTGGACGACCACTACGGCTTCGCCCCTTTGGAGGCGGCGGCGCAGGCGCTCGATCTCCACAATGCGGCGAGCGCCTGGAACAAGGCGCTCATCGACAACGCCGCCCGGCCCTCCGGCGCCCTCGTCTATGGCGGCACGGGCGCGCTCACCGAGGAGCAGTTCGAGCGGCTGAAGGGCGAGCTGGAAGCCTCTTTCCAGGGCGCGGTGAATGCCGGCCGCCCGCTGCTGCTGGAGGGCGGGCTGGACTGGCGCCCGCTCTCCCTCTCGCCCAAGGACATGGACTTCGAAGCCGCCCGCAATTCCGCCGCGCGGGAGATCGCGTTGGCCGTGGGCGTGCCGCCCATGCTGCTGGGCATCCCCGGCGACAACACCTATGCCAACTATGCCGAAGCCAACCGCGCCCTGTGGCGCCAGAGCGTGGTGCCGCTGGTGCGCCGCGTCTGCGACGCCCTCGCTCTGTGGCTCGCCCCGGCCTTCGGCGGCGGCCTGAGCCTGGTGCCCGACCTCGACCAGATCGAAGCGCTCAGCGCCGAGCGCTCGGAACTTTGGGCGCGCGTGGGCGCGGCGGACTTTTTGACGGATGCGGAGAAGCGGGCGGCGGTGGGGTATCAGGGGTAGGGCGCCGCTCGAAATTCTGCGCAGCGCTTTTATCGCTCCGCTCCCCGCTGATCCGGGGGCGAGCGCGCCGTTCTCCCCTCTCCCCTCGCGGGAGAGGGGCCGGGGGTGTGGGGGCTGGCGTCGTAATCCCAACCTTCGGGCAAAAGGCGACACACCCCTCACCCCAACCCTCTCCCGCAAGGGGAGAGGGCGTTCAAGCAGCGCCTTCGGCGGTCCCTTGCGCTGGGCCCCGGCGCGCATTCCGCTGGCGCTCCATGCGTCCGGGGCGCGAGGGCCGTTGCCGCCTTCGCTCCGCGCCGTCCTCGCCGGAAAGGCCTCCCTCTCCCCTTGCGGGAGAGGGTTGGGGTGAGGGGTTTTCTTGCCGTTTGCTCGGGCATCAGGTTGGCCGGCGCCGCCTCCCCCCTCACCCCCGGCCCCTCTCCCGCAAGGGGAGAGGGGAGGTGCGTCGCCCCCGACATCCGTCCTTCGCCTTTCCGGCCAAAAGAGCCCCCCATGGACACCCTCATCCGCACCTTCGCCGAGCGGGGCGATCTCGCGCATCTGGCGCTGCTGCTGTGGGCGCTGGCGGCCACCGCCGGGCTGTGGCGGACGCTCACCGAGCTGGCCCGCGCCAATGCGCGGATGGACGCGCTGGTGCGCGAGCTGGCCCGCTTCAACGCGCGGTTCGACGACCTCTCCTGACCCCCCAACACATCCTCGGAGACACCCATGCGATCGCCATTCCAGAAGGCGTCCGCGCCGCGCATCCGCGCGCTCACCGGCGGACCCAAAACCAAGGCCCGCGCCACGCCGCCGGCCGCTCCGGCCGCTGCCGGCACGGTCTTCCGCGAGTTCGTGGCGACGCTGGAGCGCATCGAGAAGAGCCGCCGCCGCAAGAAGCCCGCACCGCCCGCGGGGGGCGCCTGAGCGATGGCCGTGTCCGACCCCCAAACCGACGGCTACGCCATCGAGGGCTATGCCTGCCTGTTCGACGTGCCGGACCTCGGCCGCGATCTCGTCGAGCGCGGCGCCTTCGCGGCGAGCCTGGCCCGCCAGGGCGCGGGCGGCGTGCGCATGCTCTACCAGCACGATCCGGCCGAGCCCATCGGCGTGTGGACCGACCTGATCGAGGACGGGCGCGGCCTCTACGTGCGCGGCCGGCTCTCGCCCTTTGTCGCCCGCGCGCGGGAGGTGGCGGCGCTGATCCGCGACGGCGCGCTCGACGGCCTCTCCATCGGCTTCAAGGCGGTGACGGCGCGGACCGATCCGCGCACGCGGCTGCGCCGCATCGCCCGCATCGATCTGTGGGAGGTGTCGGTCGTCACCTTCCCCATGCAGCCAGACGCCCGGATCCGGCGTCCGGCCCCGTCCCCGGCCGCTTTGCTCACCGCCGCTGCTGCCCGCCTGCGCGCCGCCGCCGGCGCCTGATCTCCGCTCAACAGAAGGTTCTTCCCATGTCGCTCAACATTGACGCCCATTCGGGCGCGCCCGAGACCAAGGTGGCCGGCGCCGAGCAGCGCATCGCGGTCGCCGATTTCCTGTCCGCCTTCGAGGTCTACAAGGAGACCAACGACGCGCGCCTTGCCCAGATGGAGCGGCGCGGCGCCGACGTGCTCACCACCGAGCAGCTCGCCCGCATCGATGCGGCCCTCGACGCCCACCAGGCGCGGCTCGATGCCCTCGCCACCAAGGCCCGCCGCCCGGCGCTGGGCGCCGCGCCCGAGCGCACGGCCGATGCCTCCCAGCATGGCGCGGCCTTCGACACCTATGCCCGCCATGGCGAGGCCGGTGGCCTGAAGGCGCTGGAGGCGAAGGCGCTCTCCGCCGGCTCCGGTGCGGACGGCGGCTATCTCGTGCCCTATGAGGCGGAGCAGGAGATCGGCCGGCGCCTTGCCGCCCTCTCGCCCATCCGCGCGCTCGCCTCGGTGCGGGTGATCGGCGCGGGCACCTATCGCAAGCCCTTCATGACCTCCGGTCCGGCCTCCGGCTGGGCGGCCGAGACCGCCGCCCGCCCGCAGACCGACAGCCCGGTCCTCGCCGAGCTCGCCTTCCCCGCCATGGAGCTTTACGCCATGCCGGCGGCGACGCAGGCGCTGCTGGACGATGCGCAGGTGAACATCGAGGAGTGGCTGGCGCAGGAGGTGGACGCGGCCTTCGCCGAGCAGGAGGGCACCGCCTTCGTCACCGGCGATGGCGTCGCCAAGCCCAAGGGCTTCCTCGCCTACACCAAGGTCGCCGAAAGCGCCTGGGCGTGGGACAAGGTGGGCTATGTGGCGACCGGCGCCGCCGGCGCCTTCCCCTCCGCGACGCCGGCCGATCCACTCCTCGATCTCGTCTATGCGCTGAAGGGCGGATACCGCCAGAACGCCACCTTCGTGATGAACCGGAAGACCCAAGGGTCCGTGCGCAAGCTGAAGGATGAGAACGGCAACTACCTCTGGTCGCCCCCCGCGGGGGTGGGCCAGCCGGCGAGCCTCCTCGGCTTCCCGGTGGCCGAGAGCGAGGCCATGCCCGACATGGCGGCCGACGCCTTCGCCATCGCCTTCGGCGACTTCCGCCGCTTCTACCTGGTGGTGGACCGCGCCGGGGTGCGGGTGCTGCGCGATCCCTATTCCGCCAAGCCCTACGTGCTGTTCTACACGACGAAGCGCGTGGGCGGCGGCGTGCAGAACTTCGAGGCCGCCAAGCTGCTGAAGTTCGCCGCGAGCTGAGCCTGTTCCCCGGACCAGCGACGGCGTGAGCCGGAGCGCCGATCCGGGGACCAGCGCAAATCCCCCGCGCAGCGGACAATGCCGAGGGCGCTCTATACGGAAGCGCCTTCGGTCATCTCTTGCGCCGGGCCGCGGCCCAGCGCTCCACCTGCGGTGTCCCACGCCTCAGCCGGCCGGGGGCGACCTGAGGGGCAGGAACAGGTCGGTGACGGTCTCGTGCTCCGGCACGTCGGGGAAGAAGCTCAGCCTCTGGCAGAACAGCGGGAAGTCTCCCGCCTCCTCGCCGCTGTCCGGCAGCCAGTCGCGATAGAGAAACAGCGCCGCGGGCTCCAGATCCTCGCTGTGGCCGATGACGCGGAGCACCGCGCAGCGGCCGGCGGGGATGAGGCCGGCGGTGACGCCTTGCGCCGTGTCCGGGATGGGCCGGTCGCTGGCGGCGCACAGGTCGAGGCGGAAGTCTTCCGGGGGCGTCGTGCGCGGGTCGCTGTGGAACACCGTGAAGGTCGCGGCGACGCCGCGCCCGAGCCCCGCCGCACGCCGCCATTCGATGAAGCGTCGGACGGTGTCGTAGACCGCGGCCGGATCGCCCCGGTGGGTCATGACCGCGACCGGGGTGGCGGGAAAGTCGCGAACTTCGACGTCTGTGGTGGTCCAGGTGGTCATGCGCAGGGTCCTTGCGTTGGTGAGCGGCGCGCAGGCCGCAAGCCACGGTTCCCACGCGGGCGATGTCCGGAACGCCGAAGGCGACTGGTCGAACCGCTGCCGGAAGGCGCGGGCGAAGGCGTCGGGCGCATCGTAGCCGGCGTCCAGGGCGACCTCGGTCACGCTGGCCCCCGTCCGGAAGGCGAGCTGATACGAGGCTCGCCTCAGGCGGGCGAGCTGGACATAGCGGTGCACGGTGACACCGAACGTGGCGGTGAACTGCCGGTGAAAGTGAGCCTGCGAGAAGGCCGCGACGGCGCTGAGCGCCTCAAGGCCGAGATCCTGATCGAGATGCCGGTCGATGTGGTCCAGCACCCGCTGCATCCTCGCCCGGTAGCGCTCGCGTGCGGCGTTGGTCATTGGCTCCTTCCCTGATGGCTCCGCCAGTGAACCGCGTCGCGGCGGCGCGCGCTCGACCGATCCTGCTGTTCTTCGCCCTCAGTTGGGCAGCACCAGGCAGGCGCCGCCGGCCTTGCGGAGGCGGTCGCACATCTTCATGCCCTCGGCCTTGGACTGGGCCGGCAGGCGCACGCGATAGAAGGTACGCGGGCCGCGCCCGCCCACGCGGGTGGAGATGATGACCGGCGTGAGATCCGCGAACACCTGCGGCGCCCGCGCCGCCTCGCGCCGGAAGGAGGCGAGGGCGATGTCGCGCGAATAATTGCCGGAGATCTGCACGCCCCAGGGCGCGAACAGCGCATTCGCCGGCTGGCCGGCGGCGGGGGCCGGCGCGCCCTTGCGCAATGAGGCGACGGTGGCGAGGCAGGGGTCGGGCGGGAAATCCGCCGGGCCGAAGGCGGCCGTGCCCTGCTTCTTCAGCCCGGCCCAATCCTCCGCCGTGCGGCCGGTGATGATGCGCACATAGGCGCGCGTCTCGTTGGGCAGGCCGCCGCCGGCCAGAAACCCGTTCACCCGCCCCGGCCCGGCATTGTAGGCCGCCGCCGCGAGGCCGAGATTGCCGAACCGCCGGTTGAGATCGGCAATCAGCGCGGCGGAGGCCGGGATCGCCGCTTCCGGATCGAACGGATCGAGGAGCCCGCGCTCCTTCGCCGTGCCCGGCATGAACTGGGCGATGCCCTGCGCGCCGGCGCGGCTCACCACATCGGAGCGGAACGAGCTTTCCTGCCAGATGAGGCGGGTGAGGAAGGCGGCGGGCAGCCCCTCCTTCGCCGCCGCCCCATCGATGAGGCGGCAGATGGCGTGATCCACGGTTTCGCCGCCGGGCGATTGGGCAAGGGCCTGTGTATTGGCGGGCGCCGCGAGCGCGAGCAGGACGACGCCGCCGCACCATGCGTGATGCAGGGCGGCGGAGCGCATGTCAGAGCCCGGTGGCGGGGAGGGGGCTCCCCAGGGCCTTCGCCGTGGCCATGATCCAGTCGCGATGCAGAGACACCAAAGTGACGCCGGTGACGCCGCCGCAGCCGCGCGCGCCGCCCGCGGCGGTGGCCCATCCGACCACGCCGGCCACCGCGCCATCGAGGAAGGCCGGCCCGCCGGAATCCCCGGTGCAGGCCCCGGCCGCACCCTCCGGCGCGGAGAGCCGCACCATGATGCCCCCGGTGGTGCCGATGGAGGGCAGGGCGACGCTGCGCAGCGTGCCCGCGCTCTTCATGGCGCCGTCGGCGGTGACGCCATAGCCGGCGAGCAGAAAGGTGACGCCCTTCTCCGGCAGCCCCGTGGCCGCGCCGAGGCGGGCGACGCGGAACCGCGCGGGCAACGGCTCGGCGAGCTTCACCAAAGCGAGGTCCGGCGTCGGCCGGCGGGTCTGGAACTGGTCGGCGTCGAAGCGCGGATGCACCATCACGCGCGCCGCCGGCACCAACCTGGGCTCGCCATCGCCGATGATGGCCACCGCATAGTCCGCCTTCGGCCCCACGCAGTGCGCCGCCGTCAACACCAGGTCGCGCGCCAGCACCGTGCCGGTGCAGGAGGCGCCGCGGGTGGAGACGATGAGCACCGTCTGCGCCGCCACATCCGCCGTCGCCGGCCCTCCGCCAACGATGGCGTGGGCCGCGTTCGGGCCGATGAGCGCGAGGGCGAGCGCCAGAAACGGCGCGGGGGCGACGAGGCGTAAAGGCTTCATCCCCCGTTTCTGCCGCCCGTGGCCGGAAGCGTCAATGGTTCCCCGGACAAGCGACACCGAAGGTGGAGCGCCGATGCGGGGCGAGCGCACGACTTCCGCGCAGCGGGGCAATTGCTCCGAAGGGCAGAGACCTCGCTTAACCAGTCATCGCCCGGCGTGTCCGGACGATGACTGCGCAATTTCTTCCTCCCCTCTCCCTCGAGGGAGAGGGGCCGGGGGTGAGGGGGAGAGACCTCTCCGCCAAACCCCGGCGCCGGTCCTTTCGTTGCCACACCCCTCACCCCACCCCTCTCCCGCAAGGGGAGAGGGAGCTTCCGCCGGTTTGGGTGGGCGGGCCTCTCCACCCCACAGGCGCCCGCCGCGCACCCAGCCTTTCGCCCATCCCTTTCACCCGGAGCCCATCATGGCAGAGCTTCTCTCCGACCCCGCCGCCGAGCCGCTGACGCGGGCGGAGGCGAAGGCCTTTCTGCGCGTCGAGACCGACGTCGAGGACACCCTCATCGATGCCCTCATCGCCGCCGCCCGCCGCCATGTGGAGGCGGCGACGGGGCGCATTCTGATGGAGCAGACCTGGCGCTTCTCGCTGGATCGCTGGCCCCTGCGCGGGGTGATCCCGGCGCCCGTCGTCCCGGTGCGCACCATCCTCTCGGCCACCGTGGCGGCGGTGGACGGCACGCCGGTGGCGCTGCCCGAGGGCGCGCTGACCCTGGTAGGCGACCGCGCCCCCGCGCTGATCCGGGTGGAGCCCGCGCGCGTCTCGGCGCCGCTCGTCTCCCATGGCGGCATCGTCATCACGCTCGCGGCCGGCTACGGCGCAGACGCGGCCGATGTGCCGGCGGATCTCGTGCAGGCGGTGCGGCTCATGCTCGCCCATCTCTATGAGCATCGCGACGGGCCGGGAGACGCCACCCAACTCCCCGCCGCCGCCCGCGCGCTGATCGCGCCCTATCGCGTGGTGCGGCTGTGACCGGGATCGGCGCCCTGCGCCATCGCCTGACCCACCAGACGCCGCTGGAGGTGCCGGACGGTGCCGGCGGCGTCGCGCGCAGCTTCATCTCGGTGGATGTGCTGTGGGGCGCGGTGGAGGAGGTCTCCACCGCCTACGGCCTCGGCGAGGATCGGCCCCGCGCCGCGCGCGTGCTGCGCGTCACCGTGCGGGCGCCCAACACCATCGCCGCCGGCGACCGGCTGATCCATGCCGGCCGTGTGCTGGCGGTGGAGTCCATCATCGATGCGGACGGGCGCGGCCGGTTCCATCGCATCCGCTGCAGCGAGGAACAGACATGAGGACGGAATTCAGCGTCCGCACCCGCGGCCTCGACGGCCTCGCCCGCCGCATCGCCGCGCGCCATTTCCCGGACGCGGAAGCCGCCGCCGCCGTCCGTGCCGCCGATGACCTCGCGGCCGAGATCGGCGCCGAGGCCGGCGCTGTCGCATCCGTGGCGGGCACCCCCGCACGGCCTCTGGTGCAGGTGTCCGGCGCCGCCTTCCTCGACCGCGTGCGCGGCGCCTTCGACCGGCCGGGCGATCCGGTGCTCGACCGCATCCGCCTTCTCTTCGCCCGGAGGCGCCCATGAGCGTGCCCCCCGACAGCCCCGCGCTGGCGTTGCGCGCCGCCATCCATGCGGCCCTTGTGGCCGATGTCGCGCTGGTGGCGCTGCTCGGCGCGCCGCGCGTGCATGACGTGCCGCCAGGCGATGCGGATTTTCCCTTCGTCACCCTCGGCGAGGCGGTGGTGGCCGACTGGTCCACCGCCACCGAGGCGGGCAGCGAGCAGGCGCTGACGCTGCACGTCTTCTCCCGCTCCGGCGGGCGGGCGGAGGCCTTCGCCATCGCCGCGCGCTTGCAGGCGGCGCTGCACGATGCGGCCCTCGCCCTCGACGGGCATCGCCTCGCCAACCTGCGCGCCACCACCGCCGAGGTCCGCCGCGAGAGCGACGGGCGCACCTTCCACGCTCTGGTACGGTTCCGCGCCGTCACCGAGCCCGTTTGACCGGAGACGAAAATGGCCGCGCAGAAGGGCAAGGATCTGCTCCTGAAGGTGCATGACGGCACCTCCTTCCTCACCGTGGCGGGGCTGCGCACGCGCACCCTCGCCTTCAACGCGCAGAGCGTGGACGTGACCCATTCCGAAAGCGCCGGCCGCTGGCGCGAGCTTTTGGACGGGGCGGGCGTGAAGCGCGCGTCCGTCTCCGGCTCCGGCGTGTTCAAGGACGCGGCGTCGGACGCCCTCGTCCGCCAGCTCTTCTTCTCCGGCGCGCTGGCGAGCTGCCAGTTGCTGATCCCGGATTTCGGCACGCTCACCGGCCCGTTCCAGGTGACGGCGCTGGAGATCGCGGCCGAGCACGACCGGGAGATCACCTTCGACCTCACGTTGGAGAGCGCGGGCGAAATCGCCTTCGCGGCGCTGTGATGGGCGGCGGCATGCCCAACCGCCGGCGCGGCGAGATTTCGGCGGTGCTCGACGGCACGCCGCGCGTGCTCGTCCTCACCCTTGGCGCGCTGGCGGAGCTGGAAGCGGCGTTCGGCGCGGACGATCTCATGGCGCTGGCCGAGCGCTTCGGCCGGGGCCGTCTCTCCGCGCGGGATGCCGCGCGCGTCATCGCCGCCGGGCTGAATGGCGCGGGGGCCGAGGTGAGCGTGGAGGACGTGGAGCGGATGCGGGCGGATGGTGGCGCGGCGGGCTTCGCGCGCATCGTCTCGGACCTGCTCGCCGCCACCTTCGGCGGGGAGGAAGCGTCCCAATCCCCTCCCGCGCCGCAGCCGGCATGAGCGCGACGCCTGCGGCGCGCGTCTTTGCGGGAGAGAGCGCGGCGCTCCCGGCGCGCGCCTTTCCCTGGGCGCTCGCCATGGGCGCCGGCTTCGGCCTGCTGCGGCTTGCCCCCGATGCCTTCTGGCGGATGACGCCGCGGGAACTCGCGGCCGCCCTCTCCGCGCTGCTGCCCGCCGCGCCCGATGCCATCGACCGCGCCGGCCTTGCCGCGCTCATGGCGCGGTTTCCCGATCGCACGAGAGGATGATGCCATGACCGAGACCGTCGATATCGCCCTCCAGGTGGACACCCGCAGCGCCATGGCGGCGCTGGGCGCGGCGGAAGTGTCCGCGCGTGGCTTTTCCTCCGCGCTCGCCTCCGCCTTCACCGGCCTCGCCGTGCAGGGCAAGGATCTCGGCACGGTGCTGGAGCAGCTCGCGACCCGCCTCGCCAACCTCGCGCTCACGGCGGCCCTGAAGCCGCTGGAGAGTTCACTCACCTCTCTTCTTTCCGGCGCCGGCGCGGGGCTTGGCTTCGCCAAGGGCGGGGTGATCGGGGAGGGGCAGGTGAAGCCGTTCGCGCGCGGCGGCGTGGTGGCGGCGCCCACCTATTTTCCCCTCGGCGCCTCCCTTGGCCTGATGGGGGAGAAGGGCGCGGAGGCGATCCTGCCGCTGGCGCGCGGGGCCGATGGGCGGCTCGGCGTGCGCAGCGCCGAAGGGGCGGGGCGCGGGGCGGTGACGGTGAATATCGCGACGCCCGACCTCTCCGGTTTCCGCCGCTCGGACGCCTATGTCTCGGGCCTGGTGGCGCGGGCGGTGGCGCGGGGCCAGCGCGGCGGCTGAGCCTTCAGCGCGCGGTTTTCCACGGGTCCGCCGCCGGCGCTGCCGTGGAGGGCAGCGCGGACGACGAAGAGTTGTTGAACTGGTTGGGCGCGTTGCTCACCGAGCTGCCGCTATAGGCATCGCTGCGCACGACGGCGCCGGTCTTCACGCAGGAATCCGAGCCCGGCACCCGCTGGAAGCCCGGGCCGTAGCTGGCGCAGAAGCTGTCGCTCTTGCTGCCGGAAGGACTGCTCTTGCCGCTGGCCTGCGCCAGCGCCGGGCTTGCGGCGGCCGCGGCCACCGTGGCGCCGAGCACCACCGCGCCGCAGAGCCGCGCGAGGCCGAAGGCGGCGCCGGAGCGTCGTGCAGAGGAGAGGGGGCTGGGGGCGCTGATCGTCATGGCACGAGGAGTGGCGGTCCGGCAGCTCGCCCGGTGCGAGCCATCGGACCATAGCGTGGCAGCGCCCACCGGGAAATCCCCTGACGGACCGGCAGCTTGCCGGTAATGGCGACGTGTCGCGCCTGAGACGTATCGCGACCGACCCGCGGTCGATCAACAGGGGCGCCCGGCGAGGAAGGCTTGAGCGCAGTCCGGCCTCAGCTGGGCGGCGGGTGCGTCATCCTTCGCCCGGATCTTTCGCCAAGGTCCTGCTCCAAGGTCCTGCGCCAAGGTCCTGCCCAAAAGGCGCGGGGAAGCTCCGGCGTGACGTGTGCGATGGCGCCGTCGTTCCGCTCGCGGCATTCCAGCCTTGCCCCACTGGCCGATGCCTGAACGGATACGACGTCCACCCGGATCAGCCCCCCGGACATCGGGAGGCTCGAACACACAAAGGCCCAGGCCTCACAGTGCCTGGGCGCACAGGGTGCAACACATGAAGAGCCCGGACATGAAGGCTTTGCGCCGATCGTGCCTGCGGCCCAGCCTGCCTGCCACCAATGGCGGCAATCCCCAAGCCCGCCGCCAAGAACGCCGCTGCGCCTGAGGCGCCTTGCGTGATGACGCGCCGTGAGGCGG
The DNA here is from genome assembly GCF_041911315.1 of Xanthobacter sp. Classification (NCBI taxonomy): domain Bacteria; kingdom Pseudomonadati; phylum Pseudomonadota; class Alphaproteobacteria; order Hyphomicrobiales; family Xanthobacteraceae; genus Xanthobacter; species Xanthobacter sp. Next base: position 44,108 of record NZ_JAYRPE010000053.1, on the reverse strand, counting down.
CCTCGCCTCATCTTGCCGCCCGTGGGCGGCAGGGTCCTGGCGACCTGATACGCCGCCCGTGGGCGGCCATATGGCTTGCGCCGCATCCGGCGGCGCTCCGATGGCGGTGGCGCGGGCCCTGAGCCGCACGCCGCCATCGGGGAGCGAAGATCACTTCTTCGCGGGAGCCTTGGGAGCCTTGGGCGCAGCGGCCTTCTTGGCAGCGGGCTTGGCAGCAGCCTGGGGGGCGGCGGGCTTGGTCTCCGGCGCGGGGGCGGGAGCAGCAGCAGGCTTCGCAGCGGCCTTGGGGGCAGCAGCTTTCTTGGGGGCGGCAGCCTTCTTCTCGGCGGCGGGCTTGGCAGCAGCCTTCGGAGCCGCAGCCTTGGGCGCAGCGGCGGGCTTGGCAGCGGCCTTGGGAGCCGCAGCCTTGGCAGGCGCCTTCGCGGCCTTGGGAGCGGCGGCCTTCTTCTCGGCGGCCGGAGCCTCGGCGGGCTTGGCGGCAGCCTTCGCGGAAGCGGCCTTGGGGGCAGCAGCCTTCTTGGCAGCAGCCTTCGGCGCGGCGGCCTTGGCTTCAGCCTTGGGCGCGGCGGCCTTCTTGGCGGGAGCCTTAGGGGCAGCAGCCTTCGGTGCAGCGGCCTTGGCCTCGGCCTTCGGGGCAGCAGCCTTGGGGGCGGCGGCCTTCTTGGCAGGAGCCTTCGGTGCAGCGGCCTTCGGTGCAGCGGCCTTGGCTTCGGCCTTCGGCGCGGCAGCCTTGGGGGCGGTGGTCTTGGGTGCTGTGGTCTTGGCTGCGGCCTTGGGGGCTGCGGCCTTCTTCTCGGCAGGTTTCTCGGCGGCGGCGGCCGGCTTCTTCGCGGGCTTGGTAGCCATGCTTTCGCTCCATGCTCAACGGGGCACAGGAAAGTCAAGGCGTCACGTTCAACTATGTCAAGGCCATCTCTACTGTTTTCGGCCAAGAATTAGGGGATGGGGGCATCATATGGCCGCCTTTCATGAGATTTTGTTTCCTCTGGAGGTCGCTCTCGGCGCTTCGGGCGGTCCGGAGCGCGTCACCGAGGTGGTCACGACCGCCTCCGGACGCGAGGAGCGCAACACGCGACAGGCTGATTCGCGACGTCGATGGGACGCCGGTTACGGGGTGAAGACCTTCGCCGCTCTGGCCGAAATCGTCGCCTTCTTCGAGGAGCGTCGCGGGCGTCTCCACGGCTTCCGCTGGCGTGATCGTCTCGACCATTCCTCGGCCGCTCCGCAAGCCGATGTGAGCGCCCTCGACCAGGTCATCGGCGCGGGTGACGGAGCGCGCGCGACCTTCGCGCTGACGAAGCGCTACGGCGCGCTCCACGCGCCCTATCTGCGGGCCATCACCAAGCCTGTCGCGGGCAGCGTGAAGGTTGCGGTGAACGGCATCGAACACGTTGAAGGCGCACACTTCTCGCTCGACACCGCGCGCGGCGAAATCACCTTCGCGGAAGGCGCCATCCCGGCTCCCTCCGCGGTCGTCACGGCGGGCTTCCGCTTCGACGTTCCGGTGCGCTTCGACACCGATTTTCTCGAGGTGGATCTCTCCGCCTTCGCGGCCGGCGCGATCCCCCGCATCCCCATCATCGAAATCCGCGTGTGAGGCTCGCCATGCGCACTCTCGATCCCGCCCTCGCCGACCATCTCGCGAGCGGCGTCACCACGCTCTGCCGCGCCTGGCGCGTGACCCGCCGCGACGGCACCGTGCTGGGCTTCACCGACCATGATCGCGACCTCCGCGTGGAGGGCGTGACCTTCTTCGCCGCCTCCGGCATCGCGGGCTCGGAAAGCACGCAGGCGCAAGGGCTTTCCGTCACCGGCGCGGAACTCTCCGGCGCCCTCAGCGCCGATGCCCTCGATGCCGCCGACCTCGCCGCCGGCCTCTATGACGGGGCGGGCGTGGACCTGCTGCTGGTCAACTGGCAGGCCCCCGCGCAGCACCTCCTGCTGCGGCGGGGAACCATCGGCGAGGTGCGCTCAGAGGATGGCGTGTTCACCGCCGAGATCCGCGCCCTCGCGGATGCCTTCAACCAGACGCGCGGCCGCCTCTTCACGCCCACCTGCGATGCCGATCTTGGCGATGCCCGCTGCGGCATCGACCTCGCGGCGCCGGCCCATTCCGCGAGCGTGGCGGTGAGCGCGGTGGAGGGCGCGCTGCGCCTGCGCGTCACCGGCCTCGACGGCTTCGCGACCGGCGCCTTCGCGCGGGGCCGCGCGGTGTTCGCGAGCGGCGTCAACGCGGGTTTCGCCACCGAGGTGAAGGCGCATCTGGTGGATGCGGAAGGGGTGGTCCTGCGCCTGTGGCAGCGCCCGCCGTTCGATGTGGCGGAGGGCGACGAGATCACCCTCACCGCCGGCTGCGACAAGCGCTTTGCGACCTGTCGCGACCGCTTCTCAAACGCACTCAATTTTCGCGGCTTCCCGCACATGCCGGGCAACGACGCGGTCATCTCCGTCGCCATCCCCGGCGAGGGCGGATACGACGGGAGCCTCAGGGAATGAGCGGGGTTCCTGATCGCGCCGCCATCCTGGCCGAGGCCCGCGGCTGGATCGGCACGCCCTATCTCCATCGTGCCTCCCTGAAAGGTCACGGCGCGGACTGCCTCGGCCTCGTGCGCGGCATCTGGCGCGTCGTGGTGGGGCCGGAGCCGGAGGCGCTTCCCGCCTACGCCCCCGACTGGGCCGAGGCGGGCCGGCGCGAGACGCTGGCCGACACCGCGCGGCGCCATCTCGTCACCGTTCCGCTCGCTGAGGCGCAGCCCGGCGACGTGCTGCTGTTTCGCTTCCGGGAGCACCTTCCGGCCAAGCACGCGGCGCTGCTCTCCGAGAGCGGGCGCATGATCCACGCCTATGACGGCGCGAGCGTGTGCGAGACCGCGCTGACGCCCTGGTGGCGCCGGCGGCTGGCCTATGCCTTCGCATTTCCGGGGGCGGGGTAGGGGGGCTCATCGAAACAGTTCCCCGGACAAGCGACACCACAGGTGGAGCGCCGATCCGGGGTCCAGGGGAAAGGTCGGCGAAGCCGGCACCCGCCCGCAGAGCATCGGAAAAGAGCCGCCTTCGGCGACGTGTTGCGCTGGGCCACGGCTCTCCTTCCACTGCGCTTCGCTCCGTTCCAGTCGGCCGAGGCGCGAGAGCGAAGCGGGGCGCTTGCACCGTCCTCCCCACCGTCATGCCCCGGCTTGTCCGGGGCATCCACCGGGCCGCTTTCGCGCTGCCCGGACACCCGAACCCGCCCAACCGTGGATCGCCCGGATACGCCGGGCGATGACGGCGCAATGTCGGGGTGAGGGGCCACCTTCTTCCCACATCCTTTCCATCCCGGAGCCTCACCCATGGCGACGCTGCTTCTCGGCGCGGCCGGCGGCCTTATCGGCGGCGCGCTGTTCGGACCCATCGGCGCGGTGGCGGGGCGGGCGCTTGGCGCGCTCGGCGGCTCGGTCATCGACGGGGCGCTTCTCGGCGGCAACCGCTCGCGCCATGCGGAAGGCCCGCGCCTCACCGACCTCGACGTGATGGCATCCACCGCCGGTGCACCGCTGCCCCGCATCTACGGCCGCGCGCGCCTCGCCGGACAGGTGATCTGGGCGCTGAAGCTCAAGGAGGTGAAGAAGGAGGAGACGCAATCCGTCGGTGGCAAGGGCGGCAGCCTCTCGGCCAGCACCACGACCTACACCTATTACGCCAATTTCGCCGTGGCCCTGTGCGAAGGTCCGGTCTCGCGCATCGGCCGCATCTGGGCCGACGGCAAGCTGCTCGACACACGGCGCCTGCACATCACCACCCATCTCGGCGCGGCGGACGAGGCGCCGGACTCGTGGATCGAGGCGAAGCAGGACGCGGCGGGCACGCCGGCCTATCGCGGCGTCGCCTACCTCACCTTCCGCAATCTGGAACTGACCGACTACGGCAACCGCCTGCCGCAGATCACGGTGGAGGTGGAGCGCTCCATCGGCGCGCTCGAACGCCAGGTGAAGGCGGTGACGCTGATCCCCGGCGCCACCGAGTTCGGCTACGAGACGCGCAACATCCGCCAGGTCTATGGCGAGGCGAGCTACGGGCCGGAGAACCGGCACGTCACCAGCTTCTTCAGCGATTTCGAGGCCTCCCTGGACCAGCTCCTCGGCGCCTGCCCGAACCTTGAGCGCGTCTCGCTGGTGGTGTCCTGGTTCGGCGACGATCTGCGCGCCGGCCAATGCGCCGTGCGGCCGAAGTGCGAGCGCCTCAACAAGGCGACCGCCCCGGCGCTGTGGAGCGTGGGCGGGCAGACGCGCCTCACCACCCCCGCCGTCTCGCAATATGAGGGCCGCGCGGCCTATGGCGGCACGCCCTCCGACGACAGCGTGGTGCGCGCCATCACCCGCATGCGCGAGGCGGGGCTGAAAGTGACGCTCAATCCCTTCGTCATGATGGACATTCCCGCCGACAACACCCGCCCCGACCCGTGGACCGGCGCCGCGTCCCAGCCGCCCCATCCCTGGCGCGGGCGCATCGTCTGCGACCCTGCGCCGGGGCGGGCGGGAACGGTGGATGGCACGGCGGCCTGCCGCGCGCAGGTGGCGGCGCTGTTCGGCACGGCCGTGGCGGGGGACTTCACCCGCATCGGCACGAGCGTGATCTATCACGGGCCGGATGAATGGAGCCTGCGGCGCATGGTGCTGCATTACGCCCATCTCGCCGTCGCGGCGGGCGGGGTGGAGGCGATCCTCATCGGCTCGGAAATGGCCGCGCTCACCCGCCTCACCGACGACACCGGCGCCTTCCCCGCCGCCGCCGCGCTCGCCGCGCTGGCGGCCGATGTGAAGGCGGTTGTGGGGCCGTCCACCCTCGTCTCCTATGCGGCCGACTGGACCGAATATGGCGTGCAGGTGCTCGCCTCCGGCGACGTGCGCTTTCCCCTCGATGTGGTGTGGGGCGCCGATGCGGTGGACTTCATCGGCATCGATTATTACCCCCCGCTCGCCGACTGGCGCGACGGCTCGGCCCATCTCGATACGGCGCTGGCGCAGTCCATTCACGACCGCGCCTATCTGAAGGCCAACCTGCGCCGCGGTGAGGCCTTCGACTGGTTCTATCCGGACGATGACGCCCGCGCCGCGCAGGATCGCAGCGCCATCACCGACGGCGCCTTCGGCGAGCCGTGGGTGTATCGGCAGAAGGATCTCTGGTCCTGGTGGGCGAACGCCCATCACGAGCGCATCGCGGGCGTACGCAGCGGAAGCCCCACGGCTTATGTGCCCGGTGCCAAGCCCATCCGCCTGATGGAGGCAGGGTGCCCGGCGGTGGACAAGGGCGCCAACCGGCCGAGCGCGTTTCCGGATGCGAAATCCGCCGAGAACCGCCTGCCGCCCTTCTCCTCCGGCGCGCGGGACGACCTCATCCAGCGCCGCACGCTGGAAGCCATCCTCGCCACCTTCGGCGCGGATGCGGACACGGCCGACAACCCCGCCGCGACCCTCTATCCCGGCCGCATGGTGGAGCCCGACGCGCTCTTCCTGTGGAGCTGGGATGCGCGGCCCTATCCCCAATTCCCCTACGCCACCGAGGTGTGGGCAGACGGCACCAACTGGGCCACGGGCCACTGGCTTACCGGCCGCCTCGGCGCCGCGCCGCTGGATGCGCTGGTGGCGACCCTCGCCGCCGATTTCGGCATTGCCGATGTGGACAGCGCGCGCCTCTCCGGCGCCGTCGAGGGCTATGTGGTGGAGCAGCCCATGACCGCCCGCGCGGCGCTGGAGCCGCTCGCCCGCGCCTTCGCCTTCGAGGCGGGAGAAGAGGAGGGCCGCCTGGTGTTCCGCCCGCGGGGGCAGGGGGAGGTGGCGGAGATCGCCACCGCCGATCTGGTGCAGGTGGAGGGCGCGCCCCTCCTCGCCGTCACCCGCGCGCAGGAGACCGAGCTGCCGCTGGAGGTGACGGTGGGCTTCGTCGATGCCCTGCACGACTACCGCCGCGCCACCGTCTCCTCCCGCCGCCTCGCGGGCCGGAGCCGGCATGTGACGCAGGCGGACCTTGCGGTCGTCGCGTCGGACGCGGTGATGGTGCGCGCCGCCGATGTCTGGCTTCAGGATCTGTGGGCCGGGCGGGAGACGCTGACCTTCTCGCTGCCACCCTCGCTGCTCGCGCTGGCGCCCGGCGACCTCGTTCGGCTCGCCTTCGATGGCCGCACCCGCCTCGTGGAGATCGTCCGCGTGGAGGAGGCGGAGGCGCTGGCGATTACCGCCCGCACCATCGAGCCGGAGGTGTTCGACGTGGCGCTGGCGGAGGAAGGGGCGGGGCACATTGCGCTGCCCGGTGCCTCCGGACCGCCCGCCGTGCGGGTGCTCGACCTGCCGGCCTTGTCGGAAGCGGAACCCGTTCCCCTGCAATGGCTTGCCGCCGCCGCCTCGCCCTGGCCGGGGACGCTGGCGATCTGGCGCTCCACCGATGGCGCCAGCTTCGAGACGCTGGCGCCCATCACCGCCTCCGCCACCTTCGGCACCCTCACCGCGCCTCTGCCGCCGGGGCCGCTCTGGCGGTTCGATCGGCACAACGCGATGGAGGTGACGCTTGAGACCTCCCTCCTCGTCTCGGCCAGCGAGGCGGAGGTGCTGGCCGGTGCCAACCTCCTCGTGCTCCTCGCCGAGGATCGCGCGCCGGAGATCGTCGCCTTCACCGAGGCCGAGTTGGTGGATGCCGGCAGCTACCGCCTCACCGGCCTGCTGCGCGGCCTCGCCGGCACGGAAGCGACGGGGGCGGAGACATGGCCGGCGGGCACCCGCCTCGTGCGCCTCGACGGCACGCTGGTGAGCGTCGCCAGCGGCGTCGCAGCGCTGGGGCGCAGCTTCCGCTATCGCGTCGGCTCGGCGCGGGACGACCAGGGCGCGGAGGAGGTGACGGAAGTCGCCGCCACCATCTCCGGCCGGGCGCTCACGCCGCTCTCGCCGGTGCATGTGCGGGGGCGGCGGACCGAGGCGGGCGTCGCCTTCTCCTTCATCCGCCGCACCCGCATCGCGGGCGACGGATGGGAGGCGGTGGAGGTGCCGCTGGGCGAGGCCAGCGAGGCCTATCGGCTCGACATTCTCGACGGCGAGACCGTGCGGCGCAGCTTCACCCTCGCGTCGCCTGAAACTCTCTATGCCGCCGCCGACGAGATCGCCGATTTCGGCGCGCCGCAGGGCGAACTCACCGTCCGCGTCGCGCAGCTCTCGGCCAGCGTCGGCGCGGGCGCGGCGGTGACGGCGACCGTAGCGCCGTAAGGCTCTTCTCCTTCCATCGAGGTCCAGCCATGTCCGAGCAATCGGCGAACCTGGCGCTGCCGTATATCGCGGCGGCCCAGGCGCAGAAGCATGTCACCCACAACGAGGCCATCCGCCGCCTCGACGCCTTCGTGCAGCTGGTGCTGGAGAGCGCCACCGCGCCCGCCCCGCCGACCTCGCCCGCCGAGGGGGCGCGCTGGTTCGTGCCGTCCGGCGCCACCGGTGAGTTTGCGGGGCGGGTCGGGATGATCGCGGCCTATGAGGCGGGCGCGTTCGACTTCCTCCCCGTGGCGGCGGGCTTCCTTGCCTTCATCCGCGACGAGGGGCGGCTCGCAGTGTTCGACGGCGGGGCCTGGGTCTCGCCTCTGGCGGCCAGCGCCCACCGCGGCGCCATCTCGGGCGAGGTGCGGGAGGTGGATGTGCTCCTCTCCGGCGCCTTCGTGGACACCGCGCTCATTATTCCCGATCGCGCCATCGTGCTCGGCGTCTCCACCCGCACCCTCACCGCCGTGAGCGGCGCCTCCGCCTACGACTGCGGCATCGCCGGGGAGCAGGCGAAGTTTGGCGGCAGCCTCGGTGTCGCGGCGGGCGCCACGAACATGGGGGTCATCGGCCCCACCGCCTTCTACGCGCCGACGCCGGTCCGCCTCACCGCCATCGGCGGCAGCTTCGGCGGCGGCACGGTGCGCGTCGGCCTGCACCTCCTCCTCCTCGCCATTCCCGGCGCGTGACCCGCGCCTCGCGCCAGCCTTTCGGAGCTTCCCATGTCCTATGATTCCAGCCGAGACCCGCTGCGCGGGCTCGCCGCCTCGCTCTCCTCGCCGACGCGGCTGATGAGCCGCGTCACGCCGTCCGACAGCGACGAGCTTCCCGTCTACGCCAAGGCCCTGTGGGTGTTCGTGCCCGAGGAGGTGTCCGGCGGCGTCGCCACCGTGCGCCTCACCCCTGTCGGTGCCGACGATGCCACCCGCATCGATGTGCGCGCCTTGCCGGGCCTTCAGCCCTTGCCGCCGTGCCAGGTGCGCCGGGTGTGGGCGACAGGCACCAGCGCGGGCATCGATATCTACGCCTTGATCGACCGCTGAGCGGAGCGGCGGCGATGCTGTCCCTCTCCCTCTTCGCCGGCGCGGTCCTGCGCGGCCGGCGCGGCCGCCGTCCCCCGCGCGGCTTCATCTTTCTCGTCGATGCCGATGGCACGCCGCTGACCGACGCGGACGGCGCACGCCTCATCGAGCGCATCTGAGCCGCCGCTTCACCCCTTTCCCCATCCCCCGATCACCCGCGCCGGAGACCCCGGCGCGGGCGTGCCTGTGCTTTCGCCAAGGGAGTTGTTTCATGTCTTCTCGAAACTGGAACCAGAGCACTGCGGCCCTGAAGATCCGCCTTCAGCAGGCGGTGGATGCCGGCCGCCCGCTCTGGGCCCGCCCGTGGATCGCGCCCACTGCCTGGACCTCCGGCCAGACCATCCAGGTGGGCGAGGTGCGCAAGAATTCCGCGACGCCCGCGCAGTGGTACATCGCCGCCGCGCAGGGCGGCGTCTGCGGCGCCATCGAGCCGACCCAGACCAACGGCTCGGCCGTCTGGGACGGCACCGCCAACACCAGCGTCCTGTGGACCCATCTCGGCAGCTCGGCCGACTGGGACAATGTGGACGATCCGGCGGCGCCGACCCTGACGGCCACCGGCAGCACCAGCGTCCCGGCCGGCTATGTCAGCTTCAACCCGTGGGCCAACCGCCAGCTCTTGACGGTGCGCGGTGCCTATCTCACGCAGCATGTGGGCTCGGGCACCGGCATCGCTCTCTACACCTTCGACAGCAAGAGCGGCACCACCGTAGCCGGCGGCAGCGGCGTTGCCTTCATGAGTGATGCGACGGGCATCTCGTTCCAGGTTCCCGCGTCCGTGCAGGGCATCCGGGTCTATGTGGACGGACGACCCGTCACCATGTCCAACATCGGCCCCAACCAGGGCGGCTGGTATTACCACACGATCGCCTTCGGCAAGCGCAAGGAGCGGCTGTGGGAGGTCTTCTTCGGCAAGGACACCGCGGCGATCTACAACATCGCCATCCCGTCCAACGCCCAGATCTGGCCCGCGCCGTCGGTGGTCCCTCTCGTGGGGGCCTTCATCGGCGACAGCTACCTGCAGGGCTCCGGCTACGGTCCGTTCCTCGATGGCAACACGCTGTCCGGCCATGTCGGCCGGCTGATCGGCATCGACAATATGTGGCGCTTCGGAACCGGCGGCACGGGTCTGCTCAATCCGGGCTCCGGACCCTTCTATACCTATCGCGAGCGTCTGCCGCAGGTGCTGGCGCAGAGCCCCAACGTGATCCTCGTGCAGGGCTCCACCAATGATGCGAGCTACACCCAGGCGCAGGTGAACACCGAAGCGCTGGCCTTGCTCGACGCCATCCGGGCCGCCACCACGGCCCCGGTGTTCTGGTTCGGGCCGGCGCCGCTGTCGGGCAGCTATTCCGGCATCCAGACGGTGGACACGGCCATCGCGATGGCCATCGCGGCGCGGCCGAACAGCAACATCTTCTACAAGTCGCTGGTCACCTCGGTGCCGCCGGTCTTCATCGGCTCGCACAACAACACCAACTTCACCGCGTTCAGCACCATCGGCGAGTACATCGGCGGCGACAATGTCCACCCGGTGGACAAGGGCACCATGTATCTCGCCCGGCGCATGGCCTCGGCCTACGCCAACGAGATGCTGCCGCTGGTCGCCTGACGCAGGCCATCGACGAGGCGGGGGCGCTCCGGCGCCCCCGCTTTTTCCGTTTCTGTCGAGAGCCTTTTTCAGGAGAGCCTTGCCATGGCTGCCGAAAGCTTCGCGCCGGCGCTCGCCGCCGTGCTCCGCCACGAGGGCGGCTATTCCAACCATCCCGACGACCCCGGCGGCCCGACCATGAAGGGCATCATCCAGCGCGTCTACGACGCCTGGCGCCGCTCGAAGGGGCTGCCCGAGCGCCCGGTCCGCGAGATCGAGGATGCCGAGCTGAAGGAGATCTACCGCCGCCAGTATTGGGACGCCGTGCGGGCCGACGAGCTGCCCGCCGGCATCGACTATGTGGTGTTCGACGGCGCGGTGAATTCCGGCCCCGCCCAATCCGCCAAATGGCTCCAGCGCGCGCTTGGCCTCTCCGCCGACGGGCAGGTGGGGGAGGTGACGCTCGCCGCTGCCCGCGCCGCGGCCGAGCATGCGCCGGCCCGCCTCGTGGACGACATCTGCGACCGCCGCCTCGCCATGTTGCAGGCGCTGCGCACCTGGCCGGTGTTCGGCAAGGGCTGGGGCCGGCGCGTCGCCGATGTGCGCAAGCTCGGGAAATCCTGGGCGACCGGGGGGCGGACGTCCTCCGTCGCCGTGCCTGCGAAGGACGGGGAGGGGGCCAAGGGCGCGCTCGCCAGCGCCCGGCCGGCGCCACGGCCCGAGGCGGGCGCGGGTGCCGTGGCCGGCGGCCTTGTTGCCTCCACCGTGGCCGAGGCGGCACGGCAGATCGAGCCCCATGCCGCCGGCTCGCCTTTGCTGGCGAGTGTGTTCGCCGCCCTCACCCTCCTCGGCCTTGCCGCCACCCTCGCCGGTCTCGCTTGGGTCTGGTGGAGCGCGCATGCCGGGGCGAAGCGGGCCGAGGTGCTGGACCTCGGAACCGGGGCGAAGCCATGAGCGGCACGGTCGACGCGGTGGCCGGTGTCCTCGGCTATGCCGTGCCGTGGTGGGCCTGGGGCCTTCCCGGCGCCCTCGCCGTGGCGGTGCTTCTGCGCCTGTTCGGTGTGCGAGCGGCGGGGATTGCCGCCGCTGTCCTCGCTCTCGTGCTCGTCACCCGGCGCGCCGCCCAGCGTGGCTATGACCGCGCGCTGAAGGAAGGAGAACGCGATGTCTCGAAGAGCCTTTCTGCCGCGCGGTCTGCGCGGGATTCTGCCGCTCGCCGCGACGGCGATGCTCGCCGGCTGCGCGACGACGACGGGTTCCGGCGCGACTAGGGTCTATTGCGGCGCCGCCGCGCCCATCCGCTGGTCCCTCTCCGACACCGACGAGACCATCCGCCAGGCTAAGGCCGCCAATGCCGTCGGGCGGCGGCTGTGCGGCTGGCGGTGACCCGAAGGACCAGCAAAGCTCACGGTGCGGCCTCCCGTCATCGCTGACAGGCACGCAAGGCTCTGTCATTCTTTGTCTCTCTCGCTTAAGGAGGTTGTGGCGAAGGCGGAGGGGCACCGTGCGCTTGTTGGTGATCGAGGACGATCCCGAGCTGAACCGACAGCTCGTCGAGGCGCTCGGCGATGCCGGCTATGCCGTGGATCGCGCCTATGACGGCGTGGAGGGGCAGTTCCTCGGCGAGACCGAGCCTTACGACGCCATCGTGCTCGACATCGGCCTGCCCAAGCTCGACGGCATCTCCGTGCTGGAAAGCTGGCGGCGGGCGGGCAAGACCACCCCGGTTCTCATCCTCACCGCCCGCGACCGCTGGAGCGACAAGGTGCAGGGCTTCGACGCCGGCGCCGACGATTATGTCGCCAAGCCCTTCCATATGGAGGAGGTGCTGGCCCGCCTGCGGGCCCTGCTGCGGCGGGCCACCGGACATGCGTCCAGCGAGATGTCCTGCGGCCCGGTGCGGCTCGACACCCGCTCCGGCCGCGTCACGGTGGACGGCAATCCGGTCAAGCTCACGTCGCACGAATATCGCCTGCTCTCCTATCTCATGCACCATGCGGGGCGGGTGGTGTCGCGCGGGGAGCTGGTGGAGCACCTCTACGATCAGGATTTCGACCGCGATTCCAACACCATCGAGGTTTTCGTCGGGCGCCTGCGCAAGAAGCTCGACTGCGACGTGATCCAGACCGTGCGCGGCCTCGGCTATCTGCTCGCCGCCCCCGAGGAGCCGCGCTGAGATGGCGACCTCCTGACATGCCGGCCGCCTGACATGGCCATGGACGCAGCGCGACGCCCGCCGGAATACACGCCCGGCTCCCTCGCTTTCCGCCTCGTGCTCTCGGCCATGGCCATCACGGTCGTGGTGCTGCTGGTGGTGGGCTTCGTGCTCGCCTCCCTCTACCGCAGCTCCGCCGAGCGCGCGTTCGACCGGCAGCTGGACATCTATCTGAAGATCATCGTCGCCGACGTCGCCAATGCGTCCGAGCGCCTGCCCGAGCCGGAGGCGCTGGCCGATCCGCTCTTCGCCTTCCCCAATTCCGGCTGGTACTGGCAGATCGCCCTCAAATCAGGCGACAAGCTGGACCGGCGCACCTCCCGCTCGCTGGTGGGCGCAAGCCTCCCGCTGCTCGCGGAGCAGGGCATTCGCGGTCGCCCCGGTTTGATGCGGCAGGGCTACGCGACCGGGCCGGGCGGCGTCGCCCTGCGCATCGTCGAGCGCGACGTGGACCTCGGGGCCGATGCCCGTTACGTGGTTTCGGTGGCGGCGGTGGCGTCCGACCTTGAGGCGGAGATCTCCGCCTTCAACTTCTCGCTCGCGGCCACGCTCGTGGTGCTGGCCTGCGCTTTCCTGCTGGTGGTCATCGTGCAGGTGCGGTTCGGGCTGAAGCCGCTCACGCGCATCTCGGAGGCGCTGTCGGACGTGCGCTCCGGCAAGGCCGAGCGGCTGGAGGGCACCTATCCCATCGAGATCGTGCCGCTGGTGCGCGAGGTGAATGCCCTCATCGACGCCAACCACGAGATCGTCGAGCGCGCCCGCACCCACGTGGGCAACCTCGCCCACGCCCTCAAAACTCCCCTTTCCGTACTGATGAACGAGGCCGGCACCCGCGACGACCCGCTCGCCGTGCGCGTGCGCGACCAGGCCGGCGTGATGCGGGACCAGGTGGCCCACCATCTGGAACGCGCCCGCATGGCGGCCCGCATCTCGGTGGTGGCGAGCGTATGCGAGGTGACGCCGGTCATCACCTCCCTCGCCCGCACCATGGAGAAGATCCACCGCACCAAGGACCTCGCCATCGACGTGCGCATCCCGGAAGACGTGCATTTCCGCGGCGAGCAGCAGGATCTCGAGGAGATGTTCGGCAATCTCATCGACAATGCCTGCAAATGGGCCTCCTCCCGCGTGGAGGTGGAGGTGCTGGTGGAGCGGCCGCGCACGCCGGGAGACCGGGTCTATTTCCATGTCAGCATCGACGATGACGGCCCGGGCCTTGATCCCGCCCGGCGGGTGGATGTGGGCCGGCGCGGGCGGCGGCTGGACGAATCCAAGCCCGGCTCCGGCCTCGGCCTCTCCATCGTCCACGAGCTGGCCCTACTCTATGGCGGGCGGTTCGAGCTGAGCTCTGCCCCCATCGGCGGCCTCCGGACCGAGCTGGTGCTGCCCGCCGCCGCGGCGCCGCCCCCGACCACCTGACGCTTCGGGATGACGCGGGGCAGGGGGTGACACCGTGGCGCCACAGCCTGCGGCAAACCGTCTTCACACTGAGGCTTGCGGCGCCTAAGAGAGGCCGTCAGCCTCTCCGTCGCCCCATTCGGTGATCCGATGTGGTGGCCCGATCGTTGATGACGTGCACGGCGATTTGCCCGCAAAGGCAGATGGCCGCTGCGTCGCCCCGCTGTTTTGCCTGAGGCCTGTTCATGTCCGTCCGCGTGTTCCGCGTTTCTCCCGCATCCGCAGCGGTCCTCGCCCTTGCGCTGGGCGGGTGCGCGACCGACACGACCGGGACCAAGGCGACGGCGGCCCTCGCGGCCCTGCCCACGGCGCCTGTCATGTCGGGCACAGTCTCCGGCGGCCTCATCAGCGGTGGCATCGGCAACGGGCTCGACGACGCCGACCGCCAGCGCGCCTACGACGCCGAGATTTCCGCGCTGGAGACGGGCGGCCCCGGCTATCCCATCGGCTGGAAGGGCGACGGCACCGCGCGCGGCACGGTCATCGCCGGCCCGCCTTACAACCGCGCCGGCTACCAGAGCTGCCGCGATTATTCCCACACCATCTATATCGACAATCGCCCCCAGATCGCCCGCGGCGCCGCCTGCCGCACGGCGGAGGGCCGCTGGCAGCCGGTGAGCTGAGCGCCCATGGAAGGCCCGTCGCCTGAGGCGGTGCGGGCGCAAAGCGGGCGCTTGGCTTCGTGGGGTGATTTGGAAAAGCGACGCGAGGCGGCCTGAGGCGCGCCGCGCTGGCTGGCCTCAGTAGGACATCAGCAGGGGGACCTTGCAGTCCTCCAGCAGCGACTCGGTGACGCCGCCCAGCACCCATTCGCGAATGCGCGAGTGGTTGAAGGCACCCATCACGATGAGGTCCGCGCCGATCAGCCCGGCCTGCTCGCGCAGGGTCTCGGCGACGCCGTCCGGGCTCACCACCAAATTCTTCACCTCCACATGGACGCCGTGGCGGGCAAGGTGCGGGGCCAGCTCGGCGCCGGGAATTTCATGCGCCAGCTCCTTCTCCGAGCCGATGGCGAGCACTTCCACCGAGGCGGCGGACTTCAGGATGCCCATGGCGTCGTTGACGGCGCGGGTGGCCCGTACGCTCGCATCCCAGGCGATGAGAACGCGGTCGTGCCTGAAGGTCTCCACCCCCGGCGGCACCACGATCACCGGCCGGCCGCTCTCGAACAGCAGCGCCTCGATGAGCCCCCGGTCGGCATTGACGGTGGCGACCTCGGCGTCCAGCACGGCGATGTCGTGCACCCGCGCCTGGGCGACGAACAGCTCCACCAGCTGGCCATAGCCGAGCTGCGGCGTCTCCACCGAGGCGGCGACGCCGGCGGCGGCGGCATCGCCCCGCGCCCGCTCCGCCACATCCTGCGCCAGCTGCTTCAGCCGCCGGTTGTGGGCGGCGACGAGGCCGGTCGCGACATTGCTGACGAAGGTGTTGCCCATCACCACCTTCAGCGAGGCCGCCTGGATGGTCGCGTGGGCACCCGATTGCTGGGCCAGCGACAGGCCGTAGGCGAGCGCAGAGGACGGCTCGTCGATGCCCTCCTCCGTCATGCCGATGAGCACGCTTTTTATGTTCTGCACCATTTGGCGTTTCCTCCTGACACAAGATCAAGGTACCCGAAGGCTTCAGCTTGTCGTTGCGTCATGTCAAGGCTCGTCATTCCCGCCTGCCGGTTGCCAGCCCTTTCCCTTGAGGTAATAAGGGGCGCAAGGGAGCGCCCATGATCGATGATCTGAACCTGTTCGCGAGCCAGCTGGTCACGCTCTGGGTCGTGCTGGAGCCGCTGAGCCATCTCAGCATGTTCCTCGCCACCACCTCCCACCTCGACCGGCAGGAGCGCCACAAGGTGGCGGCGATGGGCACCGCCTTCGCTTTCCTCATCCTGGTGGTGTTCACGCTCCTCGGCCGGATGCTGCTGGAGGCGATGGGCATCTCCATCCTCGCCTTCCAGATCTCCGGCGGCATCATCCTGTTCTATTTCTCGATGACCATGATCTTCGGGGCGATGACGCAGCATGCCGTCACGCCCGATCCCGAGCGGCGGCTGGTCCACATCGCGGTCTATCCCATCGCGACGCCCATCGTGGCCGGGCCGGGCGCGATCCTCGCCATGGTGCTGTTCTCCGACAACAACCGCGGCGCGCCGCTGTTCCAGCACCTCGTCACGGTGAGCGTGCTGGTGCTGATGTCGCTGGTGCTGTTCGTCATCTTCTGGCTGGGCGACTACATCGCCAAGGTGCTGGGGGAGGGCGGAGCGAGCCTGCTGCGGCGGATCATGGGCATCCTGCTCGCCGCCTTCTCGGTCAATCTGGTGCTCAACGCCTTCCAGAAATGGCTCAACCTGCCGCCGATCTGAGCGGCGGCAGGTTGATTGTCGCGAGGCCTGAGGATCAGGCCTCGATCTTCTCCATATCCGGGGCGATGCCGGGCGAGGTGGCCGAGCCGTCATCCAGCGGCGCCAGATAGTCCACCACCATCTGCTGATAGCGCGGGATGCCCTTGTAGGCGGCGATGTCCGGATGCAGGTCGCGCAGCACCCGGTGCAGCCGCCGGCGCCACTTCGGCACCTTGGCGATGTCGGCGACGCTGGTGAGATAGCAGCGGATGCCGAACAGGATGGCGTTGGAGCGGGGCAGGCGATAGAGCGTCTGCAGCTCCACGCGCAGGTGCACCTTCTCCGCCACGTTCTCGGGCGTCACCGACGCCTTGTCCGGCCCCCACACGGGATAATTCTCCGGCGAGGTGTCGAGGCGCGGGTTCACCGTCATGGTCCAGTTGAGGCGGCGCACCGGCTGGCCGTACTGGAGGCGCAGGAGATACTTCAGGGCGCGGTCGAACACGCCCTTCTCGTGCGCCAGCGGCACCGGGCCGTGCCACTCCTGGAAGCTCATGCCGATGTCGAACTCCAGCGACCAGTCGGCCTGGCTCGTCACCATGCCACCGTCCACGAAGAGGTTGTCCTCGCGCTGGTCCTGAAGGGTGAAATCGCCCTGCGCCTGCCGGGTGATGTACTCGAACGGCCCGCAGGGCAGCGTCTCCGCCTTGCCGAAGATGAAGCTCTGCTGGATGCCGAGCGGCCGGTTCACCCAGGTCCAGGCGTCGCCGTCCTTCGACAGGGTGAAGTGCTCGGGATAATCGGCCGCGAGGTTCTCCATGATCATCTCGAGGCTGTCCCACTCCGCCGTCATCATGTGCGGCAGCACCTGACAGCGCTTGGGGTCCTCGGCGAGGATGCGGGCGCGCTCCTTGCATTCGGCGATATAGTGCTCGTCCACGTCGAACTGCGCCTGGAAGGCGGCCGTGGGGCCACCGCGCACGTGCGGCTCGATGTTCACCGAATACATGTAGCTGTCTTCGGGAAACGGGAAGGGGAAGCGCAGGAGGTCCTCGGGCGACTTCTTGTAGGTGAAGGTGTCGCGGAAGGTCTCTGCGGGCTTGAACTGAACGGTCATGGGACCTCCCGGGATCACAGGTCGATGACGATGCGCGGGCCGCGGGCGCGCGACACGCAGGTCATGATGAGGGTGCCGGCTGCCTTCTCCTCCGCGGAGAGGAAGTCGTCGCGGTGTTCCGCCTCGCCCTCGACGAGGGGGGTGGCGCACTGGCCGCAGGCTCCGCCACGGCACAGGCACGGGGCCTCGACGCCGGCCGCCTCGATGGCCTCGAGCAGGCTCTGGCTCTCGCTCACTTCCACCTCGATGCCGGACTTGCGGAGCACGGCGCGGAAGGGCAGGCCGGTGATGTCACCGCCGAAGCTCTCCTTGTGCACCTTGGTCTTGGGCCAGCCGAGGGCCGCGGCGGTGGAGGCGACCGCCTCCATCAGGCTGTGCGGCCCGCAGACATAGACATGGGTGCCGAGCGGCTGGCGCGCGAGCAGGCCGGCGAGATCGAAGGCGGCGCGGCCGCCGCCGTGCACGCGGATTTCCTCACCCGCCGCATAAGGCGCGAGCAGACGCTCGAACACCGGCACTTCCTCCAGCGTCGCGAGCTGGTGCAGCTCGAAGCGGGCCCCGCGCGCCTTCAACTCCGGCAGGAAGGAGAGCATCGGCGTGATGCCGATGCCGCCGCCGATCAGCAGGTGCTTCTTCGCGGTGGAGATGAGCGGGAACAGGCTCACCGGATTGGCCATCTCCAGCACGTCGCCGGGGGCGACCTTGCGGTGGAGATGGGAAGAGCCGCCGCGCGACTGGGCGACGAGGCGCACGATGATGTCGTAGCGGCTCCGCTCGGAGGGCGGGGAGACCAGGGAATAAGCGTTCTTCATCACCCGGGCGCCGTCGCGCAGGGTGAGGAGGACATGTCCGCCCGCCGGCGGGGTGGGGAACACGCCGCCATGGACGGGCTCGAAGGAGAAGCGCTTGAGGCTCGGCGCGAGCTCGACGATTTCGCGCACGCGCACATTGAAGGGCTGGGCGGCGGTCATGCGTAGAGCTCCTCGGCCTCAGGCACCTCACCCGGCACCTCGGCATCCACCTGGACGCCCATGAAGGCGGCGAGCCGCCGTGAGAAATGATCGCGCACGAACAAGGATGCGCCGCAGCCCGGGCAGGTGAAGATGGAGCTGGTGACACCCTCGGTCACCGTCCGGCAGTGGACGCAATAAATGCGCCGCGCCTTCGGGCCGACCTCGGCGAACGCCGTCTCCTGCCGGCTGAGGCCGGCCTTCTCGGCGCGGCCCCACACGTCCCACAGGAACGGCTCGGCACCCGCCGCATAGAGGCGCAGCCCCATGGTCTCGCGGGCGAGCCGCTCCTCCAGTGCGGAGAAGAGGTGCGTCACGGACCGGAAGGTGGCGACGCTGCCCGGCGCCTCCTCCATGGCCGGGGCGGAGGGCACGGCGCTGCGCCGGGCCACCGTCCAGACCTCGAAGGCGGAGGGGACAACCCCCTCCGCCAGTGCTTCAGCCGGAACCTCGGCCGCCTCGACCACCAGCAGGTGGTGCCGGCCGGACGGGTCCGGGGCCAGCGGGGCGTACGTCGGGCGGCTCTTCATACCCTGGTCGCTCATTTCGTCTCCGTTCAATAGACCGCAATGCTGCGGGCCACGATGATGACAACGGCGCCAAGCACGAGAGCGAGGTAGGGCAGCATCCCCGCTCGCGTGCCGGCACCGGGTTCGGCCTTGAGGTGCATGTCCTCCATCATCGCCGCCGGGAACTGACCCTTGTCCGTCACATAATGGCGGAACAGGAACACCGGGATGATGGCGGCCGATACGATGAGCCCGGTGACCAGCGTGCCCGCGCCCCAGATGTCGGCACCCATGCCGAGCAGGAACAGGTTCACGTAGGCCAGCACCGTACCCATGCCGATGAGCCAGATGGGGGCCTTGAAGGGGCGATCCCAGGCCGGACGGTCGATGCGGTGCATCCAGGCGGAATTGAGGTTCAGGAAGTTGAACAGGATGTAGCAGACGTTGGAGATTGCGAGGATGAACACATAGTCCGACATCATCAGCAGGATGAGGTTGAAGCCAAGGTCCGTCCACATGGCGCGGGTGGGCGCGCCGTTCTCGTTCACGTGGCTGAGGTACTTGGGCAGCCAGCCGTCCACCGACGCCTGGTAGAGCGTGCGCGAGGAGCCGGCCATGGAGGTGATGATGGCGAGCATGAGCGCGAGGATCAGCATCACCACGATGATGTTGTGCACCAGCGGGCCGCCCTTGAGCATACCCGCCATGGCGCTGGCGACGCCCATGCCGGAATAGATGTCGGCGGACAGGATGCCGTCATAGACCGCCGGCGTGGTCACGGTGCCGGAGGCATCCACCACCGCCGGGGTCACGAGCTGGCCGAGGCCGAGCACGCCCTGGAAGGAGATGGGCACGATGGTGAAGACGAAGATGCACAGGAGCCCGGAGTAGAGGATGGCCTTGAAGGTATCCTTCTTCGGGTCGCGGAACTCGCGCGTATAGCAGACGGCGGTCTCGAAGCCGTAGGTGGACCACGCGGCGATGAACAGGCCGCCGGCCATCAGGGTCAGCCCGGCCATGTTCCATTCGCCGGCGATCACCCGGCCGGCCTCGTCCTTGGCGAGCGGGGCAAACGGCCCGAGATGGGCGGCGAGCACGTCGCCGGTGAACAGCGGCACGAGGCCGATGAGGATCAGCGGCAGCAGCGCCACGACACCGAGGATGACCTGCACCTTTGCGGTCTGGCTGATGCCGCGATGCTGGATGGCGAAGGCGATGAGCAGCAGCACGGCGCCGAGGACGAAGGTGGCGTTGATGCGCAGCGCGAGGCCCGCCTTCAGCCAGCCGAGATCCACCAGCGTGAGCTGCCAGGTGTTGATGGCGGCATCCGGCGCGAACAGGATGGAGAGCACGTAGCCCGCCGCGAGGCCGGAGCCGATGGACAGCACCGGCGACCACGCCAGCCAGTTGCACCACACCGAGAACGGCGCGAGCAGCTTGCCGTAGCGCACCCAGGCGATGGCGCCATAGACCGAGGCGCCGCCCGACTTGTGCGGGAACAGGCCGGCGATTTCGGCGTAGGAAAAAGCCTGGATGAAACCGAAGATGATGGACAGGATCCACACGAACCAGGCCGGCGCGCCCACCGTGGCGCCGATTGCGCCGATGGAGAAGAGCACGAGGGCGGGCACGCCGCTCGCGATCCAGAACGCGCCGGTCCAGCTGATCTTGCGTTGAAGCGAGCCGGCCTCAGGCGCGGCGACCGCCTCGTTGGTTGCTGCGATACTCATTGTTTTTCCCCTCGAATTATGAGGGGAGTTTCCGGAGAAGAAACTTTTTTGTCAATGTATAAATTGGCCGACTGGACGGTAAAAGCGGCTCAATTTGCACGCATCCCCGCCCAATGCATGAGCATTCTGTCGTTAGGGAAAGAAACGCCTTCGGCCCCGCGGCGCAACACGC
The DNA here is from genome assembly GCF_041911315.1 of Xanthobacter sp. Lineage (NCBI taxonomy): Bacteria > Pseudomonadati > Pseudomonadota > Alphaproteobacteria > Hyphomicrobiales > Xanthobacteraceae > Xanthobacter > Xanthobacter sp. The sequence goes on along the minus strand of NZ_JAYRPE010000053.1, from coordinate 23,621 downwards.
GGGGCCGGGCTGTTTCTACAAGGACCAAGGCGTCATCGCAGGGCGATGACAGGTCAGGCTCTCACCCTCGTCTTCTGCGGGTCGAAATGGGGGAAGGGCACGATCTGAGCGCCGATGCGCTTCCTGTGTCCGTCCAGCTTGCCGATCTCGATGCCCGTGCCGGTCGCGGCATGGGCGACATCGATGCGGGCAAGGGCGATCTGGGCTTTCAGGATGGGCGAGCGCGTGGCGCTGGTGACGACGCCCACCTGCGCCCGGCCGACGAAGAGCGGGTCGCCGTGGCCCACCGCGTCGTTGCCGTCGACCACGAGCCCCACGAGCTTCCGCGCCGGGTTCGCCTTGCGACGCGCCAGCGCCGCCTTTCCCACGAAATCCTCGTCCTTGTCCGCTACGGCGAAGCCGATGCCGGCCTCGAAGGGATCGGTCTGGTCGCAGAAGTCGTAGCCGGCGAAGACCAGTCCGGCCTCGATGCGCAGCATGTCCAGCGCGGAAAGTCCGAGCGGCTTCATGCCCTTCGGCGCGCCCGCCGCCCACACCGCATCAAACAGCGCCTTTCCATCCTTGGGATGGCACCAGATCTCGAAACCCAGTTCGCCCGTATAGCCCGTGCGCGAGACGACCAGCGCCGGCCCGGTCGGCCCCCCGAGGCGCGCGACCGCGAAGCGGAACCACTTCAGCTCGGTGATGGCGGGCTGGGTTGCCCCGGTCCAGATCACCTCGGCGAGAATCTCCCGCGACAGCGGCCCCTGCACGGCGATGTTGTGCAACTGGTCCGTGGACGATCGCACATGCACGTTGAGGCCCCATTCCGCCGCCTTGGAGCGCAGCCAGGTGCCGGTGAATTCCTCGCCGCACACCACCCGGAAATTGGTCGGGGAAAGGCGGAAGACCGTGGCATCGTCGATCATGCCGCCGTGGTCGTAGCAGAGCGCGGTATAGACCACCTGGCCCACCGCCAGCTTGCGCATGTCGCGCGTCACCGTGCGCTGGAGCAGGATCTCGGCATCCGGGCCGGTCACCTCGAACTTGCGCAGGGGAGACAGGTCCATCACCGCCGCCTTCTCGCGGCAGGCCCAGTATTCGGCAATCGGCCCCTCGCCGGTGAAGCAGGTGGGCAGCCAGAAGCCGCGATACTCCACGACGTTGCGCGTGTGGGCGGCAAGGCTCTGGTGGAAGGCGCTCTCGCGCGTCAGGCGCGGCTCGGCGTCGGCACTCATGCGGAACGCGATCCCCTTGGAGAAGTTTTCAGCGCCGTCATAGACGCGCACATGGATGTCGGTGGGCTCCCAGCCATTGGCGGGGTCGATGTCGTCGGCGCAGGAGGAGGTGGCGCAGACGAGATCGGTCAGGGCCCGCAGCAGCACATAGTCGCCGGGCCGCGACCATGGCTCGTCCATGGTGATCGCGTTGGTGTGGTCCACGGCCGTATTGTAGAAGAAATTGATGGCCGGCCAGCCGGCGCGCTCGCGGATGCCCAGCGGCGCCAGCACGGCATTGAAATTGTCCGTGCAATTGGCGTGGCCGGGATAGCCCATGTCCTCGTAATATTTCGCCGAGCAGGCGAGGGCGAAGGTGTCGTGGCGGCCCACCGTGTCGCGGATCACCTCCACCAGCGGGAGCTGGCGCTCGTCGTAATATCTGGAATGGAGCCCTGGCCCCGGATAGGCGGCACCCATGAGGGTGCGGGTGGTGGTGGCGTCGAGGCCGAACTCCTCGCCCGTCTCCAGCGCGGCGGCGTCGAAGGCGAGGAAGTCCGCGCACTGGCGGCCGTCCACGTCGATGATCTGGATGTAGTCGCCGGCCTTCACCCGGTAGGCGCGGGCCTCGGCCGCGGGCACGCGCACATCGAGCTTCGGCGGCGCGAGCGGGGCGGGGAGGGGACGGCCGCGGCCCCGGGCGCGGGTCACAGTCACGATGAGGTCGGTGGGTGCGTCCTGCGCATCCGGCGACATGGGGCCGCCGGGGGCGGCGACCACCACGAGCACATCGGCCTGCGCCACGATCTCCGCCGTCGCGCCCGCGCCGCCATCTCGCGACAGCAATGCCCGTCCCGCCAGCGATGCCGGCGCGCAACTGTTTTCCGCCAGCAGCCGGGCGACCTCTGCGCTGCCCTCTCCCTCCTTGCCCATCAACGCCGGCAGCGTCTCCACGCCGGCACCCTCCCAATCCTCCACCGCATCTCCATCGGTGACGAAGACCAGCGCCGGCTGGAGCCCTTCCGGGTCCAGCACGGTCATGCGGTCTCCTGCGCCGAGCGTGACGGCGGCCATGCCGCCGCCGCGCACCACCACCCGCTCTCGGGCGGCGGTGGCTGGGGAAGGACCGGGCGGAAGCAGGGAGGCGTCCATTCACCCCTCTTGAGCGATGGAGGCGAGCAGCCGGTAGCTGCCGCGGTAATAGAGCAGCGGATCGCCCTCGCCCTCGGCGTGCAGATGCACCACGCGGCCGACGAAGATCACATGGTCGCCGCCGTCATAATGGGCATAGGGCACGCATTCGAAGGTGGCGTGGGCGGGCACGAGGCGCGGCGCACCGGAGGGACCGACCTCCCAGGGCGTGGCGGAGAACTTGTCCTCGCCGGCACGGGCGAAGCGGTTGGAGATGTCCTGCTGGCTCTCCATGAGGATGTTGACCGAATAGGCCTTCGCCTTCTCCAGCCGCGCCAGCGAGTGCAGCGAGCGGGCCATGGAGAAGAGAATCAGCGGCGGGTCCAGCGAGACGGAGGAGAAGGAATTCACCGTCACGCCGATGGGGCCGTCCTCGTCCTGCGCCATCACCACGGCGATGCCGGTGGCGAAGCGACCGAGGGCGTTGCGCAGTTCGCGCGGATCAAAACGGGCGTCGAGATCAATGGTCGTCATGGCAAGGTACTTCCTGAAATGCGACAGCCCGTCCATGATAATCCCCTTCGATGGCGGGCGCGCGGGCCTTCGCCCCTCTCCTGAGCGACGGAGAGGGACGAAGGCTCCGCGTGGTGGCGTCCCGCGTCACGCCACCTTGGCCGGCTGAAGCTCGGCCAGCAGCTTTTCGGCGAAGGCGCGCTTCTCCGCCTCGTCCATCTTCTTGATCTCGTTGTTGAGCACGCGCTCGTTGATCGACTTGTTCCAGTAGTCCAGCGAGCCGAAGCCCAGCAGCGCGGCCTTGCCCACGAACTGGCGCAGCACCTCGTTGGTGGGGCCCATCACCCAGCCGGCCTTGCCGTCGCGCAGGTAGCGCTCGATCTGGAGCGCGGGACGGAAGCCGGTGCCGCCGGTGGCGTGGAGCATCTTGTCCACCACGTGGGCGACGTTTTTGGCCGCCTCGAACTTCACCTGCCACAGCCAGTGGAGCAGGGAGGAGCGGGGCAGGGCATCGATGTCCTTGTGGATCGACCAGTCGCAATTGTTGGTCACCGAATCCAGCGCCTGCGCCATCTGGTAGTCGAAGGCGCGGCAGGAATTGGTGTCCATGATCGCCTCGCCCACATAGTCTTGGATGGTGGGGTAGTCGGCGACGCGCATGCCCACGTCATTGTGGGTCTTGCGGGTGGTGTGGCGCTTGGCGATGTCGATGACCGCCAGCGAGATGCCGTTCCAGCAGGCCGACGAGCAGGTGAGGAAGAAGGGGTCCACCACCTCGTCGTTGGACTTGGCGCCGTCGCCGATGGGGCCGACGAGGGCCTCCTTCGGCAGCACCGCATTCTCCACCACGATGGGGCCGGACTGGTTGCCGCGCAGGCCGAGGCCGTCCCACTCGGAGGGGTTGGCCTTCACCTCGTCCTTGGTGACGAGGAAGCAGGAGAGGTCGGAATAGTCGCCGGAGAAGCCGGGGCTGGTGGTCTGGACGATGTACCAGTCGGCGAAGCCGCCGGAGGTGGTCCAGGAGGCCTTCTTGGTGACCTTCCAGCCCTCGCCATGGGCTTCGGCCTTGGAGGAGATGGGATACCAGAAGTGCGAGCCGGTCTCGGGATCGGAATAGGAGAGCGTGCCGATGAGCACGTCGGTGTCCAGCCGCTTCAGGATGTCGGTGAGCAGCGGATTGTCGTGGTGCCGCAGCAGCGCGGCGGCCACGGCGCCGAGGTGCATGGTGTAGCACATGGCGGTGGAGGGGCAGCCGTAGCGGGCGATGGTCTCCACCACCATGGCGGCGCAGACATGGTTCTGGCCGAGGCCGCCCAGGTCCTTCGGCACGTTCAGCGAGAGCAGGCCGAGGGTGGCCAGCGCCTCGAAATTCTTGCGGGGGTAGATGTAGTTGGCATCGCTCTCCACGGCGTTCGCGCGCAGCGTGGTCTCGCACAAGGCGATGAGCTTTGCCTGCAGATCCTTCTGCTCGGCGCTCAGCAGCCACTGGGGGTCCCACTCGAAGCCGAGCCCCCAGAACTCTTCTTTGCCCCACATCTTCGTCTCGGACATGTCTCAAGCTCCGCCCGGGCCGGCGCGCGGGCAGTCCCCGCGGCCGTCCCTGCCATTTGCGATCACGCTGTGGCGCGCCTGTTCCCCTCAGTGAACTTTTTTGACGCGGTAGAAACGAGAGTGCCACGGGCCAATTTTGGTGCAAGCCCATTAGTTGGGCGTTTGAGGCCCGCAGGATGACCACGATCTGGGCGACGCATGGGTCCACCTCGCTTTCCTTTGCCGCCTTTCGCGCCATGCTACCAAAGAAATTTCTTCTGAGGAAAAGTAATTGACAGGAGCGTTGGCCCGCCATCAGGATGCGGTCGTCGCGGCGCGCATGGCTGGCCTTGAGGCCGCCTGAGCCGCCCGCCTTAACGACGGGCCCGGCTACGGGCCGGCATCCTTCAAGAGAGGGCACATGACCAGCGCGACCATTCTGCGCCAATCGATCCTCAACGACCGTCACCGGGAACTCGGCTCCAAGCTCGAGGAATCCTGGAACGACATGGCGATCCCCCAGCACTACGCGACCGATCCCTATGCGGAGACGGAGACGGTGCGCACCCGCGCCGGCCTGTTCGATGTGTCCGCGCTGAAGATCATCGACCTCTCGGGGCCGGACTCCCTCGCCTTCCTCAACAAGCTGCTCACCGCCGATATCTCCAAGATCCCGGCCGGCCGCTCCATGATCTCCTCCATCGTGGACGACGAAGGCGGGCTCATCGACGACGTGCTCGTCTATGTGGACGGCGACGGCAAGTTCCGCCTCTCCCACGGTGGCGGCGCGCTGGAAGAGGCGCTGCCGGTGGTGGCACAGGGCTTCGATGTCACCTTCTCCCGTGACAACGACGTCCACATCCTCTCCCTGCAGGGCCCCCTCGCCCTCGACATCCTCTCCCCCCACACCCCCATGGTGCTGAAGGACCTGCCCTATTTCGGGCACGGCAAGACCACCCTGTTCGGCATCCCGGTGTCGCTGGCGCGCGGCGGCTACTCGGCCGAGCGCGGCTATGAAGTGTTCTGCGCGGCGAAGGATGCGGTGTTCCTCTGGGACAAGATCCTCGAGGTCGGAAAGCCGTTCGGCGCCATGCCCGTGTCGTGGGATTGCCTCGACATCGTGCGGGTGGAAGGCTCCCTGCTGTTCTTCCCCTTCGACATGCCGCACAAGGACACCACGCCCTTCGAGGTGCTGATGGACTGGTCGGTGGACCTCTCCAAGCCGGACTTCCGCGGCAAGGCCGCTCTTCTTGCCCGGAAGGGCACCGAGCGCACCCATCAGGCCGGGCTCGAGGTGCTGGCGGCGAAGGCGATCACGCCCGGCGCGAAGATCTTCAAGGATGGCGCCGAGGTGGGCGTGGTGAATTCCACCACCTACAGCCGCCACCTCATGAAGTCGCTGGCGCTGGTCTCGCTGCGGCCCGACGTCACCGCGCTCGGCACCGCGCTCACCGTGGTGGACGGGGACGAGAGCTTCGAGGCCAACGTGGTGCGCACCCCCTTCTACGATCCCATGCGGCTGCGCACGCATCCGCTGGAAGAGCGGGCCTGACGCCCGCCTGAGACGCAAACAAAAGGCCGGCCGGACGGGATCTCCCCGTCCGGCCGGCCTTTTTTGCGTTTGGAGCTGCCCTCAGAGCGGCTTGAGGCCGGCCTCGATGGCGCTGCGGCGGCCTTCCAGGAAGGGCGGCAGGGCGAGGCGTTCGCCCAGATGGGCGGCATCCTCGTCGGCCGCAAATCCCGGACCGTCGGTGGCCAGTTCGAACAGCACGCCGTTGGGCTCGCGGAAATAGAGCGAGCGGAAGTAGAAGCGATCCACCATGCCGCTATTGGGAATGCGCAGCTCCTTCAGCCGCCGCGCCCATTCCTCGTACTGGTCGAAGGTGGTGACGCGGAAAGCCACATGGTGCACCGCGCCCGCGCCCTGACCGGCGGGGGAGAGGCCCGGCTCCACCTTCACATGCACCTCGGCGGCGGGGCCGCCCGCGCCCATCTCGAACACATGGATGGCGCGGCCATCCTCGGCGGCATAGGTGCGCACTTCCTTCATGCCCATCACGTGGATGAGCACGGCGGCGGTGGGCGCGAGGTCCGGCACCGAGATCAGAATCGGCCCGAGGCCACGGATCTGGTGCGCCTCCGGCACCGGGCTCTTCGCCCAGGGCACGCCCGGCCCCTTGCCGTCATCCACGATCAAGGCGAGGCGCTGGCCTTCGCGGTCCTCGAACGGAAGCTGGTGACGGTCGTCGCGGGTCTCGATGCCGGCATGGGCGACACCGGCGTCGGTGAGGCGCGCGGCCCAGTATTCCAGCGCCGCCTCGTCCCGCACCCGCAGCGAGGTGCGCACGGCGGCATGGCTGCCCCGGTGCTCGCGCGGCACCGGCCAGTCGAAGAAGGTGAGGTCGGTGCCGGGGTTGGCTTCCCCATCGGCATAGAAGAGGTGATAGGCAGACACGTCGTCCTGATTCACCGTCTTCTTCACGAGGCGCATGCCGAGCGTCTGGGTGTAGAAGCGATGGTTGTAGGGCGCGTCGGCCGTGATGGCCGTGACGTGGTGAAGTCCGGTGAGCGGCCCGGTGGTCTCGGTGATGTTCTGCATGGCGTCCTCCTCCGGCGTGCGGAGCCTCGTATCTGTCTGGCGCCAGAGATAGGCGGACAGCCCCTCCGGTACGAGAACCACGGGCGCAATCTGGGCTTGCCAATTTGCAAGTCGATTGGATGGAATAGGGCTCGGTCGCCTCTCTCATGCAATTTGTGGTAACCGGGAGCGTGGCCGCGATGGCACCATTTCACCGGTGTTCAGCATTTCCCGCGATCGCCGTTCATCCGCCTCATTGTTTGTGCCAAGAAAGTCCTTCCATGCGGGGGGCATGCACTTGCAAGCGGCAGATTTCGGGGGATGTGGCGCATGACGCAGCGCAATCTGTTTGTGCGCCTGACGGCAGCCGCGGCCGTGGTGATGCTCGTCGCCGGCTGCTCCGACCGCCCCGGCATCGATGCGCTCGTCCCGGTCTCCGCTCCGCTGGCGGAAGGCGCGCGCGAGCAGGTGATCCTCGTCGCCTCCACCCGCGAGCGCGATCCGCGCGCCGGCGTCTTCTTCAACGGCGAGCGCTCCGCCCAGCTCAATTTCGCGAAGATCGACCTCTCGGTTCCGCCCACGCACAAGCCGGGTGAGATCGAGTGGCCCAAGAACGGCCTCGGCAATCCCACCACCGACATGGTGGTGCGGGAGGCCGTCTATCGCGACACCGAAAGCGAGTTCCTGCGCGACCTGAAGAGCGAGCTGGCCCGCCGGCCGGCCGGCAAGCGCAAGGTCTTCATCTTCGTGCATGGCTACAACACCATGTTCTCCGAGGCGCTCTACCGCCTCGCGCAGATGGCGACGGATTCCGATGCGTCGGCCGTTCCCGTCCTCTTCACGTGGGCCTCGCGGGCGACCACCGAGGGCTATGTCTATGACAACAACAGCGCCACCGCCGCCCGCGACCAGCTGGAGGAAACCATCCGCCTCGCCTTCGGCAGCGGCGCGGAACAGGTGAGCATCCTCGCCCATTCCATGGGCAACTGGCTGACGGTGGAGGCCCTCCGCCAGATCCGTATCTCCGGCAAGACCCTGCCGCTCAACAAGATCGGCGACATCATCCTCGCCGCGCCCGACATCGACGTGGACGTGTTCAAGACCCAGCTCCGGCGCTTCGGCAAGCCGCCGAAGCCGTTCGTCGTCGTCGTCTCCCGCGACGACAAGGCGCTCGGCTTTTCCGACTTCCTCGCCGGCAAGAAGCCGCGGCTCGGCGAATACGCCAACGACACCGAACTCGTTGGTCTGGGCGCCGTCGTGGTGGACATGACCAACGTGGAGGCCCTCGACAGCTTCAACCACGGCAAGTTCGCGCAACTCGCGGCGATGGCGCCCCAGTTGCAGAGCGCCATTGCCGGCGCCAAGGGCACCGCGACCGCCGATACCGTGCAATTGCAGGGCGTGCGCATCACCGGCCTCGATCCGGCGCGGGCAGCACAGTCGGCCGGCCCTGCGCTGCCGGCCACCGCCCAGCCGGCCTCTGCCCCGGCGCAATAGGGCCAGGCCGGCGAGCCTTTCGCGGATGTGCCATGCCGGGCCGGCGCTTCCCTCGCGGGCGTGTTCGGTCTAAAGGCGTCGCCTCATGGCCTATTCAGTCAAGGAAATGTTCCTCACCCTGCAGGGGGAGGGGGCGCAGGCGGGGCGTGCTGCCGTCTTCTGCCGGTTCGCGGGGTGCAACCTGTGGTCCGGGCGGGAGGAGGATCGCGCCTCAGCCCAATGCCGTTTCTGCGACACGGATTTCGTCGGCATGGATGGCGAGGGCGGGGGCCGCTTCGCCGATGCCGCAGCCCTGGCCGACGCCATCGCTGCCGTGTGGGGCCACGCCGGCGCCGAGCGCCGCTTCGTCGTCTTCACCGGTGGGGAGCCATTGCTTCAGCTCGATCCTGCCGCCATCGCGGCGGTGCATGCGCGGGGCTTCGAGATCGCCGTCGAGACCAACGGAACGGTTGCCGCGCCTGAGGGGCTCGACTGGATCTGCGTCAGCCCCAAGGCCGGCACCGAGCTGAAGCAGCGCGCGGGGCACGAGCTGAAGCTCGTCTTCCCGCAGGCCGGGCTCGATCCCGCCGAGGTTGCGGGCCTCCCCTTCGCCAATTTCTTCCTCCAGCCCATGGACGGGCCGGATCGCCGCGCGAACACCGATGCGGCGGTGGCCTATTGCCTCGCCAATCCGCGCTGGCGCCTGTCCGTCCAGACCCACAAGATGATCGGAATTCCATGACCACCCCTGACACCCCGGCGGCGCTGCCCGGCCGCGTGCGGATCACCCAGGGCTTCACCTTCGAGGCCGCGCACTTTCTGCCCAACGTGCCGGAAACCCACCGCTGCCGGCGCGTGCACGGCCATTCCTATCGCGTGGACCTCGCGCTGGAGGGGCCGGTGGACCCCGTGACCGGCTTCGTGGTGGACTTCTTCGACGTGGAGAACGCCTTCGGCCCGCTGCTGAAGCAGCTGGACCATTATTGCCTCAACGACGTCGAAGGACTGGAGAACCCCACCGCCGAGATCATCGCGGCGTGGATCTGGACGCGGATGAAGCCGCTCCTGCCCACGCTCGCGTCCGTGCGGGTCTACGAGACGCCCATGTCCTACGCGGAATACGCGGAGGGCTGAGCGGGCCTCAGCCCGCGGCATCCCCCGCCTGCGCCTTCTTCACGAAGGTCGCGAAGGCGGAAAGCTGCTTCTTCACGAAGTCCAGCGTGCCCTGGTCAGTGACGATGCCGTCGGCGATCTTGGTGTGGGCCTGGGCGACCATCACCTCCGGTACGTTCATGACGTGGGCGTTGAGCGCCACCAGCACCTGCCGCAGGTGATATTGCGCGCGCCCGCCCCCCATGGTGCTGGGCGAGGCCGACATGATGAGGGTGGGCTTGCCGGCGAGCGGCTGCGGCTTCAGGCGCGAGAGCCAGTCGATCGCATTCTTGAGGCCGCCCGGAACCGAGTAATTGTATTCCGGCGTGACGATCACCAGCGCATCCGCCGCCGCCACCGTCTCCCCCATGGCCGTCACCTGGGCGGGAAAGCCTTCCGCCTCGATGTCCCCGTCATAGATGGGGAATTCCGCGACGGAGGGCAGAATCGTGAGCGTCGTCCCCTCCGGCGCGATGCCGGCCAGTGCGCGGGCGAGCGCGGCATTGAGGGACCCCTTGCGAACGCTGCCGACAAGCACGACCCAGTTCATCGCCATTCTCCCGCTGCCCGCCATGGGCTCGCCGGGGATAATGGCGCAAAACCGGGAAGGTTGCGTGAGCCCAGGTGAAAACCACCGGTGAAAATCAGCCGATCCGCACCATGTGGTTGTCGTAGCGCGGCCCGCCGGTGCGCCGCGCGGTGATGGCGACGCCCTCGGGCGCGGCCTTCACCGCGATCACTTCCCCATAGCCGGACGCGGCGACGAAGGTGCCTGCCTCCGCACCGGCCGCGAGGCCGCAGCCATCGGTGAGGGGCACCGCGCCGATATAGCGGCCGTCCGCCTGCCAGACGGCGACCTGATTGCCGCGCGGGGTTGCGCAGGCGACGAAGCGGCCGGAGGGGTCATAGGCCACCGAGCCCACATATCCCCGCAGCGCCCGCCACGCCTCGTCCGGCGCGTCGAAGGGGGTGAGCGCGCCATCGGCGGCGATGCGGAAGAGGAGGGGGCGGGCCTCCCCGTCCTTCAAGAGGTCCTGCGCCGCCACCACGGTGCTGCCATTGCCGTCGCGGGCGAGGTGGCGGAGCGACAGGCTGGCGAGGTCGGCGGAGAGCTTGCCTTCGCCGCGCACGGCGCCGGTTGTGGGATCGACGAGGGTGACGCCGGAGCCCGTCACCTCGGCGTCGCGCGCCTCCGGCGTGTTGGGCTCGATGCCGCCATTGGCGATGACCAGGGCAGCGCCCGAGCGCATGAGATCATGCGGGCCGTCGCCGCCGCTCGGCCATTCGTCGCGGATGGCAAAGCCGCCGTCCACCGCCCGCACCGCCACCACGCCCCGGCCCATGGCGCGAACGCCGTCCGCGGGATGCTCGATCTCGTTGGTCAGGAGCAGCCGGCCGTCCGCCGTGAAGCGGCCATGGCCGGAAAAGACGCGGCCTTCGCCCGGCCCGAAGCGCGCGACCACGCCACCCTTGCGGCGGTCGAACACCAAAGCGATGCGCCCCGGCCGCCGCCCCACCGCCACCGCGAGCGGCCCGACGGGGCTCGCCTCGATGCCATGCAGCCGGGCGTCGGAGGGGGCCTCCGGTGTGGCCGCGAAGCTGGTGTCGAGGCCGACTGCGGCGAACCCCTCGCCCACGCCCGCCGTCGCCAGCCAGCCTTCATCCAGTTCGGCGGCGCGCAGGCCGCCCGGCAAGGTGGAGGCTGCGAGGAGCGCGGCGCCGCCGAGCAGCAGGCCGCGCCGGCCAATGAGCGGGGGATGGTCGAGGCGGCCGCGCATGTCCGTCGCCATGGCCTCAGTCGCCATCGAGGGCGTTGAAGCCCAGCGAGATGCCGAAATAGGACGCGATGGGTTTGTAGACGGCGAGCTGCGCCGCCTTGAAGGTCTTGATGGTCGCGTGGATGCCCTGCGCACCCGATGCGGTGGCGGCTGCGGCGCCGATGTCGGCAGGCAGCTTGTCGGCGGCGGCATCAGCGGCGGTGGCGGCTTTGTTGACCACGAATTGCGGCCGGCTCGGCATCTGCGTGCCCACGGCGACGAGGAGGGCATCGGCGCTGTGGATCATGTTCGCGGCGACGCGGCCGGAGCGGCCGGAGCGCCAGTTGTCGGCGACCGTCGGCTTCGCATCGGCAGGGCCGGCGCCGAGCACGGGCAGCAGCTTGGTGTCGGTCACGCGCTGGTAGGCGCCGGACAGGTCGGTGAGGATCATGCCGGGCAGGGCGCCCACATCCGGGAACAGGGCCGGGTCGCCCTTGCCGGAGACGATGGCGCCCAGCGCGCCGGTGGATTTGTCGCCCCACGCGGTGCGGATTTCGCCGGTGATGGTGGCGAGATTGTTGGCGATGGCGGTGCCGAGCGCGCAGCGCCGTGCCGCCTCGGGGCCTGCGACCAGCGCCTCGGCGGCGCCCTCCTCATAGAGCAGCCGCTCCAGCGCCGGCAGGCCCTGCACCGCCGCGCTCGACTGCATGAAGCGCTCGGGCGCGAGGCGGGCGGGATCGCTGTCGGCGATGATCTCGGACAGCCCGCGGCTGATGCCGTTGCGCCGGTCCGGGAAGAAGGAGATGCGGTCGGCCCGGAGCGACAGGGTGATGGGGCCGAAGGTGACGAACTCCACCGCGTTCCACGCATCCGCCGCCTTGCCATAGGCCTCCTTGAGCGGCGCCACGCCGGCCGCCGAGGGGGCGGGGCAGAAGGCGGCCCAGGCCTTCGCCTGCGCGGCGGTGGCAGCAACCAGCGCATCGTAGCGCGGCAAGAGCCAGCCCTCGATGAGCGGCACGGGATCGAGCTTCGGATCGGCCGCAACGGCGGGGCCTGTCCCAAAAGCGAGCATGGCGGCGAGGGCCGCGCCAGCAAGGCGGAAGGAAGAACGGCGCGTGGCTTCAATCATGACGTCGATCCGCAATATCAGGCCCACACCGGCTGCGGCCGGCAAAAATCACAGGGAAGAAACGTACCGCACCAGCGCCGCCCTGTCCTTGGGCGGAAGCGCGCCGAAGCGCCGCTGTGCGGTGGCCGCCTCGCCGCCGTGCCAGGCAATCGCCTCCTCCAACGTGCGCGCGCGGCCATCGTGCAGCAGGCCGGTGTTGGCGGCGAGCGCATCGGAGAGGCCGGCGAGGGGCGCAGTGCGCCATTGCGAGGCGCCCACACCGGGCTCCGGCATGGTGTCGCCGAGGTCCGGCCCCATCTCGTGCAGCAGAAGATCGGTGTACATGCGCGCTTCGCCGTCGGCAGTGGGCAAAGACGGCCGATGGCACTGGGCGCAGCCGGTGGAGGCGAACAGCGCCGCGCCGCGCTTGCCCTCGGCCTTGGGCAGGTCTTCGGGCTCGGGCTGCGGCAGGGACGCCACATAGGCCACCACCCTGTCGAGGACCGCCGAGCCGATTTCCAGTTCGTCGTCCGCATCCCCGGAGGTGGCATTGGCATTGCCGTGGAGGGCCTGCCGGCAGGCGGTCTGGGTGGGCGTGCAATCGCCCCAAGGCTCGGGATGGAAGCGGTTGGAGAGGCCGAGATCGAGGAAGAAGGCCTCCGCCGACTGGCCGGCGAGGGTCGGCTGCGAGGCCTTCCAGCCGAAGCGGCCAATGGCGGTGCTGCCGTCGGCCTGCGTCACACGCCGCGCCATGCCCTTCACGCCGTCTTTGCCCTTCGCCTGCTCCCGCTCCACCTCGAGGATGGCGGCATCAGGCACGGCGGCGAGCGCCCCGCGGCCCTTGAGGTCCGGCCCGACGCGGAGAGACAGGCCGCTCGCGGGATCGAGCGGGCCATAGCCCAGCGCCTCGGGGTGCGGTTTGCGGGCGATGCGGCCGTCCGGCAGCGGGGTGTCGGTGACGCCGATCATCCCCTCGCTTGGAATGCCGGGCACCGCATCGATCTGGAACCGGCGGCCGTAGACGGGATCGCCGCTGCCATCCGGCCGTCCGATCATCAGCACGAAGCCGCGCTCCGCCGTGCCGTTCTCCAGACGCGCGGGGGCGCGGCGGTCGGCGGGATGGCAGGTGGCACAGGAGCGGGCGTCGAACAGGGGGCCGAGTCCGTCATCGCCCCGGGTCGAGGCTGGGGCAGGCACCCAGGGGCGCTTGAACAGGGCCTTGCCAATCGCGAGGTCCAGCTTGTCCAAGGTCTCGGCGGCAGCGGGCGTCGCGGAGAGGGCAGCGAGCAACGCGAGGAGAAGACGCACGCGCATCCTCACACCACCCTGATCCAGCCCATGAGACCGGAATCCATGTGCTCCAGGATGTGGCAGTGGAACACCCAGTCGCCGCTGGTGGCGCGGAAGGCGATCTCCACCGTCTCGTTGGGCTCGGTCATGACCGTATCGGCGAGATAGGGCGGGATGTCCTTCTTCTTGGAGGAGGACAGCACGCGGAAAACATGCCCGTGCAGATGCATGGGGTGGACGTGCTTGGTGACGTTGGTGATGGAGACGATGTAGCTCGCCCCGTCCTTCAGCGTCGCCAGCGGCGGCGGCAGGCGCAGGTCCGCGCCGGCGCCCCAGGAATTGCGGTTGATGGCCCAGAAGGTCTTGCTGCCGACGCAGGCCGAGGCAATCAGCGCCTTGGCCAGCGGATCGTCCGGCGGCAGGGGATCGCCGCTCACGATGGGGCCGGCGGCGGTCTGCACGAGATAGTCGATGCGGCTGGCGCGCTTCACGTCCGGCAGCGGCACCTTGGCGGGGGGCAGCGCCTTGGGGCGGAAGGCGGTCTTCTTGCGGCCCGGCTTGCTCCCGGGAGCGTCCACGCCGACCAGCGTGGTGAGCAGATAGGGTTCGGCGGTGCGGTAGTCGTAGACCTTCACCTCCTCGCCGGGGCCGGGCATGCGCACATGCACGTCGATGCGCATGGCCGGGCCCATGCGCCAGATCTCGTTCGGCAGCTTGGAGAAGGGGAGGGGTGTCAGCGCCTGACCGTCGATGGCGATGATGGCCGCGTCTTCCGTCTCGCAGCCGAAATCGATGGTGCGGGTGGAATCTGCGACGATCACCCTGAGCCGCACGTCGCCATAGGCCGGCGCCTCGACGCGGGGCGGCACGATGGAGCCGTTGGTGGCGCGCACCGTGCCGAAGGTGCCGGCGGTGGAGGCCCCCTCGTCGGTGAACATCTCCAGCCAGCGGCCGTCCTTTTCGTCGAGCCGCCAGTCCTTCACCACGATGAAGTGCTCGGCATCGAAGCCGAGCTTCGCCTCGGCCGGATCGTCCACCACGAGCAGGCCGACGAGGCCACGGCCCACCTGGCCGGTTTCGTCGCAATGGGGATGGAAGAAATAGAAGCCCGGATCGGGCAGCGGCACATTGTAGGTGAAGGTGCTGCCCGCCGGGATCGGCGCCTGGGTGATGGGCGAGACGCCATCCGAGAGATAGGGCACGCGCACGCCGTGCCAGTGGACGGTGGTAAGGTCCGGCAGGCGGTTCTCGAAATCCACCATCAGCCGCGTGCCCACCGGCGCGCGCAGGGTGAGGAAGGGCGTGCCGTTGTAGGCGCAGAAGCCCTTCGTCACCGGCTTGCCCGGCCCGAGCAGCGGCATTTCCATTTCCGCCGCCGAGAGGGCGAGCCGGCGCACCGGCGCGCTCTTAGGCAGGGTGTCCACGGAGGCCGGCACGCGGCCGAGGGCGGAGGGGGCGAACCCCACCGCCCCCGCAGCCGCTGCGCCGGCCAGCAGCGCCCGACGCGAGATCATCGCGTCCGTCCCATCGTCATGGTCTCACTTCTTCTTCACGTTCTTCGGGTCGTCCAGGCTCTTGGAGCCTTCCATCTTGATCTGGAGCTTGAGGGCCGAGACGCCGCGCTCGATGGCGTGGGCCTGGGCCACGAGGGCGTCCACGCCGTCCTGGATCAGCTTGGCGCCCTTGGTATTCCCCTCTTCCAGCATCTTGTCGTAGGTGATCTCGCCGGAATCCGCCACGTCCTTCAGGGCCTTGAGGGCCGCGAGGGCAGCGTCGGACTTGGCGTCGATCTCGTCGGCGATCTTCGGGTCGGCGGCGCGGATGAGGTCGGCGACCGAGGGGCCGGTGACCTTGGAGCCGTCCGGCTTCACGAAGGTGCCGTAATAGACGTCGCGGATGCCCACTTCGTCGTAATAGTGCGCGTTCTGGGTGTTGTTGGAGAAGCAGTCGTGCGCCTCCTCCGGATCATGGAGGATGAGGCCGAGCTTCATGCGCTCGCCGGCAAGCTCGCCGTAGGAGAGAGAGCCGAGGCCGGTGAAGATGGTGGCAAGGCCGGCCTTGTCGTTCTTCTTGATGAGCGCGGCGCGGGCCTTGCCCTTGGCGCCCCACAGGCCGGTCATCTCGTCGAGATCGGCGACCAGCGTCTGGGTGGCGACCTTGAGATACTCGCCGCGACGGTCGCAATTGCCGTTGGTGCAGTTCTTCAGGTCATAGTCGGTGTAGGGGCGCTGGCCCTGGCTGGGCGTCGCATTGTGGAGGTTCTGGCCCCACAGCAGGAATTCGATGGCGTGCCAGCCGGAGCCCACGTTCGCCTCGACGCCGCCGGCCGAATTCAGCTCGTGCAGCAGCTTGGGCGTGATCTTGGTGACGTCCACCGTCTTCTTGCCGATGCGGATGGACTTCGAGGCGATCACGTTGGCGGTGTAGAGCGGGTTCTCGTCGGACTTCTCGCCGTAGCTCTTCTTGTCCACGTAGTCGATCAGGCCTTCGTCGAGCGGCCAGGCGTTCACATTGCCTTCCCATTCGTCGATGATCTTGTTGCCGAAGCGGAAGGCCTCGGTCTGCTGGTAGTAGACGCGGGCCGCCTTCCACGCATCGCGTGCCTTGCCCAGGCTGTCGGCGCTGGGGGCGGCGAGGAAGGCGTCGATGGCCTTCTGCATGTCCTTGGCCGTGGCGGCGGACGAGCCGTACATCACCTCGGCGAGGTCGGCGTAGTGGACAATCACATCACGCGGCTTCGGCGCATCCGCGAGCACGGGGCTCGCGAAGGCTGCGACTGACGCGATGACGGCGCCGAGAAAATGCGCGCGCATCGACCTTCTCTCCTTGAAATTCGAAAACCGGAACCGGGGCCATTGCCCCATCGCGGCGGAGAGTATGAGCCGGGCCGATGGCGGGCAAGCGCTTGAGACAATAATGGAATTGTTCCATGTCCAGAGTGCGGGGCCTCGACTTGTCTCTCCCAAGTCAAAGCGACGCACCCCTTAGTAGAAGACGTTACGTCACTCTGTATCCGTGCCTCGTCGGGCCGTTTCGTCGCGCCCGGCTGCAAACGCTGGACACGGCGGGTTCGCGGGCCGGATGCCGGCGCCCTTGAACTATAGTCTCAATGGCCGCCGAGCAGGCGCGCAGCTTTTCATTTGAACAATTCCAAACCTCTGCCGCTGCGGTGACAGGGCCTGCCGGCGGGTGATAAGGTTTCGTCATATTCAATTGGTTTTCGTTCCGACGGCGATCTCTCCCGAAGGGCGAAGGCCATCAGGGCAGCGTTTATGCCCGCTCGTGCGTGCCGGCAGCGGCCGTCGGGGACAAAAAGGACAGGCCGCGATGATTGCCGCGCTTCTGATCGTTTTTCGTGAAGTCCTCGAGGCCGGCATCGTCACCGGCGTGGTGCTCGCCGCCTCCGAGGGCATCCGCCATCGCGGCCTGTGGATCAGCCTCGGCATTCTCGGCGGCATCGCCGGCTCTGCGGTCCTCGCCCTCTTCGCCGATACCATCGCCTCCACCTTCGACGGCTCCGGGCAGGACATCCTGAATGCCGCCATCCTTTCCGTCGCGGTGGTCATGCTGGTGTGGACGGTCGTCTGGATGGCGAGCCACGGCAAGCACATGGTCATGGAGATGCGGGAGGTCGGCCGCGACGTGAAGGAGGGGCGCAAGCCGCTCGCCGCGCTGGCCATCGTCGTCGGCATGGCCGTGCTGCGCGAGGGCGTGGAGATCGTGCTCTTCCTCTATGGCATCGCCAGCACGGGCGCCGATTCGCCCGGTGCGATCGTGCTCGGCGGTCTTGGCGGTCTGGCGGCGGGTGCTGCCCTCTCGCTGCTGCTCTATCGCGGCCTCGTGGCGATCCCGCTCAAGCATCTGTTCAAGGTGACGTCCGTCCTCATCACGCTTCTCGCCGCCGGCCTTGCCGCGCAGGTGGTGGGCATCCTGCAGGATGCCGGCTTCATCCAGTCGCTGGCGGAGCCGGTGTGGAATTCGAGCTGGCTGCTGGCGGACGACAGCGCGCTGGGCCGTGTGCTGCGCACGCTCATCGGCTACCGCGCCGAGCCCACGGGCATGCAGGTGATCGCCTATGTGGCGACGGTGGCGGTCATTCTCGGCCTGTCGGCCATCGTCAACGGCCGCCTCGCTTCGGCTCCGCGCCGGCAGAGCGCCGGCCGCTCGGCCGGCGGCCACGTTTCCCGCGCCTGAGTGCTCGACGCGCTTTCCGGTGCCCGCCGGCGTTTCCGCGGTCTCCGCCTTCCGGTATGCTGACGCGCGATGTTCCGGGCTCCGGGACACGCGGCGCAGGCGGAACGCCGGGCGGCATCCGAGGAGAAGCACATGAGCGGCGGAACGAGCAGCAAGGACAGCCGCACCAAGGCCGGACAGGGCCGGGACGGCACCCGCCTGTTCCTGCGCGTGGACTTCGCCGACGGCCGGCGCCTCGGGCCGGGCAAGATCAAGCTGCTGGAGGCGATCCGCGAGCATCACTCGATTCTGGCCGCCGCCAAGGCCATCGGCATGAGCTATCGCCGCGCCTGGCTGCTGGTGGACGAACTGGACCGCATGTTCGAGCAGCGCGTGATCGTCACCTTCCCCGGGCGGCGGGGCGCCGGCACCGAGGTCACGGCCTTCGGCGAGCGGGTGATCGCGCTCTATCGCGCCATGGAGCGGCAGGCGGCGAAGGCCACCAGCGGGGCGCTGGACGAGCTCACGTCCGCCCTTGCGGCGGATTACCACCCGAAATCAGACGCAGAGCCGGGGGATCCTGAGGCGGATTCGCAGCTGGCCGGGCCGGCCGTGAAGCAGGCGGGCTGACGATCTCCGCGCCCGGTGAGTGGAAGCCCATTGGCCGGCTGTCCACTGTCACCGCCTTGATCATCGCCCAAACCTGCATGCCGGGCTCAAGGCCCAGGCGCAGCACGCTTTCCTGCGTCACCAGCGAGCTGAGGCGGCCGGCGGACAGCGCCAGTTCCACTTCGGAGAACGGGCCTTCCGCCCGGGTGATGGCGGAAATGGTGCCGGAAATCCGGTTCGTCACCGACACGTCCATGGGCCGCGACAGGGACAGGGACACGTCGCGCGAGCGGATGCGCGCCCGCGCCGGTGCCCCCACCGGCCGGCCCACCAGCGGCACCCGCAATTCACCATCGGCGAACGAGACGGTGGAGAGGCCGAGGTCCGGGTCGTGCGCCGTCACCGTGCAGTCGAGGATGGTGCCGATGTCGAAGCGGCCGATCACCGGCAGCAGCTCGGGCCGCGACAGCACGTCGGCGAGGGGGCCGCAGGCGATGACCTTGCCGTCCGAAAGCGCCGCCACCGCGTCCGCGAGGCGCAGCACCTCCTCGATGGAGTGGCTGACATAGAGGATGGGCAGGTTCAGCTCGTCCCGAAGCCGCTCCAGATAAGGCAGGATCTCGCCCTTGCGCATCTCGTCCAGCGAGGCGAGGGGCTCGTCCATCAGCAGGAGGCGGGGCTGGGACAGGAGCGCGCGGCCGATGGCGATGCGCTGCTTCTCGCCGCCGGACAGGGTGTGCGGCCGGCGCTTCAGCAGGTGGCCGACGCCCAGCATCTCCACCACGGCATCGAACTGGATGGTGCGCGGCCGCCGGGTGCGGCGCTCGCCGTAGCGCAGGTTGTTCTCGATGGTCATGTGCGGGAACAGCCGCGCGTCCTGGAACACGTAGCCGACCGCGCGCTGCTCCATGGGCAGGTTGATGCCTGCCTGCCTGTCGTAGAACACCGTGTCGCCGACGCGGATGTGCCCGCTGTCCGGCGTCAGCGAGCCGGCGACCATCTGGATGATCGTGGTCTTGCCGCAGCCGGAGCGGCCGAACAGGGCCGTCACGCCCCTCTCGGGTGCCCGGAGATCCGCCTTCAGGTGAAAGCCGGTGGAGCGGGCGAGGGAAACGTCGATCTCGATCATATCTGGCCCAGCGCCACGCGGATGCGCTTGTCCGCCATCTCCGCCAGCATGAGGGAGCCGAGGGCGAGGACCACCGAGACCACCGTGAGGCGCAGGGCCATGGCGTCGCCGTCGGGCATGTGGGTGGCGCTGTAGATGGCGAGCGGGATGGTCCGCGTCTGGCCTTCCACATTGGAGACGAAGGTGATGGTGGCGCCGAACTCGCCCAGCGCCGAGGCCAGCGAGATGAGGCAGCCGGAGAGCACGCCGGGCATCATCAGCGGCAAGGTCACGGTGAAGAAGGCATCGAGCCTGCTGGCGCCCAGGGTCCGCGCCGCGGTCTCGATGCCCTTGTCGATGCCGCCGATGGCGAGGCGGATGGCGTTGACCGTGAGCGGGAAGCTCACCACCGCCGCCGCCACCGTGGCGCCGGCCGTGGAGAAGATCAGCGAGATGCCGAACCACTCGTGGAGATACTGGCCGAGATAGCCGCGATTGCCGAGGGTGATGAGCAGCAGATAGCCCACCACCACCTTGGGCAGCACGAGGGGCAAATGGACGATGCCGTCGAAGATGCCCTTGCCGGGAAATTCGAACCGGGCGAGCACCCAGCCAATGAGAATGGCCGGCGGCAGGCTGCAGAGGGTGGCCCAGAAGGCCACCTCCAGGCTCAGCCGCACGGCCGTCCATTCTTCGGGAGTGAGCAACATCTCGAACAAATCCGCCTGCGAAAAGGCCTCGCCTCGCTCCAGATCAGGCTCGGTCTTTTGCCCCCAATAAGCAATTCCCGTTCCGCTGCATGCTGCCCCGCGCCGGGCGGATCAGTTCACCGAGAAGCCGTACTTCTTGAAGATGGCCTTGGCCTCGGGGCTCTGGATGAAGGCGAAGAAGGCCTTGGCGGCGGGGGTGTCCTGGCCCTTCACGAGGGCGAAGGGGTAATCGACGGGCGGATAGCTGTCGGCCGGGAAGGTCGCGACCACCTTCACATTCTTGGCGATGGCGGCGTCGGTGGCATAGACGACGCCGTAGGGCACCTCGCCGCGCTCCACCAGCGCCAGCGCCGCGCGCACGCTCTCAGCACCGACGATGCGGGGGGCGATCTTGTCCCACAGGCCGAGATTGGTGAATGCCTGCTTGGTGTAGACGCCCACCGGCACGCTGTCGGTGAGGCCGGTGGCGATCCGGCCGTTGGGGCCGAGGAGGGCGTCCACATCGAGGCTCTTGGAGATGGTCACCGGCTTTGCCTTGTCGGCGGGGGCGACCAGCACCAGCTCGTTGCCGAGCAGCTTCACGCGGGTGGCGGGCAGGGTCAGGCCCTTGCCGTCGGTATAGTCCATCCACTTCAGGTCGGCGGAGGCGAAGATGTTGGCGGGCGCGCCGGCCTCCATCTGCTTGGCCAGCGCCGAGGAGGCGGCGAAGGAGAACTTGATGGCGTCCTTGCTGCCCTTGGCCTCATAGGCCTTGGCGATGTCCTGCATCGCGTTGGTGAGGCTCGCGGCGGCGAACACGGTCACGGTCTCCTGCGCGGCCGCGGGCAGTGGCGCGACGGCAAACGCCGAGAGGACGAGACCAACGATCAGGCGGCGGGAGGCAAGAAAGGAGGCGGGAAATCCGGACATGGCAATGGCACCTCGGCAATGGGCCTGTGATATGTCCATCGATATACAGGATGCCGCTGCGAGACAATAGGCCCGCCCCTTCCGAAGGGGCACCTACGGGCCGAAAGCGGTTCAGGATACCGCCAAGGCGCTGGCGTGGGATCGTCTTTGCTGCAGTGCGGCATGAAGCCGCGCACAGGCCGTGGCGCGCTCAGAAGCCCATCAGCTTCAGCGCGGCGGCGCCGGGTGCGAGCATGGCGAAGGCCCACAGGCCGGCGCTCGCGACGTTGGCCACCTGGAAGTGGGTCTGGCGCATGGCCAGCACGCCCGCGATCAGCGGCACCACGGCGCGCAGGGGGCCGAAGAAGCGGCCGATGGCGACGCCCCAAATGCCGAAGCGCTGGAAGAAGTCCTCGGCGCGGGCCACGAGGTCCGGCCGGCGCGAGAGCGGCCAGAAGTCCTTCGCACGCTCCTTGTAGTGGAAGCCGAACCAGTAGGAGACCGCGTCGCCCAGCGCCGCGCCTGCGGCGGCGGCGAGCCAGATGGGGAAGAAGTGCAGCCCCGCCGCCTCGATCAGCGCGCCGATGGCGAGCAGCAGAACGGTGGCGGGAATGAAGAAGGAGATCAGCGCCAGCGATTCCCCGAAGGCGAGCCCGAACACCACGGCCGGCGCGAGATAATGGTGCTGCTCGACGAAGGCGGTGGTGGTGGCGACAATGGCGGACAGATCGAACATGTCTTCTCCTGCCGCAAGGATCGGTGTCGCGGCTCCCGGGCCTACGGCCCCGCCGCATTCTACTCCCGCGGCGCCTGCTGGTTCCTTACCTTCTGGACGCACATTCGGGCGAAATGGCGCCACGGGGCGCATCCGGCAGCCGACAAAGCTGCGCCTGCCCAACCATTCGCCTTGAAATCGTCACGGGTCTCGTCCATATGCGGTGCATCGCGCCGATGGAGGCAGTTGCTTTCCTCCCCTTAGCGCGCTCGGGCCGCGTAGCGGAGACCGCTGGAGCTTCGATCTGGACGACGCCGTGACATGGCGTTTCGTCGGTGAGGCATCGCAAGCGGCTTTGCCCGATATCATCTTTTGCCCTGGACACCCCTGGCCACGCGGGATGTCGAAATCCCGCGAGCCGCGCCGCGCCCAAAAGGCTGCGCCGGTGCCGCTCGCATATGAAAGTCAGAGCTTGACCTCTTTTTCGAGCCTCGGCCTTGCCGAGCCCATCGTTCGCGCCCTTACCGAAGCGAATCACGTCACTCCCACCCCCATCCAGGCTGAAGCCATCCCGCAGGTCCTCAACGGCCGCGACCTGATCGGCATCGCCCAGACCGGCACCGGCAAGACCGCTGCCTTCGCCCTTCCCATCCTCGACCGCCTCGTGCGCCATCCCCGCCGTCCGGACCCCAAGTCCGTCCGTGCGCTGGTGCTCTCGCCGACCCGCGAATTGTCCGGCCAGATCGTGGACAATTTCGAGAAGTTCGGCCGCCACGCCAACATCTCGGTCACGCTCGCCATCGGCGGCGTGCCGATGGGCCGGCAGATCCGGGCCCTTGCCCGCGGCGTTGACGTGCTCGTGGCCACCCCCGGCCGGCTCATGGACCTCGTGGAAAACCACGCGGTGAAGCTGGATCAGGTCGAGGTGCTCGTCCTCGACGAGGCCGACCAGATGCTGGACATGGGCTTCGTCCATGCCATCCGCGCCATCGTGCGCCGGCTGCCGCACAAGCGGCACTCGCTGTTCTTCTCCGCCACCATGCCGCCGGCCATCGCCGAGCTGGCGGGCGGCATGCTGCATGATCCGGTGCGCGTCGCCGTCACCCCGGTGGCCAAGACCGCCGACCGGGTGGAGCAGCGCGTCATCCACGTGGACAAGCCCAACAAGGGCCAGCTCCTCGCCGAGGTGCTGTCCACCGAGGATATCGACCGCGCCCTCGTCTTCGCCCGCACCAAGCATGGCGCGGACAAGGTGGTGCGCGTGCTCGCCAAGTGCGGCATCGCCGCCGAGGCGATCCACGGCAACAAGTCGCAGAACCAGCGCGACCGCGTGCTCCTCGCCTTCCGCGAAGGCAAGATCCGCACCCTGATCGCCACCGACATCGCCGCCCGCGGCATCGACGTGACGGGCGTCAGCCACGTCATCAACTACGACCTGCCCAACGTGCCCGAGAGCTACGTGCACCGCATCGGCCGCACCGCGCGCGCCGGCCGCGAGGGCATCGCCATCTCCTTCTGCGATCACGAGGAGAGGGCGTATCTCAAGTCCATCGAGCGGCTCATCAAGCTGCAGATCCCGGCCACCGACCGTCGCGGCGCAGGCATGCGCTTCAACATTCCCGATGCGCCGCCGATCGAGCTCGAGGAGCGTGACGAGACCGCCGAGCGCAACGATTTCATCGGTGGG
>NZ_JAYRPE010000052.1:0-28857 GCF_041911315.1 Xanthobacter sp. | reverse complement strand
GGGATGGATGCTCGCCCTCGTGGTCCAGCACCATCCGCACCGCGCGGACCCGCACCTCAGGCGAAAACTTGTTCGTCGTCTTGCTCGTCATGGCTCCACCTTCTCAGGAGTTGGAGCCTCCGACAAACCCGGCGCGGTTCAGTATTCCTTCGCGTCTCACTTCATACCCTACATCGCCGTTTTGCGTCGGGATGGGCGTTGGGGCCCAATCCGTTGGGTCCGGCCCGCCCCAAGGGAGACCCCCATGGCTCCTTGGGTATCAGTAGATGAGCGCGGTCAGGCTCCGGCATCAGGACCATAGGGCGGGCCGAAGCCCATGGCGGCGAGCCGCGCGGCGCCCTCGGCAATATCGTCGTCGGGCCTGCGGGAAATGATCTCCAGCATGGTGGCGCGGTCATAGCCGATCTCTGCCAGCACCGGCGGCACGGCGGCGAAATCCACGTCGCCCATGCCGATGGGATCGTGTCGGTAGAGCGTGCGCGTGGTGTCCGACAGGTGGACGAGGTCGAGCCGCTGCTGCACCAGCCGGAGGCCCGCGCAGGGGTCTTCCCCGATGAAATGGGCATTGGCCACGTCATAGATGACGCCGATGCCGGGATGGCCGTAGGCCGCGAGCGCGTCGAGGATGTCGGTGGCGGAGGGTAGGAAGGCGAAGGGCATGTTCTCGACCGAGATCTTCACGCCGCAGCGGTCCGCGAGCGGGAGAAGGCGGTCGAGCGCGGCGAAGAGGTGGCCGAGGAGGATCCCCCGGTCGAGCGGAAACAGCGGGTTGGCCTTGCCGGGGCCGAGGACCAGGAACCGCGCGCCGATCTCGCCGGCGATCCGGATATGGCTCTCCAGCGTGCGCAGCGAATAGGCCCGCATCTCCTCCACCGCCGCGGCGATGTTGAGATCGATGTTCGGACCGTTGACCGATACGGCCGCGAGCCCCGTCTCCTCCAGCGCGCGCCGCACCGCCGCCGGGCCGGCATCATCCGATGCGCCTTCCCACAAATGGCCGGGATAGATCATCAGCTCGATGCCGCAATAGCCCGCCTCCGCCGCGCTGCGGACACAGGCGGCCGCCGGCCGGCTGAAGGTGTAGGAATAGGTGTTGATGCCGAAGCTCGCGGTGGGCGGCGTGCGGTTCATAGGCGCTTCCTTGCGGTTCGAGTTGCGGGCGTGCGGCAGCGTCCGGCGGCGGAGCCGGGGACGGCCTATCTTGCAGCGGGACGTTGGGGTGTCAGAGCGTCCCGGACCGGTGGCCGAGCTCCCGGGAGATGAGCGCGCATGTGTCCTTCACCTGCGCGGCGAGCTCGTGCAGCCGCGGCAGGCTGAGGCGCCAGACCGGACCCGACACGCCGGCCGCCGCCACTACCTCGCCGCGGAAGTCGCGGATGGGGACGGCGAGGCAGCGGACCTCGTCGTGGAACTCGGTGTCGTCATAGGCGATGCCCGCGGCGCGCACGCTGGTGATCTCCGCCCTCAGCCGTTCGGCATCGGTGATGGTGCGCGCGGTGAAGGCCGCGAAGGGAGCGCTCTCCAGGTAGCGCGCCAATTGCCCGTCGCCCATGGCGGCAAGAAGCACTTTGCCGACTGCCGTCGCATGGGCGGGGCGCACGGAGCCGTTGCGTTCGGTCATCTGGAAGGCGCCGTCTCCCGCGACCTTTGCGGCGATGATGATGTCATGACCGCTGCGCAGGGCGAGATGGCTGAACTCGCGGGTCCGGGTCGCGAGGTCCTCCAGGAAGGGCATCGCGGCGGAGACCAGCTCCACCTCGCTCGAGGCGCTGGCGGCGAGCTGGTAGATGGTGCGGCCGAGGTGATAGCGCTTGGTCTCGCGATCCTGCCGCACCATGCCCTCGGCGACCAGCGTCCGCACCAGATGGAACGTGGTGCTGCTGTGCAGGCCCACGGCCCGGGACAGATCGGCAAGGCTGATGCCGTAGTTGCGCGAGACCTCGGTCAGGATCGCGACGGCACGCTCGATGGACTGAACGCCACCGCGTTCGCCGGTGGTCTCGCCCTTGTCCTCCTTGCTGACGGCTGGCGGCATGGGCGCGGTCCTTTCCTCGCCAAAGGTTGATTTGTGCCTTCCATACACCTGTTGCGCGCATCGCCGGAAGGGGACCGGCAATGCGGCAAGCGGCGCCACGTCACCATCAGGCCGCGGCCGGTATGGCGATGGCGCGCGCGTCGAATTCCGCGTCGAAGCCGAGGCGCTCGCGCACCGGGTCGAGGTCGTAGATCGGCGCGAAGGGGTTGCGGGCGTAGACCTCCGGCCGCCGGACCTCCGGCGTGCGGCCGAGGAGGCGGGCAAGGCGCTCCAGCGTCGGTTCGGGGGAGAGGGTGACGTTGGCGCACAGCAGGAAGCGCTCGAACGTGACGGTCTTCATCTCCAGCGCCAGCCGGAAGGCGCGCGCCGCGTCGCGCGGGTCCACATGGTGCCAGCATGGCCCACCGCCGGCGGACGACGGCCCGCCCGCCGGGGTTCCGCGATAGGTGTCGGGCGCGGCCGCGCGAGCGCGGATCTCGCCATACATCTCGGGATAGGCGACGAAGACCGGGCGCAGCACCACGATCTCCATGCCGCGGGTGGCGAAGCTGCGCCCCGCTTCCTCGCCCATGAGCTTGCTCAGCGCATAGGGATCGGTGGGATTGAGCGGGTGGGCGAGGTCCACGGGCAGATAGGACGGGGGCACCATCTTGCCCTCGCGCACGGTGTAGCCGAGCACGGAATCCGACGAGCAGATCACCACCCGGCGCACCCCGGCCGCCTCCGCCGCCTCCAGCAGCAGATAGAGGCCGACCACGTTGACCTGCATGATCTTCTCGCCGCCGCCCGACCAGATGTTGGGGATGGCGGCGATCTGCAGGATGGCATCCTTGCCCTTCACCGCGCGGGCGACGGCGGCGGCATCGGTCAGGTTGCCGGTCTCCCAGGAAATCGGCGCATCGCCGGCCTTGAGGTCGAAGCCGGTGACGCGGGCGCGGCCCTGCATCTCCTTCACCACCGCCCGGCCGAGCAGCCCGTTGGCGCCGGTGATGAGCACGTTCTCGAACATGGCGTGTCCTTCCGTCTTTTTGGTTTTGGGGGTCAGGCTGCGGCGAGGTTGGTGGCAGCGACGTAGCCGAAGGTGATGGCCGGCCCGAGCGTGATGCCGGGGCCGGGATAGGCCCCGTTCATGATGGAATTCATGTCGTTGCCGCAGGCGTAGAGGCCGGGAATGGCCGTGCCGCTCGCGTCGAGCACCCGCGCCCCGGCGTCCGTGGCGAGGCCGAGCGACATGCCGAGATCGGCCGGATGCACCGCCACCGCGTAGAACGGGGCGGCGGTGATGGGCGCCACATTGGGATTGGGCTTGATGTCCGCATCGCCGAAATGGCGCTGGTAGATGTCGCCGCCGCGCCCGAACTCGGGGTCTTTTCCGTCCCGTGCATGGGAGTTGAAGCGCGTCACCGTGGCCGCGAGCACGTCCGGCGGCACGCCGATGCGCTCGGCGAGCGCCTCGATGGTGGCGCCTGTCTTCAGATAGCCGCTGTCCAGCTCCGCCTGCACCGACAGGGTAAAGGGGCGGATGCGGCCGAGACCGTAGGTCCACAGGAAGTGCTTGTCGCAGATCAGAAAGGCCGGCACGGCCCGGTTGCCCGCGCGCAGCATGGCGAGGACGAACTCGTGATAGGACAAGGCCTCGTTGACGAAGCGCCGGCCCGTCGCGTCCACCGCGATGAGGCCGGGCTTGCCGCGATCCGTCACGGTGTGGGGAAACACGGCCTCACTGCCGTCGGCACGGCGGAAGCGCGAGGCGGGCACCCAGAACGCATTGTTGCCCGCCGGCTCGGCGAGGCGGGCGCCAGCCTCCAGCGCCAGCCGCACGCCGCCAGCGGGCGCGCCCGAAGCGACGGTGGCGGTGAGGCGGCCGGCGGCGGCCGGAAGGTGCGCGGCCCGGAGCGCGTCATCCCGCGAGCATCCGCCCGAGGCGAGGCAGACACCGCGTCTGGCGCGCACGACCCTGCGCGCCCCGTTCTTCTCCACCGTGACGCCGCAGACGCGGCCATTCCCGTCCCGCTCCAGTGCGACCGCCGCCGTCGCGAGCAGCAGCGTCACCTTCCGGTCGAGGACGGAGCGCAGCAGCGCCGCCATGAGCGCGTTGCCGAGATAGAGGGTGGTCCCGCGCGGGGCGGAGAGCCGCTGGAGGGCATAGGCGGCCGTCAGCCGGGCGACACGGAGCGTCGATTTCAGGGAGCGCCCCACCTTGCGGAAGTGGGGGATGTCGGCGCGGCTCACCATCATGCCGCCGAACAGGGTGAATTCCGGCAGGGGCGGCCGAAGCAGGGCGAAGGCCTGGCCCAGGCGGCGCGCATCGAACGGTACCGGCTCCAGCACCCGGCCGCCGGCCGTCGCCCCCGGCGTGTCGGGATAATAGTCCGGATAGGACGCGACCGGCCGCAGCCGCACGGCCGTGTTGCGCTCCAGGAAGGCGACGGCCTCCCCGGCGCGCGCAAGAAAGGCCTCCCGCGCCTCCCGCCCCGCATCCCCCGGCACGGTGGCGCCGAGATAGCGCCGCACGGCGTCCGGGCTGTCGTTCAATTGCGGGGATTTGTCGTTGCCCGGCGCCCAGACCATGCCGCCGGAAATGGCGGAGGTGCCGCCCACGAAGGGCGAACTCTCCACCACGGCCACGGACAGCCCCCGCGCCGCCGCGGTGGCCGCCGCCGCAAGGCCGGCCGCCCCGGCGCCGATCACCACCACGTCGTAGGCCTCCGACGCGGCGGCGGGGCCGCTCTGGTCTTCAGAACGCATGGTCGAGATCGCCGGGCAGCAGGCGGCGGCCGAACACCGGCTCCTTGTGCGGAACAGGCGGCAGCGCCCAGGCGCCGGTCGCAGGCGGGCGGACATTGGCGTCCACATGCACGTCGATCAGATAGGGACGGCCGGACGCGACCGCGATGCGCAGGGCCTCGGCGAAGTCGGCGGTGCGGGTGATGGTGACGGCCTCGACGCCCGCCGCCTTGGCCCACAGCGCGAAGTCCGGATTGTAGGGCTCGCCGTTCTCGCCGCGATAGAAGGCGGTGCCCAGCTCGCGGCCCTCGAACAGGCCATACTGGATGTCGCGGATGGCGCCCCAGGCGAAGTTGTTCCACACCACCCAGACCACGGGGATGTTGTACTCCACCGCCGTGCACAGCACGTGCGGCACCATGGTGAAGCCGCCGTCGCCGCACACCGAGATGACCGGCCGGTCCGGTGCCGCGAGCTTCGCGCCGAGCGCGCTCGCCGGGCCGAAGCCCATGCCCGAATAGCCCCAGCTGTTGAGCATGGTCTGGGGCCGGCGGGCCTTCCAGAACTGCATGAACCAGTTGTGGTGAACGCCCGCATCGAAGGTGAGGATGGCGTCGTCCGGCAGCACCTCGGCGCAGGCGCGCACGATGGCCTCGGGACGGATGGGCGTGCTGTCGATGTCGAAATTGGGCGCGACGAACGCATCCCACTCCGACCGCCATCCGGCGATGGACGCGTGCCACGGCGCCAGCCGCGCGCCGGGGTCGAGGTTGCGCCGGTCCAGCTCCGCCAGCACCTGGCGCAGGAAGGAGCGGGCATCGGCGAGGATGGGCAGGGTCGGGGCGTAGTTGCGGCCGATCTCGGCGTGATCCACGTCCACATGGATGAGCTTGGAGGTGGGGAAGTTCCAGGAATAGCCGGGCATCCAGGAGGAGGCCGAGCGATCGTCGAACCGCGCGCCCACGGCGATCACCAGATCGCAGGTGCGCCCGGCCTGGTTGGCGGGATAGGCGCCGTTGCGGCCGATGAAGCCAAGGGAGAGCGGGTCCTCCATGTCGAGGCAGCCCATGCCGTTCGGCGAGCTGATGACGGGAATGGAGAGACGCTGCGCCAGCGCCGTGAGCTCCTCCGCAGCTTCGGAGAGGGCGACGCCGTGGCCGATGAACAGCACAGGCCGCTCGGCGGCGAGCATGAGGTCGACGGCGGTCGCCACGTCCTCCGGTGCCGCGGCGCTGCGGCGCTCGTTGATGAGTGCGGGCGCGCCGGGTTCGAGGCCGATATCGGCCTCCTCCTGGAACACGTTGAACGGCACGTCGAGATTGACCGGTCCGGGCCGGCCGGAAAGCATGGTGCTCATGGACTGGCGCAGGGCCAGCGGAAGCATGTCCACCCGCGTCGGCTGGAACGAGCGCTTCACCACCGGGCGCATGACGTTGGCGAAGTCAGCCTGGTTGTGCCGGTTCAGCTCCTGGAAGGGGCTGCGGTTGAACTGGCTGGTGGGCACGTTGGCGGTGATGGCGAGGAAGGCGGAGGAATCGGTGAGCGCCACCGCCGTTCCCATCACCATGTTGGCGGAGCCCGGACCGCAGGAGGTGAGGGTGGCCAGCGGCGCGTGCTTCACCCGGAAATAGCCATCCGCCATGTGAGCGGCGACCTGCTCATGTCGGGGCGAAATGAGCGTGATGTCCGCGCGGGCCTGATGCAGCACGTCCAGCATGCCCACATTGCCGTGCCCGCAGATGCCGACCACGTAAGGCACTTTTTCCTTGATGAGGAATTCGGTGATGAGTTCTGCGCCCTTGGGCATGGGAGTGTCCTCTTCCTTGACCGGCGCCCGGCGCCGTTTCTCTTGATCTCGGGTTCACTTCATAATGCGATATATGAACTCGCAATATGAAATGATGGTGGGTGTTGGGGCTCGCTCGCCCCTCCGGAAGCGGCCCAGAAGAAGCTATTCGCCGGTCCTGCGGTATCGAGAGGCGGAATGTCAAAGCTCTTGCGACATTGCCGAATAGGCGCTTCATTGCGGGCGCCGTCTCTCCAGGGCATCCGCTCGTGCCAGCCGGAGGGGCGGCCAGAATAAGAACGGGTGGAGGAGGGAACGCGCGCATGGATACGCGACAGCTCAAGTATTTCGTCGCGATCGTGGAGTGCGGGGGCTTCGCCAAGGCCTCGCGCCAGCTTCTCATCGCCCAGCCGGCCCTGAGCCAGCAGATCGCGCGGCTGGAGCAGGAGGTGGGGGCACCCCTGCTGGTGCGCTCCGCCAAGGGCGTGAGCCCCACCAGCAACGGCCACACCCTGTTCCGCCACGCCAAGTTCATCCTGCGCCAGCTGGACCATGCCCTGGCGCTCGCCCGCCAGAACACGGCGGAGACCACCGGCCGGGTCAGCGTCGGCCTCGCGCCCACCACCTTGTGCCAAGTGGGCATGCCGCTGATCGAGCGGATGCAGGAGCGGTTTCCGGGCGTCTGCGTGAACATCGTGGAGGGGCTGAGCGGCCACATCCAGCACATGGCCATCAGCGGTCAGCTGGACCTCGCCATCCTGTTCGGTCCCGCCGCCGTGCCGGACTGGAGCCGCACGGCGCTGCTGACCGAGGAATTGTTCGTCATCCTGCCCTGCAACAGCCCGCTTTTCCCGCGCCTGCGCGACACCATCACGCTGGAGGAGATCGTCGACCTGCCCCTGATCCTGCCCAGCCAGGGACATGGTTTGAGACGGCGCATCGAGATCGAGTACGAGCGGCTCAACATCAAGCTGATGCCCCTCGCCGAAATCGACTCCCTGCCGCTCCTGATGTCGTGCCTGTCCCAGGGCATGGGCGCCACCATCAAGCCCATGGCGGCGGTGCATGTGCACGGGTCCGCGCAGAGCAAGAACTGGCGCTGCCTGCGCATCAGCAACGCGTCCATCACCCGGCCCAACTACCTGTTCTCCCAGCCCGCCGACAAGATGTCCGACGCGACCGCGCTGGTACGGGCGGAACTGATCCAGCTGGTCCGCGAGCTGGTCGAGCGCGGCCGGTGGCAGGGGGTCGAGCTGTCCGATCCGGAAGAGCCCGAGCGGGCCACGCCGGAGCCGCCACGCATCGCCGCTCACGCCTGAGGCGGAAGCGGGCTGGCGCGGGACGGCGCTGGACAGTGGGGCGGGCGCGGGCATGGCGGCAGCTCAGACCAGGCCGCCGTTGGGCTGGACGATCTGGCCGTCCATCCAGCTCGCCTTCGACGACACGAGGAAGCCGACCACCTCGGCGATCTCATCCGCATGGCCGACCCGATTGAACAGGCTCAGGGCGGCGGAGCGCTTCACCGCTTCATCATTCTTGCCGGAGCGGAAGAGGTCGGTATCGACCGGCCCCGGCGCCACCGCATTCACCCGCACGCGGCGCGGGGCCAGCTCGATGGCGAGCGAGCGGACCAGCGCCTCCACCGCCGCCTTGGAGGCGATGTAGGGGCCGGCTCCCGGCAGCGGCCGGCGCACCAGCGAGGTGGAGAGCGCGACGATGGCCCCCTCGTCCTCCACATGGCGCGCCGCCTCGCGCAGCGCATTGAAGGCGCCGGTGAGGTTCACGCTCAGGAGCCGGGCGAAATCCGCGCTCGGGAAATCGGCGAGCGGGGCGGGCGGCACGTTGATGCCGGCATTCACCACCACGGCGCGCGGCGCAGTCCCGAAATCGGCCTTCGCCGCCGCGAACAGGGCCGCGACGGAGGCTTCGTCCGTCACGTCCGCCGCATAGGCGCGCACGTGCTCTTGCTCGGGCGGGGCACCGGCCGAGACATAGGTGCTGGCGACGGCGTATCCGTCGGCGAGGAGGCGGTTGACGCAGGACAGGCCGATCCCGCGGGTTCCGCCGATGACGATGGCCAGGGGCCTCATGGTGCGCATTCCTTTCAGAGGCCGGCTGCGGCCCGGCTGATGGCGATCATCTCGGCGATGCCGCGCGCGATGTCGTATTGGGGCGCGTAGCCGAGCTCGGCGCGGGCGCGGGAGATGTCGAGCGCACCCTTGCGCGCGGTCAGGATGCGGCCGCCGTGGAGATAGGGGCCGGGGTCCACCGTGATGCGCGCGCCGGGGACGGCGGCATTCACCAGCCCCGCCACGTCGGCGAGGGTGGGCGCGGCGCCGGTGGCGATGTTGTAGGCGTCGAAGCGGTGTTCCGCCTTCTCCAGCGCCAGCACCACGCCGGCCACGGTGTCGGAGATGTAGACCTGATCCACGGCCAGATCGCCGCCGGCCGGAATGCGCAGCGCCTCGCCCTTCAGCGCGGCGTCGATATAGGTCTTGGGCATGCGCGGGCGCGGCAGATGCGGGCCGTAGACCCAGCAGGTGCGCACATTGATGCATTCGAGGCCGTGGTCGCGCCCGTAGGCGCGCCCATAGTGCTCCACCGCCAGCTTGGTGAGCCCGTAGATGCTGGTGGGCTTCTGCGGGTGGTCCTCGTCGATCATCGGCGCTGTGAAGTCGCCGTAGGTTTCCTCGGTGCTGACGTGCACCATCCGCTTCACGCCGGAGAGGCGCATGGCCTCGAACACGTTGACCGCGCCTTCCACATTGACCCGCATGGCCTTCAGCGGCAGGTCGGCGCACTGCACGACGCCCACGATAGCCGCGCAGTGCACGACCGCGTCGGGGGCATGGGCGCGGAACAGGCCCACCACCTGCGGCCATTCGCCGAGATCCGCGGTGGCGCAGGTCAGGCGCGGGTCGGAGGCGGCGAGCGCCTCCAGCGCCGGGGGGATCACCACGTCGGTGGCGATCACCGCGTGGCCGCGCGCCAGGAGGGCGCGGACGATGGCGCTGCCGAGCCAGCCGCCGCCGCCGGTGACGAGAATGCGGCTCATGCGCCGGCTCCGCCCTTTGCCGCCGGATCTTCGTCGGTGGGCGGGCTGGTGATGACGAGGAACACCAGCGTGTCGGTGCCGGTGCAGTGGAATTCGTGGACCACCCCGGGCGGGATGTAGGTGACGTCGTTGGACCGCACGAGGCGGCGCTCGCCATCCACCACCAGCACGCCCTCGCCGGAGAGCACGTGATAGATCTGCTCCTGCACCTTGTGGACATGGCTCTCCACGAACGCGCCCGGCTCGTAGCAGGAGATGCGGTGGTCGAAGAAGCGGCTGCCCACGAGGTCCGGCGTGACGATGGCCTTGGAGAGCGCCTGTCCGTGATGGCCGGGATACTGGATCCACAGCAGTTCGCCGAGATTGCGCGTCACCGCCTCGGGCTTGCTGGTGGCGTCGGCGTGGGCATGGGGGTCGGCAACGACAAGGGTCATTTTCGTCTTCTCCGTGGCAGGCCTGCGCCCGCCGCTGTTTGTGAAAGAGATCAGGCGGCCGCGATGCCGAGCAGGCGGTCCTGCAAGGCGATGTCGTGGGCGAGGGTCTGCGCCGCGCCGGCGAAGGCGACCTGGCCGTTGACCAGCACGTAGGCGCGGTCGGCCATGGCCAGCACCTCCTCCGCGTGGTGCTCGACGATGACGAGACTGGCCCGCGTGGTGAGCTTCAGCACCGCCTCCTTCACCTCCTGCACCACGGCCGGGGCGAGGCCCTCGTAGGGCTCGTCGAGCAGGATGAGGCGGCTCGGCACCATCAGGGCGCGGGCGATGGCCACCATCTGCCGCTCGCCGCCGGAGAGGTTCTCCGCCTTGTTGCGCATGAGGATGCGCAGCTTGGGGAAGAGATCGCAGACCTCGTCCAGTCCGGCACCACCCGCGCGGGCGGCCAGCGCCAGGTTTTCCTGCACCGTGAGGTTGGGGAACAGCCGCCGGCCCTCGGGCACGATGGAAATGCCCATGCGGTTGATGCGGTCCGCCCGCAGCGCCGTGATGTCCTCGCCGGCGAAGGTGACGCGCCCTTCGTGGGCGTGGATGGCGCCCATCATGGTGCGCAGCGCCGTGGTCTTGCCGACGCCGTTGCGGCCGAGCAGCGCCACCACCTCGGATTCCCGCACCTCCAGGTCCAGGCCTTCCAGCACCGTGCCGCCGCCGTAGCCGGCGCAGACGTCCTTGAAGGAGAGGAGCACCGGCTTCGCGGCGGCGGGAGCCTCCGCGCGAACCTGCGGGCGCACGCTCTCGCGTTCGGTGCCGGCGTCGCCCTTGGCCTTGCCCATGTAGGCGGAGATGACCTCGGGATTGCGGGCCACGACCTGCGGCTTGCCATCGGCGATGAGCCGTCCCTGGTGCAGCACGGTGATGCGATCCGACAGGGACAGCACGCGATCGATGTCGTGCTCGATGAGCATCACGGTGTGGCTCTTGGACAGCCGCACGATGAGGTCGCTCACCACCTTTCGGTCGGTCTCGGCGAGGCCCGCCAGCGGCTCGTCGAGCAGCAGCACCGAGGCGTTGCCGGCGAGGGTGATGGCGATCTCCAGAAGGCGGTTCTCGCCGTGGGAGAGTTCGGAGGACAGGTCCGCCGCCCGGTCGGCGAGGCCCACGGCGGCGAGGGCGGACCACACCTTCATGTTGGTCTCGTCATCGCGGTAGGCGTCGCGCCACCAGCCGTGCCAGAAGCCGCGGGAGCGGGCGACGGCGATCCGCACGTTCTCGAACACGGTGAGATGCGGGAACACGCTGAGGATCTGGAACGAGCGGGCGATGCCGCGCTGGGCGCGCTGATGCGGCTTCAGCGTCGTGATGTCCGCGCCTTCGAACAGGATGCGGCCGTCATCCGGACGGATGAGCCCGGTGAGGATGTTGAAGAAGGTGGTCTTTCCCGCGCCGTTGGGGCCGATGATGCTGTGCAGCTGGTTGGCGTGGACATCGAGGGAGATGTCGGCCTGCGTCACGATGGAGCCGAACTTCTTGCTCAGCCCGCGCACCGAGAGCACCGGCTCGCTCGACGCCGCACCCCTGCCGGCCAGCGCCGACACATAGGGACGGATGACGGCGGGACGCGGGGGAATGCCCTTGCGGGTCAGTGCCCAGCTTTCGCGCCGGCGCAAGCGCTGGACGATGCCGGCCATGCCTTCCGGCGACAGAAGCGCGAACACGATGATGATGGGCGCGAAGATCAGCCACCAGTTTTCGGTGATGACGCTGAGCTCGTTCTCCAGGATGAGGAAGGTGATGGCGCCCCAGATCGGGCCGAGGAAGTGATGCACGCCGCCGAGCGCCGCCATCAGCACCGGGTCGCCGGCCCGCTGCCAGCTCATGTTGTCGGCATAGGCGCCCTGGAGCATCATGGCGAGGAGACCGCCGGCCGCGCCCACCGCCATGCCGCTGATGCAGAAGCCGATCCAGCGGATGACGAAGGTGTTGTAGCCGAGCATGGTGGTGCGCTGCTCGTTGTCGCGTACGGCCTGCATCAGCCGCCCGAACGGCGTGTGCGCGAGCTGCCACAGCACGGCGAGGCCGAGCACCACCACCACCAGCGTGAACCAGTGGAAGGCAACGGCATCCGGGAACAGCGGCCGTGGCACGTTCTGGATGCCGTTCTCGCCGCCGGTCATCTCGGTCCACTTGAAGGCGATCTCGAACGCCACCTGCGAGCAGGCGAGGGTGATGAGCGAGAAATAGAGCCCCTTGCGCCGCAGGATGATCGCCCCCAGCACCGCGGACAGCAGCAGCGAGAACAGGATGGCCCAAGCGAGCGCCAGTATCTCGTTGCCGAGGACGCGCCCGAGGGTAAGCGCCACCGCGTAGCTCGCGCAGCCGAAGAACAGGGAGGCGCCGAACGGCACCAGCCCGAGATACCCGATCAGCACATTCACGCCCACGGCGTAGAGCGCATAGATGGCGATCTGGGTGACGTGATTGATGGCGGCGCCGGTGAGGACGGCGAGGCCGGTGAGGGCGACGAGCGTCACGCCGGCAATCGCCACCGGCGAAGTGAGTGCACGCAGGAGCGGTTTCATTCGAAACGCTCCCAGCGGGTGCCGAGCAGGCCGCGCGGACGCAGCAGGAGCACGAGAAGCATCAGGGCATACATCGAGGCGGTGGAGGCCTGGGGCCAGAACTGGATGGTGAGGGACATGACGACCCCCACCGCGAGGCCCGCCACCAGCGCTCCGGCGAAGGAGCCGAGACCGCCGATGGCGACGATGACGAATGCGGGCATGATGGCGTTGGCGGCCATGGAGGGAGACACCGTCCACAGCGGGCCGGCGAGCACTCCGGCGAGAGCGGCGAGACCGCAGCCGAGGCCGAACACGCCGGTGAGCACGAGCGGCAGGTTGATGCCGAGCATGTCCACCATTTCAGGATCGCGGCTGCCGGCCTTCAGGATGCGGCCGTAGGGCGTGAAGTTCATGAAAGCCCACAACGCCACGAGCGCGAGGATGGTGAAGCCGAGGACAGCTACGCGGTACTGCGTCATGAAGATGGGGCCGAGCTCGACGAAGCCGCTCAGGAACTCCGGCGGCGCAAGCGGCTTGCCGTCGGCGCCCCAGACGAAGCGGATGATCGCCTCGATCAGGAGCGCCAGGGCGAAGGTGATGACAAGGCTGACCAGCGGGTCCTTGCCGTAGAGACGCCGGATCACCACGATTTCGACCACGATGCCGATGGCCGCCACCAGCAGGGGCGCGAACACCACCGCAGGCCAGCCGAACCGCATCTTCAGCTCGTAGGCGAAATAGGCTCCCAGCGCGAAGAACGCGCCGTGGGCGAAGTTCACGATGCCGAGCATGCCGAAGGTGATGGACAGGCCGACGGCGATCAGGACGTAGATGAATCCCAATACAAGTCCGTTCGCGGCCTGCGACAGGATGATCTCCATGACGCGTTCCCGTTCTGGTCAGCTTGTTGTTCGGTCAGGGCCTAGGACGGGTCCATGGTGCAGCCGATCTCGGCCTTCGTACCGAAGGCCTTCTCGGTCGTGTCCGCGGTGTCGGAGGTCCAGCGCACCACGTCCATGTAGTCCCACTTGTCGGTGATCTTGTCCTTCAGCCGCACCACCACGGCGGGGCGCACCAGCTGGTGGTCGAAGGCCCGGAAGCCGTAGGGGACGACGCCGTCCTTCGCCTGCCAGGTCTCGAGCGCCGCCACGACCGCCTGCGGGCTCGTGGACTTCGCCTTGTCGATGGATTCCAGCAGGGCGCGCATGGCGACCCAGCCCGACCAGGCCTTGTCGGAGGGCGGCTGGCCGTACTTCTCGATATACGCCTTGGTGAAGGCCTTCTCGCGCTCGCTGTTCTTGGGGTCGTTGTAATACCAGGGCTTCACATGGGTGCCGGTGGCGGCGGTGGCGCCGATATCCCAGAAGTCGGTGTCGCTGACCGCCACCTCGTAGATCGGGATGCGCCCCTTCATGCCCAGTTCGTTCCACTGTTTCATGAAGTTGGACAGGTCGAGGCCGACCAGCGCACCCACCACCACGTCCGGCTTCGCCTGCCGGATCTTCAGGATGTAGGAGCTGTAGTCCGCGGTATTGACCGGTACCTCGTCGTTGCCGACCTCGGTGGCGCCGGCTTCCTGGAGCACGGAGCGGGCCGAGCGCAGCACGTCCTGGCCGAAGGCGTAGGACGGTGTCATGAAGTAGATCTTCTTGCCCTTCAGGTCGCCGAACACGCTTTTCAGCTGCACCAGCGCCGGCGCCTGGGTGCGGAACGTATAGCGGTTGCAGTTGGCGCCGGTGATCTCGCGCGCGGCGGCGCCCGCGGCGATGAGCGGCACCTTCTCGCGCTGGGCGACGCTCATCATGGCCAGAACCGCGGCGCTGGAATTGCCGCCCACGACACCGGCGACCTTATATTCGTCGGCCATGCGCTGCATGTTCTGCTGGGAGATCTGCGGGCTCGCCTCGTCGAGCCAGACGGTCTCCACCGGCCGGCCGAGGACCTTGCCCCCCTCCAGCGCCACGGCGAGCTCCGCGCCCCGGGCCATGTGCAGGCCGATGGCCGCGCTCGGCCCCTGCTTGGGCGTGATGATGCCGATCTTCACCGGTCCGTCATCCGCGCGTGCACTGCCGGCGGCGGCCAGCATGAGCAGCCCTCCGCCGACCGCGAGCGCACGACGGCGCGTCACCGCAAGAGACGATTTCCAACCGTTCAAAGGCGTCTTCTTCATGTCGTCCTCCCTTCACCGCATAACGGTGTTCGTTTTTCTTTGTTTTCTGTTCCCGGCCCTGAGTTGTGTCTGCGGGCTCACACGGTCCAGCTGACGAGGCGCTCCTCGGTCATCTCGCGCACCGCATGGCGCGGTCCCTCCCGACCGAAGCCGCTGTCCTTCGAGCCGCCATAGGGCATGAGGTCCACCCGCGAGCTGGATGTCTCGTTGATGAAGACGTTGCCCACCCTGAGCGCGAAGGCCGCCTTCACCGCGTCGTCGATGCGGTTGGTGAACAGGCCCGCGGCGAGGCCGTAGGGGGTGGAATTGATGCGGGCGATGGCGTCGTCCAGGGATCTGACGGGCACCAGCGACATCACCGGGCCAAACACCTCCCGGCACCCGAGGGGCGTGGATGCGGAAACCCCTTCGAGCAGGGTGGGGGGCACCACCGCGCCTCGGCGGGGGCCGCCCACGAGCCGGCGCGCGCCCGCGGCTTCCGCCTCGGCAATCCAGCGTTCGATGCGCTCGGCGGACTCGAGGCTGATGACGGGGCCCATGCCGGTCTTCGGATCGCGCGGATCGCCATAGGCGATGGCTTCGACGAGCGGCCGCAGGCGTTCTCCCACCTCCGCAAGGCGCGCCTGATGCACCATGAGAAGCTGGATGGAGGTGCACACCTGTCCCGCCTTGCGATAGGCGGCGGCGACAACCTTCGGCAACGCGGCATCGAGGTCCGCGTCATCGCCGATATAGGTGCAGGCGATGGAGCCAAGCTCCATCTGCGTCCGCCGCAGGCCGGCATAGCCCTGAATGATGCCGCCGACCTCGGTGCTGCCGGTGAAGGCGAAGAAATTGACCAGCGGCTCTTCGGCGATCCAGCGCACGACTTCGCCCCCGCCGTGCAGCACCGCGATCAGGTCCGGGGGCAGGCCCGCGGCGATCAGCGCTTCCGCCAGGAAATTGGAGGGCGAGGGGGTGTGCAGCGACGGCTTGATGATGATGGCGTTGCCGCCTGCGAGCGCCGGGCCCACCTTGTGCGCCACCGTGTTCAGCGGCGCATTGAACGGCGTGATGGCGCAGGCGATGCCCACCGGCACGCGGATGGTGAGACCGAAGCGGTTCTTCTGGCCGGGCGCGCCGCCAAAAGGCACCACATCCCCCGTGAGAAGGCGCGCCTCGATGGCGGAGAGCTTCAGCGTGTCGACGGTGCGGTTGATTTCTCCGAGAGCGTCGGAGCGGGTAAACCCCGCCTCCCGCTGGAGCATGTCGACGAGGTGCTCCGCGCGCGCCGCGACCTCGCCGGCCGCCCGCTCCAGAATCTGGCCGCGCTCATAGGGGGAGAGCCTGTCGGCAAGATGGGCGCGGTGCATGCGCACCACCGTCTCGCGCACCTGTGCCCGCGAGGGGATGTGGACCACGCCGCAGGGCTTGGTGCTGAACTTGTCGAGGATCGGAACATGGTCCGCCCCGTCGGTCAGCTGTCCGCAGATCAGAAGCTTGGCATCGTTCGGGAATGTGAGCATCGCTTTTGCATGTTTGGCGAGCCGCCCCGAGGCTGGGTTGGCGCAAAGTCGATGGTCACTCTAGGAAGGCCGGATATGGAGGAATAATACCGTTTTCCAATCCGCATATAACGAAAAGCGATGCCCTGCCGGCGCGCCCCGAGCGGGATGAGGGAGACACGGGTGGTGTGGCCGTCCTGACCCGCCGCGGTCGTTGCCGAGGCCCGTCCCGCACGCGGCTTCCCGCCTCAACGCGGCGGTTTCAAGCCGGGGCCGGCGCGGGATAGTCTGTGTCCCGAACCGGGGCGTGGGGAGGGGCGGGGATGACGGAGCAGGGGGTGCTGCGCATATCCATTGGCGTCACCCTGCTGCTGGCGCTGCTGGGCATCGTGTTCGGCCTGCTGTCGGGCTCCTATGCCATCGTGTTCGATGGCGTCTACGCGCTCACCGACGCCAGCATGACGGTGCTCGCCCTCGTGGTGGCGCGGCTGATCGCGACCTCCACCGCGCCGGGAGCGCCGGCCAAGGGGTTCATCGCCCATTTCACCATGGGATTCTGGCATCTGGAGCCCATGGTGCTGGGCCTCAACGGCATCCTGCTCATGAGCGCGTCGGTCTATGCGCTCATCAATGCCGTGGGCAGCCTCATGTCCGGCGGCCGGGCGCTCGATTTCGACCAGGCCATCCTCTACGCGGTCATCACGGTCTGCGTGGCGCTCTCAATGGCCCTGTTCGTGCGGCGGGCGAACAAGACGATCCGCTCCGATTTCCTCGCCCTCGATGCCAAGGCGTGGATGATGTCGGCCGGGCTCACCTTCGCGCTGCTGGTGGCCTTCCTCATCGGCCTCGCGGTGGAGGGCACGCCGCGCGCGTGGATCTCGCCTTATATCGATCCGGTGGCGCTGGCGGTGGTCTGCCTCGTCATCATCCCCCTGCCGTTCGCCACGGTGAAGCAGGCGCTGGCGGACATCCTGCTCGTCACCCCGCCGGCGCTGAAGGAGCATGTGGATCAGGTGGCCGCCGCCGTCGTGGCGCGCTACGGCTTCCTGTCCTTCCGCTCCTATGTCGCGCGGGTGGGGCGGGGGCGGCAGATCGAGCTTTATTTCATCGTGCCCCACGGCTGGCCGGCCATGCGGCTGGAGGACTGGGACGTGATCCGCGACGAGATCGGCGCCGCCATCGGCAGCGACACGCCCGATCGCTGGCTGACCATCGCCTTCACCACGGACCCGGAATGGGCGGACTGAGCCTGCCGCGGCGCGTAAATTGGTCAGGCCAATTTTCCACTTGCGGCCTGACCAATCTCAAGTCATAGAGTTTTCCCGCGCCACACGACGATATTGGACTGACCAATATCCCGATGCTGCGCGGGAGCCGCCCTTTGGCCGACCTGACCGACACCATCGAAGCCCTCATCGCCGAACGCGGCCTCGAGCCCGGCGCGCGCCTGCCGGCCGAGCGGGCGCTGGCGGCGGAGCTGAACGTGTCGCGGCCCAAGCTGCGCGAGGCCATCCGCCATTTGTCGAGCCGGGGCCGGCTGGTGAGCCGCAGGGGCGGGGGCACCTATGTGGCCGCGCCCGCGGAGGCACCGCTGGCCCGGGCGCCGTTCTCCGACGCGGCGCTTTCCGATGCT
Source organism: Xanthobacter sp. (assembly GCF_041911315.1). NCBI lineage: Bacteria > Pseudomonadati > Pseudomonadota > Alphaproteobacteria > Hyphomicrobiales > Xanthobacteraceae > Xanthobacter > Xanthobacter sp. Next base: position 10,972 of record NZ_JAYRPE010000052.1, on the reverse strand, counting down.
CTTGGCCCGCTGGCGGCCGAGGCGGCGGGGGAGCCGGGCTACTGGCATGACGTGATGGAAATCCGCAAGTCGCTGGACGCGGACATGGCCTTTCACGCCGCGCTGCGCGCCGGCCCGCAGGACAAGGCGAACCTTCAGGCGGCGCTGGAAAATGTCCTCTCCGCCGCCGCCACCGATGCGCAGACGCAGGCCAAGGCCGATTCCGCCTTCCACATGGCGGTGGCGGAAGCCTCCCACAATGCGGTGATGCGGCAGGTGATGGCGGGTCTGTTCGATCTCCTGCGCCACTCCATCTCCCGCAGCCTCGAAAAGCTCTACCTCATCCCGAGCACCGCGCAGGCGTTGGACGACCAGCACCGCGCCATCGCCGCCGCCATCATCGCGGGGCGGCCCGAAGAGGCGCGCACGGCCGCGCTGCTGCATCTCGAATTCGTCGAGGAAACCCTGCGGGAGATCGAGGACGACGCGGCGCGCCGCCGTCGCTCCTCCCGCGTCGCCCAACGCCAGAACCAGCAAGAGAAAGAACTGACGCCGTGATCATCTCCTCCGCCTCGGACTATCGCGAAGCCGCCCGCCGGCGCCTGCCGCCCTTCCTGTTCCACTACATCGACGGCGGCGCCTATGCGGAAGTGACGCTGGGCCGCAACGTCTCCGACCTCACCCAGCTCGCCCTGCGCCAGCGGGTGCTGAAGAGCGTGGGCGAGGTGGACCTGTCCACGACGCTGCTCGGCGAAAAGCTCGCCATGCCCATGGCGCTGGCCCCGGTCGGCCTGTGCGGGATGTTCGCCCGCCGCGGCGAGGTGCAGGCGGCGAAGGCGGCGCTCGACAAGGGCATCCAGTTCACCCTCTCCACCGTCTCGGTGTGCCCCATCGAGGAGGTGCGCGCCAAGGTGGAGAAGCCCTTCTGGTTCCAGCTCTATGTGCTGAAGGACCGGGGCTTCATGAAGAACGCGCTGGAGCGCGCCTGGGCGGCGGGCATCCGCACGCTGGTCTTCACCGTGGACATGCCGGTGCCCGGCGCGCGCTATCGCGACGCCCATTCCGGCATGTCCGGTCCCAATGCCGCCGTGCGCCGCATGGTGCAGGCCGCGCTGCATCCCTTCTGGGCCTATGACGTGGGCCTGATGGGCACGCCGCACGATCTCGGCAACGTCTCGGCCTATCGCGGCAACAAGACCACGCTGGAGGATTATGTCGGTTGGCTCGGCGCCAATTTCGACCCCTCCATCGGCTGGCGCGATCTGGAATGGATCCGCGAGTTCTGGAAGGGGCCGATGGTCATCAAGGGCATCCTCGATCCCGAGGACGCGGAGGACGCGGTGCGCTTCGGCGCCGACGGCATCGTGGTGTCGAACCATGGCGGCCGGCAGCTCGACGGCGTGCTCTCCTCGGCCCGCGCGCTGCCGCCCATCGCCGACAAGGTGAAGGGCAGCCTCGCCATCCTCGCCGATTCCGGCATCCGCTCCGGCCTCGACGTGGTGCGCATGGTGGCGCAGGGGGCCGACGGCGTGCTGCTGGGCCGCGCCTTCGTCTATGCGCTGGCCACCGACGGACAGAAGGGCGTGGAGAATCTCATCGATCTCTTCGCCAAGGAGATGCGGGTCGCCATGACACTCACCGGCGCGCGCAACCTCTCGGAAATCTCCAGCGAGAGCCTCGTGCGCGAGGTGGAACGGCCGCTGAAGGCCATCTCCGCCGCGGCGGAGTGAGCGGGCGGGGGGCGGTTTCGCACCTCGCGGTGCCGCTCATTCCCGCGCCGCCATCCGCGGCGCATAGCCGGCCCGCAGTACCGCCACCGTGGGCCGGGGCGTGAGCACGGTCACGACCGTGCCGGGTGCGATTGAAACAGGCGCGCCGTAGCCGGCGTGGCTCCAGCGGTGGAGCGCGCCGGCCTCCACGAGGAAGGCCTCGCCCGGCCGGTCATCCAGCGCCACGAAGGTGCCGGCGGGCAGATCGCGCAGGGCGGCGACGTGCGTCACCTGACGGCCGCGCGCGATGCGGGCCGAGTGCAGGGCCGCGTCCATGTCGCCAGCATGCAGGGGAGCATCATCGGGAATGGCAAAGGCCCGGCGCCACGCCTGCTTGAACGCCTGATAATCCGCGTGCCGGCATTCGCCGCAGGGCCGATGACCGGCGGCCAGCGCCACCGCCTCGTCCATGAAGAAGAGCGGCGTGTAGCGGAGCGGATCATCAAGATCGAGCCGCCGGCCCCGGAAGGATGTGACGCAGCACACCCAGCCGCGCGCGTGCCAGATCTTCTGCGTGCCGTCCCGCCGGCGCAGATTGCCCCGGTTGCCCATCAACAGGCCGCGCGCGGGCACCGCCTCGAACAGGCCGAGGGGCGTCACCCGGTTCTGCCGGTGCATCGCGGACAATCGGTTCTCCCGCGCAGGGGAATGCGCTGGCCAAGGGATACGGCCGGAAGCCGGTCAGGCCCACCCGAAAGGCCCGGCGAATGCGAGGGCGTCAGCCGGCGGGCTTGTCCTTCGGCCCGTAGGCGGCGAGGAACACCCGGACGGCGCGGCCGACGGTGCGCTCGATGTCCGCCGGCGTCGGCCCCTCGGACAGGCCGAACATGAGCGCCTTCACCTGATTGCCCTGGCACAGGTTGAAGAACTCGAAGGCGGCGGCCTGGCAGTCGTCCACGTCGAGCCGGCCCAGCTCCACCTGCCGCTGGAGCAGTTCCCCGAGACGCCGCCCGCCATAGCAGGGGCCGGTCTCGAAGAAGGTCTGGCCGATGGCCGGAAACTTCTCCGCCACGCCGAACACCATGCGCACGAGGCGGATGTGGTTCGGCCGGATCATCATGCTCATGAAGGACACGCCGATGCGCTTCAGCAGGCTCTCCACGTCCGCGTCCGCCTCGTCGAACTCGAAGAGACGTTCGGCGGACTGGCGGCGGTCCGCCTCCACCAGCGCGCGGAACAGGTCCGCCTTGCTCTGGAAATAGACGTAGATGGTGGCCTTGGAGACCGAGGCCGCGCGGGCGATCTCGTCCATGCTCGCGCCATCGAAGCCCTTGTGGAAGAAGACGCGGCGGGCACCGTCGATGATGTCGAGGCGCTTCTTCGCCTCCATGTCCTGCTCGGCGGGAGAGGGGGCGTTTCCGTCCGTGGCGCGCGCCTTGGCGTGTTCGAGTGCCTCGTTCATGTCCGCCCTCCTTCGGCGGGTTCCTGCATGGGACCGTTCCAACATTTTGTCAAAGTAATTGACTAAACCGTTCAGTTCAATATGATGGCTCCAGGTTTTGACTAAACCGTTCAGTCAGGCCCCAGCTGGCCGGGAGAGATCAAGGTGGCTCAGATCATCAGGAATGAAGCGGCGGCGCCCGCTTTTGCACCCGAACCGCAGCCGGATGCGCAGGCCGAACCCCCCTCGGCCGGCGTGACCGTGCTCAAGGCGCGGCGGGAGGAGACCCATCCCGCCGCGCCTGCGGTGGAAGTGGAGGCTTCGGCCGACGCCAAGGCCCCCTCGAAGCCGCGCTCGCGCAAGCCGCTCATCTTCGGTTCGGTGCTGGCGGTGCTGGTCGCGGCCGGCGGCTGGTACGGGATGCACTGGTGGCAGGTGGGCCGCTTCCACGTGTCGACGGACGACGCCTATGTGGCGGCCGACACGTCTGTCATCGCGGCCAAGGTCGGCGGCTACGTGAAGAGCGTCGACGTGGAGGCCAACCAGTGGGTCAAGGCCGGCGACGTGATCGCCCGCATCGATGACGGCGACTATCGCCTCGCCCTCCAGGCGGCGCAGAACAAGATCGCCACCCAGCAAGCGACCCTCCTGCGGTTCGACCAGCAGGAGACGGCGGCCCGCGCCACCGTCGACCAGATGAAGGCGCAGCTCGCCTCGGCCGAGGCCGACCAGAAGCGCGCGCAGGCGGAATTCGACCGGCAGGACAAGCTCGCCCGCTCCGATTTTGCCAGCCGCTCCACCGTCGATAATGCCCGCGCCGACAAGGACAAGACCGCCGCCAGCGTGGAGGCCGCCAAGGCCGCCATCGCCTCCGCCGAGGCGCAGGTGGTGGTGCTCGCCGCCCAGCGCACCGAGGCGTCCCATGTGCTCGACGAGCTGAAGACCGCCCGCGACCAGGCGCAGCGCGACCTCGACTTCACCGTGGTGCGCGCGCCCATCGACGGCGTGGTGGGCAACCGCGCGGCGCAGGTGGGCCAATTGGTGCAGACCGGCACGCGCCTCGTGGCCGTGGTGCCGCTGGAGGGCGTCTATGTGGACGCCAACTTCAAGGAGACCCAGCTCGGCCGCCTGAAGCCCGGCCAGAGCGTGGATGTCTATGTGGATGCCTATCCGGACCATGAGTTCGCCGGCAAGGTGGTGAGCGTGTCGCCGGCCTCGGGCTCGGTGTTCAGCCTGCTGCCGCCGGAGAACGCCACCGGCAATTTCACGAAGATCGTGCAGCGCATTCCCGTGCGCATCGCCATCGATCCCAGGGTGCTCGCCAAGCGCGAGCTGCGCCCCGGCATGTCGGTGACGGCGACGGTGGACACCAAGTCCACCCCCGCCACCTCCACGGCCGCCGCGCCCACCCCTTCGCCCGCGTCCTGAGCCCGGACAGGAGTCGCGGCCATGGCCGACACCCTGACACTGAAGCCATCCGCGGCCGGCGCGCCTCCTGCCGCGCCTCCTGCGGCCCCCGCCGCGCATGTGGACGGGCGGCGCATGTTCGCCTTCCTGTGCATGGTGTTCGGCATGTTCATGGCGATCCTGGACATCCAGATCGTCTCCGCCTCGCTGGCCGAGATCCAGGCCGGCCTTGCCGCGTCGTCGGACGAAATCTCCTGGGTGCAGACCAGCTACCTCATCGCCGAGGTGGTGATGATCCCGCTGTCGGGATTCCTGTCGCGGGCGCTGTCCACGCGCTGGCTGTTCGCGGCCTCGGCGGCGGGCTTCACGCTCATGAGCTTCATGTGCGCGACCGCCTCCTCCATCAACGAGATGATCGTCTACCGCGCGCTGCAGGGCTTCCTCGGCGGCGGCATGATCCCCACCGTCTTCGCCGCCGCCTACACGGTGTTTCCGCGCGAGAAGCAGCCCATCGTGGCGCCCATGATCGGCCTCGTGGCGACGCTGGCACCCACCATCGGCCCGACGGTGGGCGGCTATCTCACGGACCTGTTCTCCTGGCACTGGCTGTTCCTCATCAACGTCATCCCCGGCATGTTCGTGGTGCTGGCGGCGGTGACGCTGATCGATTTCGACGAGCCGGATTTCGCGCTGCTCGACAAGTTCGACTGGTGGGGCCTGCTGTTCATGGCGGGCTTCCTCGGCAGCCTCGAATTCGTGCTGGAGGAGGGGCCGACCAACGACTGGTTCGAGGACCAGACCATCGTCGCCTTCGCCATCGTGTGCGCCGTGTCGTCCCTCGCCTTCTTCGCCCGCGTCTTCTCCACCGACCATCCGGTGGTGGATCTGCGCGCGTTCGAGAACCGCAATTTCACCATCGGCTCGGCCTTCAGCTTCATCATGGGCATCGGGCTCTACGGGCTCACCTATCTCTATCCCGTCTTCCTCGGCCGGGTGCGCGGCTACTCGGCGCTCATGATCGGCGAGACCATGTTCGTCACCGGCATCGCCATGTTCCTCACCGCGCCCATTGCCGGGCGGCTGATGACCAAGATCGACCCGCGCCTCATGATGGGCGCCGGTTTCGCCGCCTTCGGGGTGGGCACGTGGTGGGTGACGTACATCACCAAGGACTGGGACTTCTGGGAGCTGCTCATCCCGCAGATCCTGCGTGGCGTCGGGCTGATGATCGCGATGATCCCCATCAACAACATCTCGCTCGGCACCATGCCGCCGGCGCAGATGAAGAACGCGTCGGGCCTGTTCAACCTCATGCGCAATCTCGGCGGAGCGGTGGGGCTCGCGCTCATCAACACGGTGCTGAACAACCGCTGGGACCTGCACCTCGCCCGCCTCCACGAGCATGTGGACTGGGCAAGCTCCACGGCGGTGGAGCGGCTCGACACCATCACCGCCGGCCTCGCCCGGCTTGGCTCGGATGCCTCGGCGGCGGCGCTGAAGCAGATGGCGGCCATGGTGCGCCAGCAGGCGCTGGTGATGGCCTTCTCGGATGTCTTCTACCTGCTCACCTTCCTGTTCGTCGCGCTGGTGATCGCCGCGCCTCTGATGAAGCGACCCAAACCCGGCGCCGGAGGCGGCGGGGGCCACTGAGAAGGTTCCGGCGCCAGAGGCGACGGGAGTCACTACCTTCATGCCCGGACGAGGCCCGGCCCGCGCACCCGCCACGGCCTGACGGTTCCGTGATCCCGCAGTGCGGAACCGCGCGTTCGCGCCGGCGTTGGACGCCGGTTCGGCAGGCGTCGTCTGGCCGGCCGGCCCGATCCATGCGCATCCTGACGGCAACGGCCGCGCTCGCGCCGCTCCGCATCCGATTCCATCAGCCACAGGCACCCGTCCGAAGGAGGATCAGGCACCCATGGCGCGCTCCCATGATCTCGATATCAACCGGCGTGAGGTGATCCTCGCCGGGGCCGCCACCGCGGTCGCCTCCTCCCTTCCCGGCGGCGCCGAGGCCCAGCCGGCCGCCCTGCCGGGGGCATCCGGCCCCAGCCACGCGACGGTCTCCCTGACGGTCAACGGCGTCATTCGCGAGGTGGAGGTGGACACCCGCACCACGCTGCTCGACCTGCTGCGCGAAAACTTCCACCTCACCGGCACCAAGAAGGGCTGCGACCACGGCCAGTGCGGCGCCTGCACGGTCATCGTGGACGGGCGGCGGATCAATTCCTGCCTGTCGCTTGCGCTCATGCACGAGGGCCAGAGCGTCACCACCATCGAAGGGCTGGGCACGCCCGATCAGCTCCACCCCATGCAGGCGACCTTCGTGGAACATGACGGCTACCAGTGCGGCTATTGCACGCCGGGGCAGATCTGCTCCGCGGTGGCGGTGCTCGCCGAGGTGAAGGCCGACATTCCAAGCCACGTCACCGATGACCTCACCGCGCCCATCGCCCTCACCGAGGCGGAAATCCGCGAACGCATGAGCGGCAACATCTGCCGCTGCGGCGCCTATTCCAACATCGTGGAGGCCATCGTTGAGGTGGCGGGGAGGCGCGCATGAAGCCCTTCACCTACGAGCGCGCCCTGACGCCGGCCGCTGCGGCGGGAGCGGCGGCCGCGACCCCCGGCGCCCGCTTCATCGCCGGCGGCACCAATCTGCTCGATCTCATGAAGCTGCAGATCGAGACGCCGGCCCATCTCATCGACGTGAACGGTCTCGGCCTCGACCGCATCGAGGCGACGGACGACGGCGGCCTGCGCATCGGCGCGCTGGTGCGCAACACGGATCTGGCCGCCGACGCGCGGGTGCGGCGGGATTATCCGGTGCTCTCCCGCGCCCTGCTGGCGGGCGCTTCCGCCCAGTTGCGCAACAAGGCGACCACGGCCGGAAACCTGCTCCAGCGCACGCGCTGCCCCTATTTCTACGACCCCGCGCAGGCCTGCAACAAACGCGCGCCCGGCAGCGGCTGCGCGGCGCTCGGCGGCTATTCGCGCCAGCTCGCCATCATCGGCGGGAGCGAGGCCTGCATCGCCACCCATCCCAGCGACATGGCGGTGGCCATGCGCGCCCTCGACGCAGTGGTGGAGACGGTCGGGGCCACCGGCGCCACCCGGCGGATCGCCATGGCGGACTTCCATCGCCTGCCCGGCGACACCCCGCACATCGAGACCGCGCTGGAGCCCGGCGAATTGATCACCGCCGTCACCTTGCCGAAGCCGGTGGGCGGACGGCAGGTCTATCGCAAGGTGCGGGACCGCGCCTCCTACGCCTTCGCCCTCGTCTCCGTCGCGGCGGTGATCCAGGAGGACGGCACCGGGCGCATCGCGCTCGGCGGCGTGGCGCACAGGCCGTGGCGGGTGGAAGAGGCGGAAGCCGATCTGCCGCGCGGCGCCAAGGCCGTGGCCGAGCGCCTGCTCGCCGGCGCGAAGCCCACCCCCGACAATGCGTTCAAGCTGACGCTCGTGGAGCGCACCCTCGGTGCCGTGCTCGCGGACGGGAGGAATTGAGCCATGAAGTTCGACACCCCCGCCGCCGACAATCCCATCGACCAGCTGAAGATCATCGGCCAACCCGTTTCCCGCATCGACGGGCCGTTGAAGACCACCGGCACCGCGCCCTATGCCTATGAGCGGCACGATGTGGCCCCCAATGCCGCCCATGGCTTCGTGGTGGGCGCGACCATCGCCAGGGGCCGCATCACCGCGCTCGACACGTCGGCCGCGGAGGCGGCGCCCGGCGTCGTCGCCGTGGTCACGGCCGCCAATGCGGGGCCGCTGAAGAAGGGCAACAACAATACGGCGCTGCTCCTCGCCGGCCCGGAAGTGGAGCACTATCACCAGGCGGTGGCGCTGGTGGTGGCCGACACGTTCGAGCAGGCCCGCGCGGCCGCCGCGCTGGTGAAGGTGGACTATGCCCCCGCCGAGGGCGCCTTCGACCTCGCCAAGGCCATGGAAGGCGCCGTTAGACCTGAGAAAGGCGACGGCATGGGCGGGGCGGCCGATACGGCCGTGGGCGATTTCCACGGCGCCTTCGCCGCCGCCCCGGTGCGCCTCGACGCCACCTATTCCACCCCCGACCAGACCCACGCCATGATGGAGCCATACGCCTCCACCGCCGCCTGGGACGGCGACCGACTGACGGTGTGGACCTCCAACCAGATGATCGAGTGGGGCCGCAGCGACCTCGCGCGCATGCTCGGCCTGCCCAAGGACAGGGTGCGCCTGATCTCGCCCTATATCGGCGGCGGCTTCGGCGGCAAACTCTTCATCCGGGCCGATGCGCTGCTCGCCGCGCTGGGGGCGCGGGCGGCGGGGCGGCCGGTGAAGGTGGCTCTGCATCGTCCGCTGATCGTCAACAATACCACCCACCGCCCCGCCACCATCCAGCGCATCCGCATCGGCGCCGGGCGGGACGGGCGCATCACCGCCATCGGCCACAAGAGCTGGTCCGGTGACCTGCCCGGCGGCGGGCTGGAGACGGCGGTGAACCAGACGCGCCTGCTCTATGCCGGCGCCCATCGCCTCACCGCCATGCGGCTCGCCACCCTCCATCTGCCCGAGGGCAACGCCATGCGCGCCCCCGGCGAGGCGCCCGGCCTGATGGCGCTGGAAATCGCCATGGACGAGATGGCGGAGAAGCTCGGGATCGACCCGGTGGAGTTCCGCGTCCTCAACGACACCGAGCGCGACCCCGAAAATCCGGACCGCCCCTTCTCCCAGCGCCAGCTGGTCGCCTGTCTTCGGCTTGGCGCGGAGCGGTTCGGCTGGAGCCGGCGCAATCCGAAGCCCGGTCAGGTGCGCGAGGGCGACTGGCTGGTGGGCATGGGCATGGCGGTGGGATTCCGCAACAACCTGCTCATGAAGTCCGGCGCGCGGGTGCGGCTCGACAGCGAGGGCCAGGTGACGGTGGAAACCGCCATGACCGACATCGGCACCGGCAGCTACACCATCCTCGCCCAGACAGCGGCGGAGATGATGGGCGTGGGGCTCGACAAGGTGCGCGTGGTGCTGGGCGATTCCGCGCTGCCCGCCTCCTGCGGCTCGGGCGGGCAATGGGGCGCCAACAACGCCACCTCCGGCGTCTACGCCGCCTGCATGAAGCTGCGCGAAGAGGTGGCCCGCAGCCTCGGCTTCAATTCCAAGGAAGCCGTGTTCGCCGATGGCGAGGTGCGCGCCGGCAACCGCGCCGTGCCGCTGGCGCAGGCGGCGGGCGCGGACGGGCTGACGGCGGAGGACACCATCGAATATGGCGACCTCGCCAAGCGCTACCAGCAATCCACCTTCGCTGGCCATTTCGTGGAAATGGCGGTGGATGCCGCCACCGGCGAGGCGCGGGTGCGCCGCATGCTGGCGGTGTGCGCCGCCGGGCGCATCCTCAACCCCAAGACCGCCCGCAGCCAGGTGATCGGCGCCATGACGATGGGTGTCGGTGCCGCGCTGTTCGAGGAACTGGCGGTGGACACGCGCCACGGCTTCTTCGTCAATCACGACCTCGCCGGCTATGAGGTGCCGGTGCATGCGGACATCCCGCACCAGGAGGTGATTTTCCTCGACGAGACCGATCCCACATCCTCGCCCATGAAGGCGAAGGGCGTGGGCGAGCTGGGCCTGTGCGGGGTGGGCGCGGCGGTGGCCAATGCGCTCTACAACGCCACCGGGGTGCGGGTGCGGGACTATCCCATCACCCTCGACAAATACATCCACCGCCTGCCCGAGGTGGGGTGAGCGGGAAAACGGCGCGCGGGTGTCGGGTGCGGCGCGCGCCGTTCGTCCTTTTGGGGTGACGGGCGGCGCCGCCGCCTCTGACAGGGAGAAAGAGACATGCCCGGCACCGTTCGCCTGCATCGCATCCTCACCACCAGCCCGGAGAAGGTCTATCGCGCCTTCATCGAGGCCGATGCCCTCGCCAAGTGGCTGCCGCCGAACGGCTTCACCTGCACGGTGCATCATCTCGACGCCGTGGTGGGCGGCACCTTCCGCATGTCGTTCCGCAACTTCACCACCGGCCACAGCGATGCCTTCGGCGGGGAGTTTCACGAGTTGGTCCCCGGCGAACGCGTGCGTTACACCGACCGCTTCGACACGCCCGCCCTGCCAGGCGATATCGACGTGACCATCGTGCTGAAGAAGGTCGCCATGGGCACCGAGGTGGAGATCACCCAGTCCGGTATTCCCGACGTCATTCCCGTCGAGGCCTGTTATCTCGGCTGGCAGGACTCCCTGCGCAATCTGGCGCGGCTGGTGGAGCCGGAGATCAACCAGTAGCGCGGAGGTCCCCGGTCTCCGACCGGTGCCGCATGGCGGGACGCTCAAACGCCGCGCGGGGGGCTTTCCCGTGCCTTCGCTCAGGCGCCGCGCGGGCTTTCCCGTTGCCTTCGCTCAGGCGCCGCGCGGGCTTTCCCGTTGCCTTCGCTCAGGCGCCGCGCGGGCTTTCCCG
>NZ_JAYRPE010000051.1:0-18929 GCF_041911315.1 Xanthobacter sp. | reverse complement strand
GTACGCCGTGAACGTCGCGCCGCCAGACTCCGCAAGGATCTTCGTGATCGCTGCCGTCAGCGACGTCTTGCCGTGATCAACGTGACCGATCGTGCCGATGTTGCAGTGCGGCTTCGAGCGGTTGAACTTCTCTTTGGCCATTTCGTCTCTCTCACTCTCGGTCAGCGCCCCGCGCGGGCCGCCAAAAAATCCGCCGTGGGATAGGGGGTTTCAGAAGCGGATGCAAGAGGCGGGACAATCGCGCGCAAAACCGTCCGCCCCGCGCGCACGCGCGAAGGCCGGTCCGGCAAGGCCGCGACGCGGCCCCCTCCCCCTATCCGCCGTCCCCGGGACAAGCCTCAGAGCCACGGCCGGCGCCATAGGGTGTCGCGGCGATGAAGGCGTTCAGCGCGTCCGCAACGCCCGTCGATTTCGCACGGACGATGAAGGAGAACGGCTCGTTCCGCACGTTTCCGTCCGGTGTCATCATGCAATGCGGCCAGACCGGGACGAGGCCCATCTTCTGCGACAGGTACTGGACGGTGCCGAGCCCCGAGCCGAAGGCGAACGGGCCTTCTCCCTCCGCGGCGTCGCGGACCCGCCGGGCATTTTCCACATCGTCCGAGGTACCGATGATGGTCACGCCGGCGATCCGGGCCTGTGCAACGCGGCTGCGGGCGTCCACATCCGCCGTCGAGCCGGCGATGACCATGATGGTCCTGCCCTCAAGGTCGGCCGCACGCGCCAGCTTCCCGGCATCGGCCTTGCGCACGCCGAAGGCACGCAGCACGAAATAATAATGATCGGACCACACCCCCGCCGCGCCGGTCGCCTGCCGGCGCGTGGCGAGGTCGGCGATACCCGAGGCGGCGATGTCGCAGGCGTCGGCGCCGGGACGTGTCCACAGCCCGTCGAAATCCGCCACCTCCACCGGCTGAAACCGCAGCCCCTGCGACGCGGCGAAGGCCTTGAGATAGTCCACGTCCCACCCCTCCCAGAGGCCGGCATCAGACTTGCCGACGAAGGGCGGGAAGGTGGCGAACATGCAGACCGAGAGCGTGCCGGGCGCAAGCGTATCAACCGGCGCGGCAGCGAGCGGCGGCACGGTTGAAGCCGCCAGAATCATCCCGGCCGCGAAACCGACGGCCCCACGTCGAGCTACCCGCACGCACGTCTCCCCGAAGCTGTGCCGGGACCATAGTCGAGCCGGCCGAACGCGCAATATGGAGGTATCGACGAGCGCTAGGGAATCGCTCCCACGGCTGGCGCCTTGCCCCAGCGTCCGCGAACCGTCACAGTGCGACGGTCTTTGCTGACCTCAAGGAAATGCAGGGGCACCACAGCCAGCACGGGTGCGACATGAGCCCTGACATGTCCCCTCTTTCCAGCCCTCCTCTTGCCTGCTCTCCTCTTGACTGCGCGCCGGACGACCTCCTGTCCGCCTGCGACGTGCGCGACATCGTGAGGCTGCTGGGCGACGTTATCGTCTCGCGCGCGGACTTTTCTTGCGTGAAGCGGCAGCTCATCAATGGCATCTCGACGCTGGTCGGCGCCGATTCCTGGACCTGGAGCCTCGGCTGCCTGGCGGAGCCGGGCGAGCAGCCGGTTTATCTCGGCGTGGCCCATGGCGGTTTCGACGAGGCGCGCTATGGGCGCCTCCTGCTCGCCGCCGCCCATCCCGACATGGCCTGGACCTCGGCGAAGCTGCTGGGCGAGATGCGCGCGTGCAACGCCCACGTCACCCGGACACGGCAGCAGATCGTGGATGAAGCCACCTTCGTCGCCTCGGGAGTCGGCAGTCACCTCGCCGACGCGGATATCGGGCCCTTTATCTTCTCGCTCCGGCCCATCGACGAGCGCGCCGTGAGCACCATCTCGCTCTTCCGGCGCCGGGACGCGGCCCCGTTTTCCGACCGGGAAGCGCGCATCGCCCATATCCTGCTCAGCGAACTGCCCTGGCTGCACGAGCAGGGCTGGCCGAGCGACCGCGGCGCCAGCGTGCCCCGCCTCTCCCCCCGGCTGCGGCTGGTGCTGAACCTTCTGCTCGACGGGCGCACGCGCAAGGAAATCGCCGTCAACCTCAACCTCTCCGAATACACGGTCGCTCAATACCAGCGGGCGGTCTATCGCCACTTCGGCGTCCGCTCCCACGCCACCCTGCTGCGGCGGTTCCAGATGGGCGACGGTGGCGACCGCCGGTCGACCGTCCAGGAGGCGGGCTGATCACCGTAGTCCCGGCCCCCTCCCTCAAATGAGGGAATAGGAAGAGTTCCGGCGCGTTTGGTATGCAAGGTAAGCTGCAGCGTCGGCGGACAGCATCTGTGAAGCACGGACAGCTTCACGCGGCAGGATATGCCCCGCAGGGCGCATGCGCACTTGCACGTCCAGATTAAATTTAAACGCCTGATTTAAATTTTATCGCACCGCACGCCTCGAATTTCCGAAAATGACGCGACGTATCGGCATTTATAAATTACTGATACCCTGATTTTTACTTGGTCCGGGGAAGAAAAAACATGCGTCCCTCGCGGCGTGATTTCGTGACGTGGGTTGCTGCCAGCGGGATCATGCTTGCCATGAGCCGCGTCGGCGCGGCGCGGGCCGCCGGGTTCGACGCGAGCCAGACGCTCCCCGGCCCGGCCGCGTTCCGCCTCCCCGGCGCCACGGCCGGGCGCATCGATGCCTTGGCCAAGGTGACGGGCGCGAAGCTCTACGCATCGGATTTCCGCGCGGCGGACATGGAGGGATGGCCGGCAACGACCGCCCACGCCCTGCTCCTGCGCGCCGCCGACGCCACCCACATCTTTACCGGGCTCGATCTCTCCGCGCTGGACGCCGGCGCCCGTCCGACGCAGGTGGTGACGGCGCAGGATCTGGAGCGCGCCGGGGTCCGCGTGCCGCCCTTCTATGCCGGCGACCTGCTCTGCCCGGCGGGCAAGACGCCGCTCTATCTTGGCCAGCCGCTGGCGCTTCTGCTGTTCGAGACGTTCGATGCCTATGACCGGGCGCGGGGGATCCTGCGCGAGAAGGACCTCGCCCGGTTCGGCGCCGAGACCGGCCCCGTGGCGGAGCCGAACTACGCCGCCCTCCGCTTCACCCGCGTCGCCGGGGATGCGCCCGGCACCCCGGATGTCTATTCGCCGCTGATCGAGGGCTGGATCAGCCCCGGCGTCTTCGAGCCCGGCGGCCGGCCCGTCTGGCAGCCGCTGCCCACCTCGGAAGGTGGCCAGTACAAGAAGGGCGCCATCCACGGCGAGGCCATCCGCGCCTTCATCGCCGCCGGCGCGCCGGACATGCTGGTCCTCGACCACCGGTTCCGCACCCAGTCCGTGGACCCCATGTTCCTGGAACCGGAGGGCGGCCTCGCCTGGTACGACCCGCAGGCCAAGGCCCTGCGGATGGTGCTCGGCGTGCAATCGCCGCTCGAGGCGAGCGAGGAACTGGCCCAGCTTCTGGGAGCGGCTGCGGCGGGGTTCCGCCCCGAGCGGATCGAGAGCCATTTCGCCCATCTGGGCGGCGGCTTCGGCGGGCGCGACCATACCCCGTTCCCGTTCTACGTGGCTTTGGCCGCCATGTTCCTGCCGGGCCGCCCCATCCGCCTCGCCCACGACCGGTTTCAGCAGTTCCAGGGCGGCATCAAGCGCCATGCCTTCGACATGCACACGCAGGTGGCCTTCGAGCGCGCCACCGGACGGATGCGGGCCTTTGCGGCCGACCACGTCCTCGACGGTGGCGGCCTCGCCAATTACTCGGCCAGCGTCGCCGCAGTGTCCGCCACATCAGCCATCGGCATCTACGACATTCCGAAGGTGGACGTGACCACCCTCGCCGAACACACCCGCGGCGTCACGGCCGGGTCCATGCGCGGCTACGGCGTGCTCCAGACCACCACGGCCCTGGAGACGCTGGTGGACGAGGCAGCGCAGGCGCTGTCGATGGACCCGATCACCCTAAGGCGGCGCAACCTGCTGAAGGCCGGCGAGCTCACCATGACCGGCAATCCCTGGACCGTCTCGATCCGCACGCCGGAAATCCTCGACAAGCTGGAAGGCCATGCCCTGTGGCGGGGACGCGACGCGGCCCGCAAGGCCGCTCCGGCCGGGACGCTGGTCGGCACCGGCGTCGCCGTCTGCGCCAAGGACTACGGCACCGGTGCGGACTGCTCCCTCGGCCGGGTGGAGATCGATCCCCAGGGGCACATCCGCATCTTTTGCGACGCGGTCGAGATGGGCAACGGCATCGGCACGGCGGTGGCGAACCGCGTGGCGGGCTTGCTCGGACGGCGGGCGGATGCGGTCTCCGTCGCCCGCATCGATGCGTTCGATGAACTCGGGCTCGTGACCTCAGGCGACCCCTACACCCTAACCCAGGCAGAGCAGGACGAAGCCGCCCGCAATCCGCGCTGGGTACCGGCGATCAGCTCGGCCACCAGCGCCTCCATCGGCGCCCATGTGGGTACCCAGGCGGCGGCCGAGGCGGCGCGGCTCATTTTTCGCTTCGGTCTGTGGCCGGCGGCGCTCAGCCTGTGGGGCATCGCGCAGGACGATCCGCGCCGCTTCCTGTGGCAGGAGGCGTTCTGGTTCGACGGCGCGCTCATCCTCTCCGGCCTGCCGCCGCTGCAGCAGGAAAAGGTGGCCGCCCGCGCGCACGAGATGGGCGGCCTCACCGGCGCCATGGCCCACGCCTTCTCGCGCTGGGCATGGGCACAGGCGGCTTTTCCGCTGGACGGGTTCGAATGGGTCGTGGACCTCGATGCGCTGGCGGTGCGACGCGGCGGCGGCGCGTTCAAGGTGCTGGACCGCAGCTTCATCGCCTTCCCGCCGGCGAGCTACAACCGGATCGGCACCTCCTTCACATCGAGCTGCGGCACGCTGGTCAAGGTCGAGATCGAGAAGGCGAGCGGCGCCGTGCGGGTCTCGCAGGCCTACAGCGTGCTGGAATGCGGCGAGGTGCTAACCCCCGAGGTGGTGGTCGGCCAGGCGCAAGGCGGCTTCGCCATGGGCCTTGGCTACGCTTTGCTCGAAACCCTGCCGCCGTTCGAGGACGGGCCCGGCAATGGCCGCTGGAACCTCGGCGACTATGTGGTCGCCCGCGGCTCCGATCTGCCCCTCCACGCGCTGGAGGTGGAAGTCTTGCCACGCGTCGCCCCGAACGAACCGCCCAAGGGCATGGCCGAGGTGGTCATGATCCCGGTGGTGCCCGCCATTCTCAACGCCATCCACGATGCCACCGGCCATCGTTTCCGTGCCTTGCCCGTCACGCCGGACGATGTCCGGCGGGTGCTGTGAAGGGAGAAGCCGCTTGCCTCCGGTCTTACTCACCATCAACGGTCGCAGCCACGGTCCCATCGAGGTCCGCGAGGGCCTGAGCATGAACGACTTCCTGCGGGAAGTGCTGGGCATGACCGGCACCAAGTTCGGCTGCGGCGCCGCCCAGTGCCTCAGTTGCGCGGTCATCGTGGATCATGCGGACGGAACCAGTTCCACCACGCCCACCTGCATCGCGTCCGCCACCGATTTCAACACGCTCGCCATCCGCACCGTCGAAGGCCACGCGAAGAACGGCGAGCTGACGCCGCTGCAGAAGAGCTTCGTCGCCCATTTCGCCTTCCAGTGCGGCTATTGCACCCCCGGCTTCCTCAACGAGGGGCAGGTGTTGCTGGAGCGGCTGGAACGCTCGCCCATTCCCCGGGCCGATCTGGAGCGCACCATCGCCGAGGCCCTCGACGGCCATCTGTGCCGCTGCTCCGGCTACGTCAAATATCATCAGGCGGTGCGCGATGTCGTGCTCGCCGACCCCAAACGCTTCCTGACCTGAGGGGCTTCGATGCTGTTCGACAGGCGCCTCGCAATAACCCTGCCTGCGGCGGCCCTCGCCGGGCTGCTGGCGGCAGCCGGGATCGCGCTTTCGGCGCCCGCAGGTACGCTTTCGGCGCCCGCAGGTACTCTTGCGCCGCCGGACGCCTTCGCCGCCATCGCCGATACGGCACAGCGGTCGGCGGCCTATTTCAGCGAGCTGAGCAAGGCGCTCACCCACCCGCGCTGCACCAATTGCCACCCCGCCACGGATCGGCCCCGACAGGGGGATTCCGCACGTCTGCACCAGCCGCCGGTGACGCGCGGCGCGGACGGGTTCGGCACCGCGAGCCTCAGGTGCGGCACCTGCCATCACGGCGAGAATTACGCTCCGGCCGGTGTCCCCGGTCATCCCGAATGGCATCTCGCGCCCGCCGAGATGGCCTGGGAAGGCAAGAGCCCGGCCGAAATCTGCATCCAGATCAAGGACCAGAGCCGCAACGGCGGACGATCGCTGGCCGATCTCATCACCCATATCGGCGACGACACGCTGGTCGGCTGGGCCTGGCATCCGGGCGGCGCGCGGACGCCCGCGCCGGGCTCGCAACAGGAGGCGAAAGCCCTGGTCAAGGCGTGGGTCGAGAGCGGCGCCGCCTGCCCCAAATGATCTGCCCCCAGCGACCCGCGCAAAATGACATATGGAGGAGGAAACGATGAAATACCGTTCCGTCGGATTGGCCGTGGCGGCGGCGCTCGCCGCAACGCCGCTGCCCGGCGCCCTCGCGGCCGAGCCACCCGCCTATCTCAAGCCCATCTCCGGGCCGCCGCAGCCGCTTTCCGCGCAGGATCTCGCCACCCGCAACGTCCTCCAGCTCAACACCACCATGTTCGCGCTGTACGACAATGCCGGCACCGCGTTTCGCCGCAACATCCTCGCCAGCCATCCGGTCATCCTCGCGCTGTTCTCGGGCGCCGGTGGCCGCATGATCCTCTACCGGCCGGGCCAGCCGCCGCTGGAGGCGCCCTCGGTGCCCAAGGCCTATCAGGTGATGAAGTCGCTCGGCCACAGCGCCATGGCCATTTCCGAGGTCGTGCTGCCGTATCTTGACACGCCGGCCGACACCTCCTGGGTCGCGCCCATGCGGGCCTATCTGAGCGAGATGAAGAGCGCGCTGGAGACCATCGGCGCGGCGGAGATGCCCGATGCGTGGCGGGCGAATTCCCGCGCCATCCTGGAGAACAACATCGCCTTCATGGAGGACAGCCTCGCCAAGGGCGTCGTCACCCTCGATGCGGTGCAGGCCTATGCGAAGAAGCAGGCGCCGGTCCTGCGCAACGCCATCGCCTGGGCGGCCCAGACGCAGGTCAAGCACTGGATGGGCGTGCTGGACGGCTGGAAGAAGGACCTCGGCGGCAGCTTCGATCAGGCCTTCGGCGCCAGCAACACCATCTATGTGGCCCGCCAGAACAACGTGCTGTTCAGCGTGCTCGCCCAGTATTTCGGTGAGAAGGCCATCAACGACCGCCTGTTCCTGATCGAGACCGTCTCCTTCACCACCACGCCGGAGGACATGCTCACCGCCGTGGTGCGCATCATCTCCGACCGCTCGGTGGGCGGCCTGTTCTTCAACAACGATCGGCTGATGGACTACGAGCTGATGGGCGGCGATGCCCGCAAGGCCATCATCGCGGAGATGAAGGCGCGCGGACAGGAGCCGTTCCTGCCGCCGCAGGTGCCGTTCGGCTCGAAGCAGTGGCCGGCGCTGATCTCCGGCGGATCGGGCGCCGCCTCCCTCGACGATCTCCATTGAACGACGCCCCGGGCGCGGCACATCCGTGCCCGGGACCATGCACAGGCAGGTGGGACATGCGCGCACCGATCTTCGCCCTTCTCCTCGCCGCCGTCGCGGCGCTCACCCCCGGGGGCGCTCCGGCGGCAGAGGGCGCTGGCACCGACTGGATCACCGGCCTGCCGCGGCAGGACATTCCCGTCGCCGCATGGCCGGGCGGCAAGAAGGTCGCCGTGCTGTTCATCCTTTACGTGGAGACGTGGGGCCACGGACAGGGGCCGAACTTCCGCCCCGACATGACCGGCCGCACGCCCGATCTGGTGGACGAGGGGTTCCGGCAATACGCCATCAATTTCGGCTTGCCCCGCACCGGCCGGCTGTTCAAGGAGATGGGCATTCCCCTCAGCCTCGCGCTGAATGCCCAGTTCCCCAAGGCGCAGCCGCAGGTCTGGGCGACGCTGCGGGCGCTCGTTCCGTCCGCGCCGATCATCGCCCACGGGCTGAACAATTCCACCGACCTCCTGCCCCTGTCGGAGGGACCGGCGGCGCAGCGGGCCTATATCCGCAAGACGCTGGACATGATCGAGGCAGACACCGGCGTGCGCTCCACCGGCTGGTCGAGCCCGAGCGTCTATCCCGATGCACAGACGTTCGAGGCCACCGCCGCCGAAGGCATCCGCTACACCCTCGACGGGATGGATTCCGACGTGCTGGCACGCCTCGACACCAAGCCGGCGCCGCTGGTGCTGGTGCCCTACCCGCCGAGCGTGGTGGACATGGGCCAGTATCTCTCCCGCTTCAAGGAAGCCGACGACCTCGCCCGCCTCTGGATCGACTACGTGCGCGAGCTGGCCCGCGAGGCGAAAGCCGATCCGGCGCGGCCGGCGACGGTGGTCGCCATCGGCATCCACCCCTTCGTCGTCGGCACGCCGGCGGGTGCGGCCGCCCTGCGGCGGGTGCTGGAGGCGCTGAAGGCCGAGGATCAGGTCTGGCTGGGCGACACGGAGGCGGTGATGCAGGCCGCCGGCCCGTCTTTGGCGAGTCCCGCTCCCGGCAAGAAGTGATGAAGCGTCCTCGAATACCGCTCATACCGAGATCTGGAGGGTGCGCCGGAGCTTGACGAGAAGTTGAAGCCAATTTTCGGCGGGGAAAAATGCGCAGCCCTCCCTTGACCCGCGAAGATCGACGAAATCGGCGCAGGCGTTGAATAAATCCTGTTTTAAGAAATGGCTTCCGAACGGACTGAGATTACTAACCTACCACCCGACGTATCGGCAGGTATCAACATATTTCCCCGCCCCCTGTGCGATGGCGCGCAAAGCAAAACGCGGCGCTTGGGCTTGAGATAACGTCCCGCCGCGCCGCAGGGCGGCTAGATGCAACGCAAGTTGCTCTTTATCGATTGGGGGATACGCAATGAAAGTTTCCAGGCGCACAGTTACGGCCGGTCTCGGCCTTCTGGGTGCAAGCTCAGCGCTTGGCTCTGCGCAGGCGGAAGGCTTCATCGGCGAAATGGTGACGGACGCGGAAGATCTGCGCGCCGCGTCGGATGCCTATATCTACGGCTACCCGCTCGTGACCATGGAGTTCACGCGCCGGGTGATGACCAATGTGGCCGCCCCCGAGGGCAGCCATGCGCCCATGGGGCAATTCGCGCGCCTGCGCACCTATCCCGATGCGAGCTTCCGCGACGTGACCGCGCCCAACGCGGACACGCTCTACACGATGACGTGGCTCGACGTGGCCAAGGAGCCGTGGATCGTCAGCATCCCCGACATGAAGGGGCGCTATTACCTCTTCCCCATGCTGGACGGCTGGACCAACGTGTTCCAGGTTCCCGGCACCCGCACCACGGGCACCGGCGCGCAGACCTATGCCATCACCGGCCCCGGCTGGAAGGGCACGCTCCCGGCGGGCGTCGTCCAGTACAAGTCGCCGACCGCGCTCGTCTGGCTGCTCGGCCGCATCTACTGCACCGGCACGCCGGAGGATTACGCCGCCGTCCATGCGCTGCAGGATGCCTGCAAGGTCTATCCCCTCAGCGCCTATGGCAAGGACTACACCCCGCCCGCCGGCAAGGTGGACCCGTCCGTCGACATGAAGACGGCGGTGCGCGAGCAGGTGAACGCCCTGAGCGGCGTCGAGTACTTCAAGCTTCTGGCGGAGCTGATGAAGACCAACCCGCCCGTTCCCGCCGACGCGCCCATCCTGCCGAAGCTCGCCGAGATCGGCATCGTGCCCGGCAAGGATTTCGACGCCAAGGCCGCCAATCCCGAAGTGCTCGACCGGGTGAAGAAGATCAGCGTCGACCGTGTCATGCTGCACATGGTCACCAGCGGAGACTTCAAGAACGTCAACGGCTGGCGCTACAGCACCAAGACCGGCCTCTACGGCACCGACTACATGCAGCGCGCGCTGATCACCGCCGTCGGGCTCGGTGCCAACCGCCCCGAGGACGCGATCTATCCCATCTCGCTGAAGTCCGGCAGCGGCGTCTTCGCGCGCAAGTACAACGGCGCGAACAAGTATGTGATGCACTTCCCCAAGGGGCAGCTGCCTCCGGTGAAGGGCTTCTGGTCCCTCACCATGTATGACGACAAGTATTTCTTCGTCGCCAATCCCATCAACCGCTACTCGATCAGCGCCCGGCAGAACCTGAAGGCCAACGCCGACGGCTCGATCGACCTCTACGTCCAGCACGACTCGCCGGGAGCGGACAAGGAGTCGAACTGGCTGCCGGCACCGGCGGGCGAGTTCATCCTCATGCTGCGCATGTACTGGCCGAACCCCAAGAAGCCTTCGATCCTCGACGGCACCTGGACGATCCCTGAAGTCAAGGCGTCCTGACACCTGGGCGCTGGCTCCAGCGCCCCTCGCAAAGAAACGATCCGCCCTCCGGACGCAGGCGACCTCACCGGCCGCCTGCGTACAGGGCGTTCATTGACTGTTCCCGAACTCCCGGCCTGGTGCCGGGTCCACCACAAGGAAAATGACATGACCTTTCGCACGCTGAAGCTGGCCATCGCTGCCGGCAGCCTCGCCGCCGCCAGCCTCGCCGCCGCCCTGCCGGCCGCGGCCCAGGCACCCGCCGTGCCGAAGCCCGAGGCGGTCGAGGTCGTGACCCTGCCGGGCGTCGGCAGCGCCACCGTCCTCACCTACAAGGTCCGCTTCGTCTCTGCCGATCCGGCGACCCGCCGTGTCGTGCTGGAGACCCCGGCCGGCAAGCGCTGGGCCGTCATCGCCCCGCCGCTGGTCGGCGACCTCACCGCCTTCCGCAACGGCCAGAGCCTGCTGATCCGCAAGCTGCCCGGCGCGGTCACCGCCATTGCCAAGCCCGCCAAGAACGAGCCCGCGGAAGTCCTGAACGAAGTCGTGGTGAACGACGGCCTGCCCGGCCTGCCCGAGGGCTTCGGCCTGCGCGAGGTGACGATCGTCGCCCCCGTCGTCGGCACCGATCCCGCCGCTGGCACCGTGAGCTTCCCCGGCCCGGATGGCTACCTGCGCACCCTGAAGGCCGCCAACGGCAAGGTTCTCAGCGACCTTCAGACGCTGCAGCAGGGCGTCAACGCGAAGTTCACCTACGTGGAAGGCCTCGCCATCAACGCGGTGCAGTGAACGGTCGCCTGACGACCGTTTGAAGGATTGGAACCTCGACCTCGGTGGGGTGTGCGATGTCGGCTCCGGGCCGCCGTGCAGCGAGCGAGGTTCCAGGCCGTCAGGGGCTCCGAACGCCCCTGACGGCCGCTTTCGTTCCGGGGGGCGAAACCAAGGCGGCGACGCTCGACACCACGGCCGACTGCTTCATGATCCAGCCCGCTGCTGATA
This sequence comes from Xanthobacter sp., assembly GCF_041911315.1. NCBI lineage: Bacteria > Pseudomonadati > Pseudomonadota > Alphaproteobacteria > Hyphomicrobiales > Xanthobacteraceae > Xanthobacter > Xanthobacter sp. The sequence goes on along the minus strand of NZ_JAYRPE010000051.1, from coordinate 7,540 downwards.
TCTTTGCCGCCATCGGCCCGACGCCGAACGCTGCGGTTAATCCTCGCATCCTGATTCGATCCGGCGAGGCCGTGATGATCCCGTGCGCCACGGGCGACAAGGTGGCTTGGGTGCTGGCCTAATACTTCGATTGGACTGACCGATCATGAAGGCGACACCGGGTGAGGTGCCGCCTTTTTCAGCTTAAATTTGTTCACTTTTTGTTCTCATTCTCGCCTATGATCGAGAGTCCGAACATTCACACCCTGATTATGTTGAATGTCCCGCTGTGCGCCGCGTGCGAGGACTGCGGCCATCGCACGCTCATTTCCGGCCACCAGCTCGCCAGCCGGCGCTTTCTCCGAGGCAACATGACCGCCATTAGCTCCCTGCGCCTACGCTGCGGCGAATGCGGGAGCCGGCGTGTTCAGAAGGTGATTCCCTGCGACATGGCAGAGGCCGGACGCTTCGCGGCTGGGGAATAGCCGTTCCCCAAACGTTCCCCGATCTGTGGATGACGGGCATGGCGCTAATGAGCCTCGCCGGTCATGCGGCAAAAATAATTTAATCCGCCGTAGATCTCGAATCCGGGGAAACCTAGGCGCCGCAAGGCTTGTTAAGCATTTGATGGGGTTTTGGCCACCACGATATATAGTAGGGTCCACCATCCAGCGCCCCCAAATGGGGGCAAATGGGCGTTTGACGTAAAGGGCAGACTCTCATTTTAATGGGCGTGCGAGGTGATCGTTGTTCCTGATCAACTACTTCCGGCGTCGCTACCCCGACACGAACTTCGGCGTCAGTCCGGAGACCTCGGGTTCCCCGAGGTGAAGTTGCGAAGGACCTTACGATGATTTCGAAGTGCAACTTTCCAAAGCCTGTCCGCGTTCGCCGCTATCGCCGCGTCCGCTTCGACAAGGAGGAAATCGTGTGCGAACACTGTCGCGGACTGCCCCGTCGCTGACGGCAAGCAGTCCGCTGTAGTGAAGGCAGAGCTAGGATCGAGATTGGCGTCCTGACCTAACCTTGCCCACCTTCAGGGCGCCGACGAAAGTTGGCGCCCTTTTTCTTTCACTCATACGAACCTTCAGAATGTGCCCCGCCAACTTTACAAGGTTGGAATCCGACACGTCGAAGGGTTGGACGAAATATGCGCGCGGCGTACCTGCCGCACAAGCCGCCTGTTGCGATAATCGCAACTGACGCCTTCAAGTGTCATTTTGATGAGACACCGTCCCCAGATATTCACACGGCGAAGAGATGTAAATTCCCCGAATTCGTCCCCGAACGCTTCCCCGAAAGAAAACGAACCCACGACCCAAGTCTTTGATTTTTAATGATTTTCAGGAGAAAATTGAAGCTGGAGCGGGTGAAGGGAATCGAACCCTCGTATTCAGCTTGGAAGGCTGCTGCTCTACCATTGAGCTACACCCGCATGCCGGCTGGCTTAGCATGCCGGTTCAAAGGGCGGAAGAGGTGGCGGGCGACCGGACAGGCCGGTTCCCTCCTGCTTCCGCGGGCCGGCGGACACCGGCCCCGCGCTCGCGAGAGCGCATTGCGACGACGGGTGGTGGAGGGGGTTGGATTTGAACCAACGTAGGCAGAGCCAACGGATTTACAGTCCGTCCCCTTTAACCACTCGGGCACCCCTCCATAACGACGCCCGTCATCGCGGACCTTCATGCCAAAGCAGGAAGGCTTCGAGCCGGACTGGTGATGCAGGAAAGCGCCAGCGGCCGAAGGTGACGCAGAGCGTGAACTCAAATCGCCATCCGAGGCCGGGTTTATGTGAAAACACCGTGCCGAAGTCAACCGGAAATCGCCCGCCCATGCGCCTCGATCCCCGCCCCTGTGGACGGCCGGGCCGGCCGTGCCGCCGCAACCGGCACCGAAACGCCTGTCCGGGCCGCGCCGCCCCTTGCGCGCGGCGGCGGTGTCTGACAAAGCCACGTCATGTCTGATCGTCCGCCCCGCGAACCGCGCCGCCCCGGCGCCCGCCCGCCCTTCGCCGGCCGTGGCGGCCCGCGCCCATCCGGCGCGCCGTTTCCCCCGCGCAAAGGCAAGGGCGGCGGCAAGCCGCCGCCGTGGGCCGGCGCGGGCGATGTCGCGCTGCTCTATGGCTGGCACACGGTCGCCGAGGCCATCGGCAATCCCAAGCGGCGGTTCCGCAAGCTGATGGCGACGGAAAACGCGATCAACCGCCTCGCCGAGGAGGGACTTGTCCCGCCGGTTACGCCCGAGCTGGTGCGCCCCGGCGACATCGACAAGCTGCTGGGGCCGGATGCGGTGCATCAGGGCCTCCTGGCGGAGGTCGACCACCTGCGGTCGCCCCCGCTCAAGGATCTCGCGCAGAGCGAGCTTGTCCTCGTGCTCGACCAGATCACTGACCCACACAATGTCGGCGCCATCGTGCGCTCGGCGGCGGCGTTCGGGGTGAGCGCCATCGTCACCACCGCCCGTCACAGCCCGGCGGCTACGGGCGTGCTCGCAAAGAGCGCTTCGGGCGGACTGGAGCATGTGCCCTTCTGCCTCGTGCAGAATCTGTCGCGGGCGCTGACCGAGCTGAAGGACAACGGCATGCTGGTGGTCGGCCTCGACAGCGAGGGGCCGGCGGACATCGAGGACACCCGGTTGCGCGCGCCCCTCGCCCTGGTGCTGGGCGCCGAGGGCAAGGGCCTGCGCCAACTCACCCGCGAGACGTGCGACGTACTGGCCCGCATCGATCTGCCCGGCGCCATCAAGAGCCTCAACGTCTCCAATGCCGCCGCCTTGGCCCTCGGCATCGCCCGCCGCGCGCTGAAGAAGGGCTGAAGCGGGGCAGGCCCGCCAGAAGGCAGGCCACCATGCTGCGGCGCATGCATTTTTCGCCCTGCACCTAAGACCAATGACCAATCGTAAGGCTGCCACACCTTCGCCATGATACCGCTCGACGCGCCGTGCGCGTCCAGCCCTGCGGGATATCCGTGCGCCAACAATGACGCGGAACCCAGAGGGTCTACCGGAGGAACGCCCTGAGATCCGTCGCACTCCCGCGTGCGCACGGCGCTGTGGGCTTGCGCCGAAAAGACCCTCTCTCGCAGGACCTGTTGGGTCCGACATCCGCCGGCGGCGGAACCCGAAGCGATGGGAGGGATAGGTTCCATGAGCGTGACCACAGCGGGGGCGGCAGCCAAGCCTCGCCCCATGAGCCGGGAGGAGAAGAAGGTCATCTTCGCCTCGTCCCTGGGCACCGTCTTCGAGTGGTATGATTTCTATCTATATGGCTCGCTGGCAGCCATCATCGGCGCGCAGTTCTTCTCCGCCTATCCGCCGGCCACGCGCGACATCTTCGCCCTGCTGGCCTTCGCCGCCGGCTTCCTGGTGCGCCCCTTCGGCGCCATCGTGTTCGGGCGCATCGGCGATCTCGTCGGCCGCAAATACACCTTCCTCGTCACCATCCTCATCATGGGCCTGTCGACCTTCATCGTCGGCATCCTGCCCAATGCCGCCTCCATCGGCATCGCCGCCCCGATCATCCTGATCGGCCTACGCCTGCTGCAGGGCCTCGCCCTCGGCGGTGAGTATGGCGGCGCCGCGACCTACGTGGCGGAGCACGCCCCGCACGGCCGCCGCGGCTTCTACACCTCGTGGATCCAGACCACGGCGACCCTCGGCCTGTTCCTGTCGCTGATCGTGATCCTGTTCACCCGCACCATCGTGGGCGAGCAGAATTTCGCGGCCTGGGGCTGGCGCGTGCCGTTCCTCGTCTCCATCGCGCTGCTCGGCGTCTCGGTCTGGATTCGTCTCCAGCTCTCCGAATCACCGACCTTCCAGAAGATGAAGGAGGAGGGCACCACCTCGAAGGCACCGCTCTCGGAGGCCTTCGGCAAGTGGGGCAACCTCAAGGTGGTCCTGATCGCGCTGTTCGGCCTCGTCGCCGGCCAGGGCGTGGTCTGGTACACGGGCCAGTTCTATGCCCTGTTCTTCCTGCAATCGATCCTCAAGGTCGATGGCTACACCTCCAACCTGCTCATCGCGTGGTCGCTGGTGTTCGGCACGATGTTCTTCGTGTTCTTCGGCTGGCTGTCCGACAAGATCGGCCGCAAGCCGATCATCCTCGCCGGCTGCCTGATCGCCGCGGCGAGCTATTTCCCGCTGTTCAACATGATCACCACCTACGCCAACCCGGCGCTGGAGAAGGCGATCCAGAACATCCGGGTCACGGTTGTGTCCGATCCGGCGAACTGCGGAAGCCTGTTCAACCCGGTGGGCACCCGCATCTACACCCAGCCCTGCGACCTCGCCCGCGACTTCCTTGCGAAGTCCTCGGTGAAGTACTCGACCGAGGCCGGCCCCGCCGGTTCCCCGGTGCAGCTGAAGGTCAACGACACGGTCGTGCCCTACAGCCCCGACTTCAACAAGACGGCCCTCGCGGCGCTCCAGACGGCGGGCTACCCGTCGGCGGCGACCAACAAGGACGTCGTGAAGATGGCGCATCCGTTCGACATCTTCCGCCCGCAGGTGGCGGCGGTGATCGGGCTGCTGTTCATCCTCGTGCTGTTCGTGACCATGGTGTACGGCCCGATCGCGGCAGCTCTGGTCGAGCTGTTCCCGGCCCGCATCCGCTACACCTCCATGTCGCTGCCCTACCATATCGGCAACGGCTGGTTCGGCGGCCTGCTGCCGGCCACCGCCTTCGCCATGGTGGCCGCCACCGGCGACATCTACTACGGCCTCTGGTACCCGATCGTGATCGCGCTGATGACCTTCGTCATCGGTCTTCTGTTCGTGCCCGAGACCAAGGATCGCAACATCGATCACTGGCACTGAGGTTGCGCGCGGCCCCACCGCGCGTCTCCCCGCAATCGAACGGCCCCGCCCAAGGCGGGGCCGTTTTCATTTCCCCCAGCCCCCCGGCTTGTTCAGCCCTTGGCGCGCTGGTAGAGCATGGGGCCGGAGCCGGGTTAGCACAGCGGTAGTGCAGCGGTTTTGTAAACCGAAGGTCGGGGGTTCGATCCCCTCACCCGGCACCATTTCCCGGTCGACCCACGTCGATTGACGCCGATAACTCAAACAAAATCAACGGACTGAAAGCCCCGCTCGTCGGAGGCCGCCTTTGGGCACCTGCTGGCATCGTCAGGTGCCGACAAATCCGGATGCCAACAATCTGGCGCGTTCCGATGGCGTCGTTTGTTCCGCCAAGCCCCAACCGTGCCCCGTAAAACCGTCTGGCGGAGGCGGCTTCCACCGGCTCGCGACGCCCGCCGGCGGCCGCCTTTGGCGCTTGGCGGATCGATTCGATGGCAAACAAAAGCAGCTCGCGCTCGGCGCTCGCCGACGCCCGAAAAGCACGGGACGCGGCAAAGTCGGCTTTGGCGGCAGGCGTCGATCCAGCCGCGAAGGCAAAGGCGGAGAAAGCTGCGCGGCAGACGGCGGCAGCGAACACGTTCAATCTCATCGCCGACGAGCTTCTGGAAAAGCTGGCTCAGGAAAATCGGTCCGCCAGAACGCTGGACAAGGTCGCCTGGCTGTTGGGGTTCGCTAGGGAGGAACTTGGACATCGCCCAATCTCGGAGATCACCGCGGCGGAGGTGCTCTCGGTGTTGAAAAAGATGGAGGCACGGGGCCGACATGAAAGTGCCGGTCGACTCCGATCAACCATTGGACGCGTCTTCCGATATGCGGCTGCGACAGCTCGGACGGATCGAGATCCAACCCTCGCCTTGAAGGGGTCTCTCGTCACCCCGACGGTCGTGCATCGTCCGGCAGTGACCGACCCGAAAGCCTTTGGAGCACTGCTTCGGGCCATTGCGGGCTTCGACGGGCAACCCACGACAAGAGCTGCGCTGGAGCTCATGCCAATCCTCTTTCCGAGGCCTGGCGAGCTCAGGATGGCGGAATGGAGTGAGTTCGACCTCGAAAAGGCCGAATGGACCATTCCGGCGGCGCGCATGAAGATGCGACGTCCGCACCGGAGCCCCCTGCCCCGACAGGCAGTATCGATCCTAAACCGGCTGCACCAGATCACAGGACGGGGAAGGCTGGCCTTCCCTTCGATCCGCACCGTGCTCCGCCCAATCAGCGAAAACACGATGAACGCCGCCCTACGACGGCTGGGTTATGCGAACGACGAAGTCACCCCTCACGGCTTTAGGGCCACCGCGTCCACGTTGCTGAACGAGAGCGGCCTGTGGCACGCGGACGCCATCGAGCGCCAGCTTGCGCATCTCGACGGCAACGCTGTTCGAAAAGCCTATGCGCGCGGCGAGCACTGGGAGGAGCGCGTCCGGATGATGCAGTGGTGGGCAGACCGGCTCGATCAGTTAGCGCATGAGAAGGCGGGCTGAGGGATGCCGCGTGGAAAGCCGTTGAAGCCGCGCTCGTCCTGGGAGCGGCGCCGCCTCGTCGGGGCCGTGGACAGCGAGCCCGCCTTGGCGGGATCTGCTATGCGCAATGATGAAGAGAGGACAAGCGTTGGTGCTGGTCGCGACGACGATTGGTTCGCACCGTTCGACGGGCTTCCGGTCGAGGCTATCCCAGCCTACGCAATCGACCATCTTTTGCGTCCGGATTCATTTTTTGAGCGATTTCCTTGGCCCTACGATATTCTGCAGATGAAGGATATTGTATCGTCTATTCCTCTTCATAATCGGGCTAATGTTGCTCAAGATGTTGTGTATCGAGCGAGATTATTTATATCGGCGCAAAGGGCGCGCCGAATGCTACCCAAAAAGGCGTCCCCTCAGAACGAGATTGAACAGCTTCGAGACGCTACTCGCCGGCTGAATACAGCGATCTCCGGATTGTCGCTTAAGGCGAGGCAATATCTCATAGAGAAATGTGGGCCCGGTGGATTTGATGTGGGCGACCTTGGAGCCGCCCTTCATCGATTCCAGATTGATAATCGGGCTGCGCTCGAATCTCCGCCGGAGTCAAAAGATATGCGCGGCCGCCCGGAAAGCTCTGCCGCGAACGTTCGATCCTACTTCGCCGGCATCTTCGTGGCAGCTCATGACGGCGTCAAACCGGCTCGCGGTCAGCCAAAGTTTGTTGAGCTATGCTGTGCGCCGTTGGGGTTGGCTATCCTGACGCCCGAGGGGATCGAGAAATCCACATCGCGCAATGCCCGGCGAAAAGGTACTTGATCGCGCCCCTTTGTTTCGGGCGACGCAGGACTTCTGCCGGCTCAGTCTCTCTCTATCGACGAACACAGATGTTCGTCTGCATGGAGCGAGCGATGCGAGAGAGTACCCCCCTCCAGCCTCAGCGCCTCGGTTACGGCCCGGATGAATTGGCACGGTTGCTCGGAGTTTGCCGGGACAATGTGTTCAAGGAGATCGCAGCGGGTCGATTGAAGGCCCGCAAGTTCGGCCGGCGCACTATCATCGAGCATACTGCAGCGGTGGAGTGGCTTTCGAGCCTACCTGTCCGTGAAGCTTCGGCGGTGACGTGCCCCCCTGAAACTCCTCCAGAAATAACTAGAGTCCGCCCCAGGAAAGGGACGGACGAATGAAACGATCAAGGTTCACGGAAGAACAGATTATCGGGATCCTGCGCGAGCAGGAGGCGGGCGTGCCGGTGG
>NZ_JAYRPE010000050.1:0-5208 GCF_041911315.1 Xanthobacter sp. | reverse complement strand
GGCGAGCCAGAAGACGTTCCAGCGGCAGGATCTGATCGCCGGCGCTCGGCGCTATGAGCGGCTGCTGCGCCGCGAGGCCACCGCCCCAAGCGGTCCGCTGGACAAGGCCCGGCGCGATGCCGCCCAGGCCTTCCAGCGCAATGACGCCCGCGCCGCCGCCGAGCTCTATGCCGGCCTCGCGCTGGCGCAGGCGCAGGACCCGGGCATCTGGATGCGCCTCGCCCGCTCGCTGGCGGCCATCAAGCCCACCGACGACGAGGACGCCTCCACCTTCATCGACAATGCGCTGGCCGCCGCCTTCATCGCCTATCGCCGCGCCACGACGCGGGTGGAGGAGGGCGAGGCGCTCTCCTTCATCGGCCATGTCTATGCCGACCGGCGCCTGTGGCAGCCGGCCATCGACACCATGAAGCTGGCCCTCGACCTGCGCGACACCCCCGCCGACCGCGCCTTCTATGACAAGCTGAAGGACGAGCACGGCTTCCGGCTGGTGGACTATTCGGTCGAATCCGACGCCGTGACGCCCCGCGCCTGCGTGCAATTCTCCGACGACATCGCGCCGGGCACCGACTTTTCCGCCTTCGTGCAGGTGGGTGGCATGGACAAGCCCGCCATCACCGGCGAGGCGCGGCAGATCTGCGTGGAGGGCCTCAAGCACGGCTCCCGCTACACCATCGCGGTGCGGCCCGGCGTGCCCTCGGCCAATGGCGAGAAGCTGAAGAAGGCCACCGAGCTTTCCATCTATGTGCGGGATCGCCAGCCCTCGGCCCATTTCTCTGGCCGCAACTATGTGCTGCCGCGCACCGGGCAGAAGGGCATCCCCGTCACCTCGGTCAATTCGCGCGAGCTGAAGATCAAGGTGCTGCGCATCGGCGACCGGGGCCTCGTGCCCACCGCCATCCAGGGCGAGTTCCGCCAGGGCCTCGACGGCTACGTGCGCGAGCGTCTCGCCGAGGGCGCCGGCATCGAGGTGTTCTCCGGCACGCTGGAGGTGGACGGCGCGCTGAATGCCGATGTGGTCACGGCTATCCCCGTCAACGAGGCGGTGGGCAAGCTGGAAGCCGGCGTCTACGCCATGACCGCCGAGCCCCGCGAGACCTCCGGCGACGACGACTACGGCAGCCTCGCCACCCAGTGGTTCATCGTCTCCGATCTCGGCATGACCGCCTTGGCCGGCCCGGACGGCGTGCATGTGCTGGTGCGCTTGCTGGGCAGCGCCGAGCCGGTGGCCGGGGCGGACGTAACGCTGGTTGCCCGCTCCAACGAGGTGCTGGGCACCGCGAAGACCGACGCCAACGGCTATGCCCGCTTCGATGCCGGCCTCTCCCGCGGTCCCGCCGGCATGGGACCGGAGGTGGTGACGGCGCGCGCCGCCAATGGCGACTACGCCTTCCTCTCCATGAAGGAGAATGCCTTCGACCTCACCGACCGGGGCGTCTCCGGCCGCGAGGCGCCGGGCGCGCTGGATGCCTTCCTCGCCACCGAGCGCGGCGTCTACCGCTCCGGCGAGACGGTGCATGTCACCGTCCTGCTGCGCGACGCGGCGGGCAATGCGGCGCCCAACGTGCCCCTCACCGTGCAACTGGTGCGCCCCGATGGCGTCGCCGACCGCCGCGTGGTGGTGCAGGACCAGGGCGCGGGCGGGCGCACGCTCGATCTGCCCATCCTCAAGGGCGCCATGACCGGCACCTGGCGGGCTAAGGCGCTCACCGACCTGAAGGCCCCCGCCATCGGCGAGGTGACGTTCCTGGTGGAGGATTACGTTCCCGACCGGGTGGAGTTCGACCTCACGGCCCGCACCCCGCGCCTGCCGCGTGACAAGGCGGTGGAGGTGCTGGTGGACGGCCGTTTCCTGTTCGGCGCCCCCGCCTCCGGCCTCGACGTGGAGGCGGAGACCGAGCTGCGCGCCGCCGCCAACCGGCCCGGCTTCGCCGGCTATGCCTTCGGCAATGCGCAGGACGAGGTGCTGGCCGAGCGCCAGCCCACGGCCGACGCCCCCGTCACCGACGCCCGTGGCCGCGCCACGATCCGCCTGCTGGCGGGCCAGCTCCCCAAGACCGCCCGGCCATTGGAGATGGAAGCCTTCGTGCGCCTCGTGGAGGCCGGCGGCCGCGCTGTCCAGCGCACCATCGTGCTCCCGCTCGCGCCGGCCGGCAGCCAGATCGGCGTGAAGCCGCTGTTCGCCGATCGCGTCCGCGAGGGCGAGACGGCGAATTTCGACGTCGTGGTGGCGGGCGTGGACGACAAGCTCCTCGCCTCGCCCGGCCTCACATGGAAGCTCTCGCGCATCGAGACGCGCTATCAGTGGTACCGCGTGAGCGGCTCGTGGGATTATGAGCCGGTGAAGACCGTGACCCGCGTCGGCGAAGGCGTGATCGCCACCACCGCCGATGGCCCGGCCCGCCTCTCCGTGCCCACCCAGTACGGCCGCTATCGCCTCGACCTCACCGGCGACGGCCTGCCGCTCACCTCCCTCACCTTCGAGGCCGGTTTCGGCGGCGACGGCAATGCCGACACGCCGGACCGCCTGGAACTGACCCTCGACAAGCCCGCCTACGCCGCCGGCGACACGCTGGAAGCCACGCTCACCGCCCGCACGGCCGGCACCGCCACGGTGATGGTGGTGAATGACGGCGTGCGCGCCTCCAAGGTGCTGCAGGTGCAGCCGGGCGCCGCCAAGGTCAGCTTCAAGGTGGAGGGCGGCTGGGGGCCGGGGGCCTATGTGGTGGCCTTCCTCCACCGCCCGCTGGATGTTCAGGCGAGCCGCATGCCCGGCCGCGCCATGGGCCTCTCCTGGTTCTCGGTGGACAAGGAGGCGCGCACCCTGAAGGTGGAGCTCTCCCCGCCCGCCGACATGCGCCCCAACACCACGCTCGCCATTCCCGTGAAGGTGTCGAACCTCCCGCCCGGTGAGAAAGCCTATGTGACGGTGGCGGCGGTGGATGTGGGGATCCTCAACCTCACCGGCTACAAGCCGCCCGCGCCGGACAATGTGGTGTTCGGCCAGCGCCGGCTCGCCGCCGAGATCCGCGACTTCTACGGCGCGCTCATCGACGGCATGCAGGGCGCTGCCGGCCGGCTGCGCTCCGGCGGCGACGGCAGCGAGACGGCGATGATGGCGAGCCCGCCGCAGGGCCCGCCCGTGGCGCTGTTCTCAGGCCTCGTGGACGTCGGGGCGGACGGCACCGCCACCGTCTCCTTCCCCGTGCCCGCCTTCGACGGCACGCTCCGCGTGATGGCCATCGCCTGGAGCCAGAACCGGCTCGGCCACGCTTCGGCCGATGTGGTGGTGCGGGACAAGGTGGTGATGCTCGCCACCTTGCCGCGCTTCCTCGCCTCCGGCGACCGCTCCAGCGTCAACCTGGACCTGACCAACGTGGAAGGCCCGGCGGGCGACTACCGGCTGGAGGTGACCGCGACGGGTGCCGCCGCCGTCACCGGCACCGTGCCGCCCGTCACGCTGGCCCAGAAGCAGCGCCAGTCCGTGCGCCTCGCGCTGGAGGGCCGGGGCGTCGGCTCCGCCACCCTCACCGCGCGGCTGACGGGGCAGGGCATCGACATCACCCGCTCGTTCCAGATGCAGGTGCGCCCGGCCTATCCGGACATCGAGCGGCGCACGGTGCGCAACCTCGCCCCGGGCGAGAGCATCAGCGTGTCGCGCGATCTCCTCGCCGATCTGCTGCCGGGCACCGGCAGCGTGGCGGTGAGCGTGTCGCCCTCCAGCGCCATCGACGTGCCGGCGCTGCTGGCGGCGCTCGACCGCTACCCCTATGGCTGCACCGAGCAGGTGACGAGCCGCGCCCTGCCGCTGCTCTCCTACAACGACCTCTCCGTCCTCGTGGGCCGGGCGAAAGACCCGGAGGCCGACCAGCGCATCCGTGACGCCATCGTCCGCGTGTTCTCGCGGCAGGGGTCGGACGGCTCGTTCGGCCTGTGGTCGGCGGGCGGCAGCGACACCTGGCTCGACGCCTATGTGGTGGATTTCCTCACCCGGGCGAAGGAGAAGGGCTTCACCGTTCCCGATCAGGCCTTCTCGCTGGCGCTGGACCGGCTGCGCAACACGGTGAACCTCGCGGGGGCCGACATGCGCTCCGCCAGCGAGGGACTCGCCTATGCCCTTTACGTGCTGGCCCGCAACGGCCGCGCGCCTTTGGGCGACCTGCGCTACATCGCCGACACGCGGCTGAAGGATCTCTCTTCGCCGCTGGCCCGCGGGCAGGTGGGCGCGGCCCTCGCATTGCTCGGCGACCGCACCCGCGCGGAGCGGGCGTTCAACGTGGCGCTGGAGGGCATTCCCGCCAGCGCCACCGCGCCCGAGATCGGCCGTTCCGATTTCGGCTCGGTGCTGCGCGACGCTGCCGCCCTCACCGTGCTCGCCCGCGAGGCGGGGCTCGACAAGGTGGCCGCCGTGGCGCTCGCCCGCGTGGACGCGGCGCGGGTGCGCACGGAGCGCACCTCCACGCAGGAAAATGCGTGGATGCTGCTGGCCGCCCGCACCCTCGCCGCCAACGCCGCCAACATGACGCTGGAGGTGGATGGCGGCCTCGTGCGCGGCCCGTTCGGCAGCAAGCTCTCGCGCGCCGATCTCGAGCGCGGGCCGCTCACGGTGCGCAACATGGGCACCGAGGCGGTGAAAGTGGTGATCGGCGTCAACGGCGCGCCGGTCGCTCCCGAGCCGGCCATTGCCAAGGGCTTCTCGCTGGACCGCAAGTATTTCACCCTCGACGGCAAGCCGGCGGACCCCACCAAGGCGGTGCAGAACCAGCGCTTCGCGGTGGTGCTCACCTTCTCCGAGGAGAAGAGCGCGCTCGCCGACGTGCTGCTGGTGGACTTCCTGCCGGCGGGCTTCGAGATCGAGAACCCCAACCTCATCAAGGGCGGCGACGGCGGCTTCACCTGGCTCGACGAGACCAGCGAGGCCGGCCATGTGGAGTTCCGCGACGACCGCTTCGTCGCCTCCGTGACGCGACAGGAGGGCGACGAGCCCTTCGTGGTCGCCTACACGGTGCGGGCGGTTTCACCCGGTCGCTATGCCCATCCGCCGGCCATGGTGGAAGACATGTATCGCCCCGACCGCTTCGCCCGCACGGCGGCCGGCAGCATGGAGGTCGCGCCCGCCCGATGAGAGGCCCCGGCGAGATCGGCGACCCCCGCCCCGCTCCCCGGCGCCGCTGGCGCTGGATGGCGGGCGCGGCGGGGCTCGGCCTC
>NZ_JAYRPE010000049.1:0-6124 GCF_041911315.1 Xanthobacter sp. | reverse complement strand
GGGGGGGGCGGCCGCCCGACCACTCGCCTGGACCTATCGCAGGTCCGTCAGGTCGGGTTTTCCAGATTGAACTGGCCGGCATGCTCGTCATAGCCGAACAGCTCGCCATAACGGCCCCAGGTTATGAGCGCACGCAGGGTCGTCTCGGCGAAGTCCTCGGACATGTGGTCCTCCAGCTCCTCGCTGAAGCGGGTGAAGGGCGCGCGGTGGGTCGGCCGCTCGTCCAGCACCCGACGGATGAGGCCGGCCAGCGGCACGTAGGCCATCAGGTGATCCGCGAACAGGCGCTTGCGGGCATCCACCTCGGATTCGGCAAAGTGCCGGCCGGCCTCCGACAGCGTCACGTCGCCCGCTTCCACCCCCGCGAACCGCAGCAGCTGCAGCGTCTCGACGATGGGGAACAGCTCGTCCACCTCCATCTGCAAGGCGGCTGCGAGAACGGGGAGATCGGCCCTGCCGTTGTAGGGCGGCGCGGCCAGCGTCTCCATCAGGCCCGAGAGGAGGTTGGTGGAGATGTTGGGCAGAGCGGTGCCGATGCCCGCGATGCCGGCGCCTTCGTGCCTGGGTTCGCTCTTTTCCAGCGGCGTCCGCTGGGTCATGCGGCCATAGATGTCATCCACGATGGCGCGGAACACCGGGTCGAGCCGCGCGCGCGGATGCGGCAGGTCGATCTTGATCTCCGCCGCCACCCGGCCGGGATTGGAGGAGAAGATCAGGATGCGGTCGCACATGAGCACCGCTTCCTCGATATTGTGCGTGACCATGAGGATGGACTTGATGGGCAGCCGCCCCTCGATCCACAGGTCGATCAGGTCGGTGCGCAGGGTCTCGGCGGTGAGCACGTCGAGCGCCGAGAACGGCTCGTCCATGAGCATCAGGCGCGGGTGCACCACCAGAGCGCGGGCGAAGCCCACGCGCTGGCGCATGCCGCCGGAAAGCTCCTTGGGATAGGCGCTCTCGAAGCCGTCGAGACCGATGAGGTCGATGGCCTGAATGGCGCGGCGGCGGCCTTCCGCCGCGGGCACGCCGATGGCGTCGAGACCGACCTCCACATTCTCCAGAACGGTGAGCCAGGGAAACAGCGCGAAGCTCTGGAACACCATGGAGAGGCCCTCGCACGGGCCGGTGACGGGCTTGCCGCACCATTCCACGCGGCCGGTGGTGGGCTTCACCAGGCCGGAGATGATGCGCAGGAGCGTGGATTTGCCGGAGCCCGAGCGGCCCAGAAGCCCCACCACTTCGCCCTCATTGATGGTGAGCGACACGTCATCCAGCACCAGCAGGTCGGCATTCTCGCCCTTGTGGTAGATCTGCCGGACGCCGGAGGCGGAGACGAGGGTTTTCTTTTCGCTGTCGACGACAGAGGCGTGGTGTTCCATCAAGGTCATCTCATCCTCCATCAGTCGAGGCGCAGACGGCGGCCGGCGAAGACATAGAGCGGACGCCAGAGCAGTCGGTTGAACAGGATCACGAAGATCGACATCACCGCGATGCCGAGCACGATGCGCGGATAGTCGCCCGCGGCGGTGGCATCGGCGATGTAGGCGCCGATGCCGTGGGCGCGCAGCGTGGTGTCACCCCAGCTCGCGACCTCGGCGACGATGGAGGCGTTCCAGGAGCCTCCGCTCGCGGTGATGGCGCCGGTGACGTAATAGGGAAAGATCCCCGGCAGCATCACCTTCTTCCACCAGCTCCAGCCGCGGATGCGGAAGGTGCCCGCCGCCTCCCTCAGATCGTTGGGGAAGGCGCTCGCCCCTGCCACCACGTTGAACAGGATGTACCACTGGGTGCCGAGCACCATCAGCGGCGACAGCCAGATGTCCGGGTCGAGGCCGAGCCGGACGATGGCCACCACCGCGAACGGGAAGATGATGTTGGCCGGGAAGGCCGCGAGGAACTGGGCCATGGGTTGCACCCGCTCGGCCCAGGCCGGCCGAAGCCCGATCCAGACCCCGATGGGCACCCAGATGAGGGTGGCAAGGGCGATCAGTACGATCACCCGCAGCATGGTCAGCACCCCGAGGCCGAAGGCCTGCGCCACCTCCGGCCAGGTCAGCTCGGTGGCGACGAAGGTGACGATGGTCCACAGGCAATAGGCCGTCACCGCCAGCACCAGCGCGAGCCACACCTTGTCGGAGAGCGGGCTGGACAAGGCGCGGCGGGCGTCCCCCGGCACCGCGACCGGAAGGGCGAGGCGCTGGCGCGGGACCGCGGACAGCAGCGCGCCCAGCGGCCCCAACAGGCGCTGGAACAGGCGGGTGCGCCGGGCCGCCGAGAGCAGCCAGGAGGAAGGCGCGGCCCCGCTGGCGGAGGTCTCCACCCGGAACTTGTCGGCCCAGGCCACCAGCGGGCGGAACAGCAGCTGGTCGTAGATGAGGATGACGGCCAGCATGGCCAGCACAGCCCAGCCCACCGCCGGCAGGTTCTGCTCCTTGATGGCGAGGGCCACGTAGGAGCCCACCCCCGGCAGGGTGATGGTGGTGTCGCCCACCGAGATGGCCTCCGACGCCACCACGAAGAACCAGCCCCCGGACATGGACATCATGGTGTTCCACACCAGTCCCGGCATGGAGAAGGGCACTTCCAGCCGCCAGAAGCGCTGCCAGCCGGTGAGGCGGAAGGAGCGGGTGGCCTCGTCGAGGTCGCGCGGCACGGTCTTCAGCGACTGGTAGAAGCTGAAGGTCATGTTCCAGGCCTGGCTGGTGAAGATGGCGAAGATGGCCGCCAGTTCCACCCCCAGCACCTTCCCCGGGAACAGGGACATGAAGCCGACGACGGTGAAGGACAGGAAGCCCAGCACCGGCACCGACTGGAGGATGTCCAGCATGGGGATGAGCACCATCTCCGCCCGCCGGCTCTTAGCCGCCAGCGCGCCGTAGAGGAAGGTGAAGACCAGCGAGGCGAGGATGGCCGCCAGCATGCGCAGCGTGGTGCGCAGCGCATATTCCGGCAGCTGGGCGGGATCGAGGGAGACGGGCGTCTGGTTCAAGGCCGCGAGGGGCACGAGTGTGCCCTGCCCGCCGTGCACAATCAGGATGAGCGCGCCGAACAGCAGGCCGAAGGCCAGCGCATCCCACAGGTTCGGCGCGAAGCGCCGCCGACGGCCCGCTTCCAGGGCCGGGTGCTGCATCGTCATGACGACAGATCCGAATGCGATTGGAATTTACGGCGCCGACGGGCAGCCGGTGCCGGGAGGTTTCGCATGGGACTGGGGCTCACCCTGTCCTGCCGGGACAGCAGGAACCGCCCTGCCCGAGGCCGCGCAGCGGAGCACGGCCGTGCGACGCCACCGTGACGGCGCCGCGATGGGGCTGTGGTCAGCCAGGATGGGTGCCAGGCCTGCGCCTGTGCGCGCATCGGCTTCGATCGCCGTCCTCGTTACGATGAGAGAACGCGATAGGTCTGCGGAAATACAGCGCCCGCATGGCTCACCTCTTGTCCCGGAGCCTGCCGGCGGGACGGTGAACCGGACGCGAAAGGTCAGGTCCGCGCGGCCGCGGGCGGGCTCGAGCTAGATCGACTGGAACTGTCCATCACCCGATTGCTTTCAAGAAATCCGGCCGGCCTGACGGTGGAGTCTTCGGTGAACCCGCGAACGGGCACGCTCCATCTCCCAGGCATCCGGTGATGCCGCCTATCGCGCCCGGCGCCGGCGCGGTCAAGCGGAAAATGCGCGGTGCGGCAAGGCGTCCGGACTGACGCTGCGAGACCGACTTCGGCGCCCCGGGACAGCAGCTGAGGCACGAAATCTCCGGTCATCACCCATGAATGGATGCATCCGGCGCGGCCTTGAGCCATGCACCGCCCTACCTGCCGCTCCGTCTCCGGAGCCCATCGACCGCCCGAAGGATCGCCTTCCCCTCGGCCCTGGCATCGAACGGCACTGCATCTCCGCCCCGCCCGTAGAGGCGCGCGTCGAGGCGCGCCGTCTCTTGCCCGCTCACCGGCAGTCCGAGTGCGCGCCACCGGCGCAGGTGACGCTCCACCGCGCGGCGGAGCGCGAATGGCTCGCCGGTCCGCACCGCCCGGCGCACGGCGATACGGGTGGGGTCCACCGGCGAGAGCCGCCCGAGCGCCTTCAGCACGTCGTCCCGCCGGCGCGGCCCGAGGCCCGCGAGGACCAGCACACATCCCGCCAACAGCCCGCCCGTGATGGCCAGCGCCGCGGCCCGCATCTGCCCGGCGGGCAGATGCCCGGTGCCGCCGACCCCGGCATAGATGCTGGCATAGCCGAAGGGGATCGCCGGGATCTCCGACGTGCGCATCTGCCGTGCTTCGGTGTCAAACCAGGGGATGGCGATGGCCGGAAGCACGGCGGGGTCGCCGGTGCTCGGCCGCAGGTGCCATTCCCATGTCACCGTCGTCACCGGGCCGTCTGGCGTCAGGCGCTGCGTGCGCGCCTCCGGCGCCGCGAAGCTGATGAGCCAGGGCGCGCGCACGATGGGGCGCGGCGGCACCAGATGCGACGGTGCCCCTACCGCCTCGATGGTGACGCGGCGGACGAGGGTTTCCCCGTCGCGCAGCTTGCCGGGCTCGGCGGACAGCGCGTCGGTGACGGTGAGGCTGCGCGCCGCGAGCGTCGCCCCCTCCACCGGGAACGGGGCCACCGCCACCGTCACGGGCTCCGCCGTGACCGGCAGGTCCTCCCGCGGCGCATCGGTGCCCACCACAGTCAGCCGGTGCGTCACCGGCCCGATGGTGAGGGGACCCGCGTGGCGCGGGAACAGCGCGATGCGGCGCTCGAACACCCGGACGGACCGCCCCTCCACCTGCTCCGTCCGCCACTGGTCGCGGGCGAGCTGCATCCAGTCATAGTCGGGAGAATCGGGAAAGCTCAGCTTTTCCAGCGTGATCTGCCGCTCGTATTCACCGCGCACGAGAACGGGGATCATCTCACCCGCCACCGGCCGCATCTCGGGAATGACCAGCCGCAGGCGCTCCGCCTGCGCGGCGCCGGCCGGGCACAGGAGGAGCAGGAGGCAAAGCGCACGGCGTAGCCTCATTGTGCGTCTCCATCCCGCCCGATCAGGCCGAGCGCCGCGCGGCGCTCGAACTCCTTGCGCAGGCGCAGGCGCAGGTACGCGCCGGGATCGTCGGCGATGGTGTCGAGCCAGGCATCGGAAGCGACGATCCCGCGTGCCTCGATCGGCTTTTTCAGCTCCGGGTCGGGGGTGGCCACCACGCCGTCGCCCGTGTTCGCGGATGCAGTTCCCACAGCCGCCGGGATATGGCCGCGGACGACGCTGGTGCCCAGCGTCTTGGGTGCCAGCGCGTCGATGATCCCGCGCAGCCGACGCGCCTCGGCATCCGCCGAGTCCACGAACAGCACGGCGTCGAGATAGGCGACGGACAGCGCGTAGCGGCCGGTCGCCGCGAGGGTCAGGGCGCGGTTGAACGTCTCGCTGCGGCCAGCCTCCGCGAAGGCCGCGTCCGCGGCGGGGTAGTCACCCGCCCGGTAGAAGGCGATACCCCGTGCGGCGGCATCATCCTGCCAGCGCGCCGTCCCCGGCGCCCCGGCCCAGAAGGCGAGCCGCGCAAGGGAGGATGGCCCCGCAAGCATGAGGCAGGCGAGGCCCGCAGTTGCCAGCAGGAGGATGCGCCGTACCGGGGAGAGGCCGCTCATGCGCGCCTCCGGAACAGGGCGAGAAACGGGATGAGCGCGAGCGCCGCGACCAGCGGGCCGAGATCCTCGAACGCAAGCCCCGCCGCCCGCCCGTCACGCGTGAGCGCCACCGAACCGGACAGGCGGTCGATGACCGGCCAGGGCGCACGGGCCGGGGCGGATGCGACGCCCAGCGCCTCCAGCGACGCCCCTCCGTCGCTCCCCGCACCGAGGGCAAGAGTGAAGAGGCGGACGCCGCCCGTGGCGAGCCGCGCCGCCTCGGTGCGCACCGCCGCATCGAGGCCGCTGCCGTCCGAGATCAGAACGAGATCCGCGTCCGGCGTCCCCTCCAGCATGCGGCGGGCGAGCCGCAACGCGGCGGCCGGCCGGGCGCCACTGCTCGGCATGGTATCGGGGCCAAGCACGGCGATCAGGCTCTCCAGCACCGTGGGATCGCCCGTCGGCGCCGCCACGTCATAGGCCTCGTCGGAATAGAGGATGAGCCCCACCGGCCGCCCGGCC
>NZ_JAYRPE010000048.1:0-41942 GCF_041911315.1 Xanthobacter sp. | reverse complement strand
TCCTCCCGCGCCACGCGCCAGCCGCCCGCGCGCCCGTCCGGCGTGAGGGTGAGGCTGCGGAGCGCGCGGGAGCCGTTCATGCCGCGCCGTCCCTGAGGTCTTCCGCATCGGCGCGCGGGCCGAGGAGGAGCGAGCGGCGGGAGAGTTCCACCGGCGCCTCGCGGCGGGGCGCGGACGTTTCGGCTTCGGGGGCGAGCGCCGCCGCCTCGGCCGCGAGGCGGGACGCCTCTTCCGCCTCCGCCCGGCGGCGGATTTCGCCGGTGCGGGTGCCGTCCTCCCGATTGCCGGCATCGAGCAGGCCGGGCATCACCGCCTCGGCCGTCTCCACCGCCTGCAGCATGGAGGAGAAATCGAACATGGGGGAGAACAGCGAGCAGGCCTTGTAGGGGCCGGTCTCGGGCCGGTTGGCGGCGAGGAATTCGTAGGTGCCGGAGGGAAAGTCGATCAGCTCCTTCTCGCCGGTCCGAAGCTGCGACCAGTCGTCGGTGGCGTTGGGCAGGAGCACGATGTTCATGAACCAGGGCGTCACCAGTACGCCCATCACCCGTCCGCCATGGATGCGGAAGCC
The DNA here is from genome assembly GCF_041911315.1 of Xanthobacter sp. Taxonomy (NCBI): domain Bacteria; kingdom Pseudomonadati; phylum Pseudomonadota; class Alphaproteobacteria; order Hyphomicrobiales; family Xanthobacteraceae; genus Xanthobacter; species Xanthobacter sp. The sequence goes on along the minus strand of NZ_JAYRPE010000048.1, from coordinate 41,374 downwards.
CACCGCCTTCACCCCGAGCGAGCCGTTGACGAAGGGCACGCCCTTCATCTTCGCCGCATGGATCTCGCGGAACACCGCCTCGAACAGGCCGGGCGCCTCGGCCAATTGTCGCTCCAGCGCCGGATCGACCAACGCTGGGCGCATCACGGCCGGAAGATCGGGCGTGCCGCCATCGAGCACCATGAAGGCGTCGCGGGCGCCGTCGCACACGGGGCAGCGCCAGTGATCGGGCAGCGCGTTGAACGGCGTGCCGGGGGGAATCTGCCACGCCTCGCACCCTTCGGCGGGGTCGTAGACGTGCCAGCAGACCTTGCATTCCAGCCGCGCGGTGGGGGCAAGCCGCGCGCGATCGCCGAGATAGGAGCCGTCGAAGAAGCTGTGCTGGGACATGTCTCGCCTCATCTCATGGCCGCCAGCACCTCGATGAGGCGCTCGGCGGAATCGGCGATGTCCTCGCGGGCGGCGCAGGCGACTTCCGGTACCTCGCTTACCTCGATGGTGTCGAGGATGAGCATGTCCTGCGAATTGTAGAAGCGCACCCGCCAGACGTGCCGCGTGCCCGTCGCGTCGATGCGGCAATTGCCGTAGCCGCGCGAGAGCACGGTGGTCGCGCCGGGGCCGAGGCGCGCGTCCAGCATGGCGAGGTCTTCCGGCGTGTGCGGCAGCAGCGAGAGATTGATGACGTGGGCGCCATCGCCGGGCTGGCGGGTGCGGGCGCGGTCGTCGATCTCCACCAGCAGGGCCGGGGCGTTGAAGATGCCCGGTGCCGGCGCGTCGAGGCCGGAAAGGTCGATGCCGGCGCCGGCTCCGAACGCCCGCACCACGGCGCCACGCGGGAAGGCGCCGATCTCGATGCGGTCGCTGCCCGCCGCGCCGCGCAGGCGCCAGACGCCGGCGAAGGTCGCTTCCTGGATTTCCATGGGGCGGACATCGCCCCGGCCTTCCACCTTCACCGCCACCTCGCCTTCGCCCATGGCCTCGTCCACCAGAGCGAGGTTGGCGGCGTCGAGATGGGCGAGGTCGATGATGCGGCTCTCGCCCGGTTGCCAGCCTTCCAGCGCGGCGATCACCTCTTCCAGCACGGTGAAGGCGGGGGCGTAGCGGTCCTTGTCCTCCACCTCGATGAGGTGCGCCTCGAAGGTGCGCATGCCGGAGGGCATCTGGAGATAGGCGAGGCCCTCGTCCTCGGTGGACTGGCTGCCGGGGCCGAAGCCGACGGGGGGCTGTGTGGCGAAGGGGGACGAAGACATTTGGGGCAGCCTTCAGTGGGTGGCGGCGGAGGGGGCGGCGAGCAGCACGCGGAGCTTGTCGAGGTATTCGTCCCAGTCGCGCATGCGGGCGATGGCGCCCACCGGCTGGCCGGCGCGCAGCACCACGATGGCCGGCAGCGCGAGGCTCATGGTTTCCCGCAGGGCGGTCTCCGCCTTGGGGCCGGCGATGGCGATGCCGATGGCCTCAGACCCGCCCAGCGCCTTCACCAGTTCGGGCAGCACCACGGCGATATCAGGGCTCTCCAGATGCGCCTTGCCGTGGGAGGGCAGGAACAGGAGATGGTCGCGCGCATCGAGATGGGCGGCATCCTCCAGCGTCTCGACGGCGGGCCAGGCGCCGGCCTCGCTGAGGCGGCGGACGAGGGGGTGGAGATCGGGGGCGGCGACCGGGGGCATCAGGCTTCCTTTCGGCCGGCGGCATAGGCCGCGGCGAGATGGGGCGGCAGGACCGGCTCGCGGTCCACGAGATCGGCGAAGGCGCGGTCGATGAGGGCGGTGTCGGCCTCCCCGGCCATGATGGCGGCGACGCCGGAGAGCGCTTCGGTGATGAGGCGAGCTTCCTCCGCCTCCAGCCGGCGGCGGGCGGCGCCCTGGAAGACGAGGACGTGATCGCCCACGCCGGCCTCGGGCACGAGGGAGAGATCGACCCGCTCCTCCCGCCCGTCGGCCGCGCAGAGCGCGTAGGGGCCTTCGAGGCGTTCGATGCGCATGGGCAGGCCGAGGCACATGGCTAGGCGTCTCCTCGCACGAGCACGCGGGCATCGCCGATGCGGCAGGCCTCCTCGGCGCTGGGGCGCTCGGTCTCGTAGGGATCGCGGGCGACGGCGGCGGTGACGAGAGAACCTTCCCCCGCGCGGGGCTCCGGCACGATGCCGAACTCGTCCTTGAGAATGGCGAGCACCTTGCGCGCGGCGGGCTCGATCTGCGCGGCGACGGTCTGGGTGAGGCCGCCGCCGTAATCGTCCAGCACTTCCGGCTGCACGCCCACCAGCACGATGCGGCCCGGCGTGTGGCCGCGCAGAGCGAGCAGGCCGAGGATTTCCTGGAAGCCGGTCTGGTGCAGGCTCACCTTGCGGGCGGCGAGCACGGCGGGCACGTCGGCGTCGGCGCGGATGTGGAGGGTGCCGGGCGGGGAGCCGAAGTCCACCGCGTCCACGATGACGACGCCTTCGGCTTCTTCGAGATAGGGCAGGAGGTAGAGGCCCTGCGTGCCGCCATCGAGCAGCGTCACCGGATCAGGGAAAGTGTAGGCGCGATCCAGGGTTTCCAGAACCCGCACGCCGAAGCCTTCGTCGGCCCACAAGATGTTGCCGATGCCGAGCACCAGAATGCGCGCGCAAATCCGTTCGCCGTCCATGCGACGCCGCCCTCCCTGCGATGGCCTCCCACGACGGTCTGCCGCCGTCTGATTTCGAGTTCGTCTAAATCAAGGACCGTGCCAACCCGGCTGGAAGCCGGCCAACCGGTTGATTCGGATCAACAGTGGGCAGAGAGGGAGGGGCGGGGTTGCCGACTGATATTGAAAGGAGTGTGATCGATCTGGCTCAAAAATGGAATTTCAATTTCCATATTCCGCCATCCGGGATCGGTTTTCGCCGGTCCGGGCGCGTGACCGCCTGCGACGATCGTTAGCAGGTGCAGCGCGAAGTGGAATGCGCCGCACCATGCGCGCGCCGGGCATTCCGCCAAAGAAAAAAGGGCGCAGCCGAAGCCGCGCCCTCTGTCGTCCACTCCCGCCCTCTGCCCCCGCAGAGGCTGCCGCTCAGTCCGGATCGTCGTCCCGGAAGGTGCGGTGGCCGTTGGTGATGGCGGAGACCATGGACTGGCGGGACATGATGTCCTCGCGGATCACCGAATAGACGTGGATGATGATGAACACGATGATCACCCACATGCCGAGGTGATGCAGCGTGTGCACCTGCATGGAGCCGCCCAGCAGCGGGATGACCCAGCCGAACAGATTCGCCTGCCAGGAGCCGAGCCCCGTGCCCTCGGAATAGAGGGCGAAGCCGGTGAGGATCATGAAGGCGAGGCCCAGCACCATCACGAAGAACAGGAACACCTGCGCCAGCGGATTGTGCCCCACGAACTTCAGCGGGCGCGGCTTCAGGAAGGCATACCACTGCACCTCGGTGAAGAAGCCCCTCCAGAAGCTCTTCCGCCAGAAGGGAAAGGTGAACAGCTCCCGCGAGTACTTGTTGCCGAAGAAGGCCCAGATGATCCGCCCGATGAACCCCACGGCGAGGATATAGCCCGCCGAAAAGTGCACGAAGCGGATGGTGCCCATCAGGTAATGGGAACTCGGCTCGCCCGAGAGGGTGGGGAAGGGCGAGCCGATGAGATAGCCGGTGACGCACAGCACCAGGATGGACAGCGCGTTCACCCAGTGCCACAGGCGCACCGGCGCCTCATAGACATAGACGGTGGTCAGCTTCTTTCCACCGGCGATCGCCTGCGCGACCGGGGTCGTGGGCGCCGCCGGAGGGGCGGCGCCGGAGAGGGAGGTATCCGTCATCGCGGCCTCCTCAGCGCACGGTGACGCGCGCCAGCTCAGCCCCGTCGTCGGACATGACGTGGGTGGAGCAGGCGAGGCACGGGTCGAAGGAGTGGAGGGTGCGCAGGATCTCCACCGGCTCCTCGGGGCGCTGCATGGGTGTGTTCATGAGGGAGGCCTCGAACGCGCCGATATTGCCCTTGGGATCGCGCGGCCCGCCGTTCCAGGTGGTGGGCACCACGCACTGGTAGTTCTCGATCCGCCCGTCCTTGATCTTGATCCAGTGGCCGAGACCGCCGCGCGGCGCCGCGACGGTGCCGACGCCCTTGGCCTCCTTGGGCCAGGTGGCGGGGTCCCACTTCTCCATGTTGGCGGTGGAGGTGTCGCCGGCCTTGATGTTGGCGATGAGGTGGTCGAAGTCGTCCAGCATCATCTTGGCGCAGTAATGCGCCTCCAGCGCCCGGGCGAGGGTGCGGCCGATGGTGGTCGGCAGCGCCTGCTTGGCGGTGAGGTTGGTGCCGGCCAGCGTGTTGAACGTGCCGAGCGCCTCGTCCACCTGCCCCTTCACGTAATCGACGCCCTGGGCATAGGCGAGGATGTAGCGGGCCAGCGGGCCGACCTCCACCGCATTGCCCTTCCAGCGCGGCGCCTTGATCCAGGAATACTTGGCGTTCTCGTCGATTTCCTGGATGTCGGTGCGGGTGCCCTTGGCGGCGGGGCCGAGCTTGTACTGCGGGTCGGTGACGCCGTCCCACGGGTGCAGGCCCTTGTCGTTGTTGCCCTCGCCGTAGGTGTACCAGGAGTGCGCCACGAATTCCTGCACCTGCGCCGGGTCGCGCGGGTCGATGGGGTGCACCTCGTTCCAGTTGCCGTTGAGGATGACGCCGCCGGGCAGGCGGTCGGTCTTCTTCTGGCCCTGGATGGCTTCGTAATCGCCATAGTCCATGACGTTCTGGCCGGAGAGGCCGCCGCCATAGAGCCAGCCTTTATAGAAGGAGGCGATGGCGATCACGTCAGGCACATAGACGTTCTGCGAGAACTCGAAGGCTTCCTGAAGCTTCAGCTTCACGAAGTTCAGCCGCTCCATGTTGAGCGGGGCGCCGGCGGCCATGTCGCCGTTCATGTTGATGGCGCAGGGCACGCCGCCCACCAGATAGTTCGGATGCGGGTTCTTGCCGCCGAAGATGGTGTGGACCTTCACGATCTCCTTCTGGAAGTCGAGCGCCTCCAGATAGTGCGTCACCGCCAGCAGGTCCGCTTCCGGCGGCAGCAGATAGGCCGGGTTGTCCCAATAGCCGTTCTTGAAGATGCCGAGCTGGCCGCTCTCCACGAACTTCTTCAGCCGGTTCTGCACGTCGCGGAAATAGCCGGGCGAGGACTTGGAGTGCGCGGAGATGGACTGCTGCAGCACCGAAGTCGCCTTCGGGTCCGCCTTGAGCGCATTCACCGGGTTCACCCAGTCCAGCGCGTGCAGGTGGTAGAAGTGGACCACGTGGTCGTGCCACTGCAGCACCTTGGCCATGATCTCGCGGATCAGGAAGGCGTTGTTGGGGATCTTGATCTGGAGCGCATCCTCCACCGCGCGCACCGAGGTGAGCGCGTGGCAGCCGGTGCACACGCCGCAGATGCGTTCCACGAAGGCCCAGGCGTCGCGCGGGTCGCGGCCCTTGAGGATGACTTCCAGCCCGCGCCACATGGTGCCGGTGGAGACCGCGTTGCGGATGATGTTGTTGGAATCCACATTCACTTCGCAGCGCATGTGGCCTTCGATGCGGGTGACCGGATCGACAACGATGCGCTTGCCTGAAGTGTCGAGGGAAAAGCCGTTCGGCGTCTGGATGGTCACTTCTCGCCTCCCTCGGTCTTCTGCGCACCATCGGTATTCTTGTGCTGGGCGCGCTTCAGCGCGCTGACCGCCGCATGGACCGCGACGCCTGCGCCCACCGCGCCGGCGGCGACGAGGCCCACCTGGTCGGCATTGGCCTCAATGCCGAAGCCGGAGTTCTTGAGGTCCGCGAGGCGCGCGTACCACGAGCCCTTGTCCCAGAAGCCGTCTTCCGAGCAGCCGATGCAGCCGTGGCCGGCCTGGATGGGGAAGGAGACGCCATCGTTCCAGCGCACGGTGGAGCAGGCGTTGTAGGTGGTCGGGCCCTTGCAGCCCACCTTGTAGAGGCAATAGCCCTTGCGCGCGCCCTCGTCGTCGAAGCTCTCCACATACTGGCCGGCGTCGAAGTGCGGCCGGCGATAGCATTTGTCGTGGATGCGCTGGGAATAGAACATCAGCGGCCGGCCCTGCCGGTCCAGCGCGGGGAGCTGGTCGAAGGTGAGCATGTAGGTGATGACGCCGGTCATCACCTCGGCGATGGGCGGGCAGCCCGGCACCTTGATGATGGGCTTGTCGAAGATCACCTCGTGCACGGGCGTGGCGCGGGTGGGGTTGGGGCGCGCGGCCTGCACGCAGCCATAGGAGGCGCAGGAGCCCCAGGAGATGATGGCCTTCGCGTCCTTCGCCACCTTCTTCAATTGGTCCACGAAGGGCTTGCCGCCGATGATGCAATACATGCCATCCTCGTTCAGCGGCGGGTTGCCCTCCACCGCGAGGATGTAGTTGCCCTTGTACTTGGTCATCACCTCGTCGAGGATCGCTTCCGCCTGATGGCCGGCGGAGGCCATGAGGGTGTCGTCATAGTCGAGCGAGATCATCGACAGCACCACATCCTTCACCAGAGGATGCGCCGAGCGGATGAAGCTCTCCGAGCAGCAGGTGCATTCCAGCCCATGCAGCCACAGCACCGGGGTGCGCGGCTTGGTCTCCATGGCTTGCGCGATCTGCGGCGCGAACTCCGGCCCGAGGCCGAGGGCCGCCGCCGTGAGCGAGCAGTATTTCAGGAACGAACGGCGGGTGATGCCCTGCCGCCGCATGACCTCATAGAACGTCTCGAGGGCCATAAAGGCGTCCCCCCTTGGCTGACTTGTCCTCCCCGCCGGCGTCGAGGCCGGGGGATTGGAACCGTTTCAGCAAGGGGTATGCCAGAGGGGGAGTGTGAGGGATTTCAGGGGGTTGGGTGTTGGGCGCGTTGGTGGGGATGGATGGGGGGTGAGCGGTTTGAGGGGTGGGGTGGAAAGGGGGTTATCGGGGGAATATAGGGCGAGGTTGCCGTTGCGCCGGCTAATGCTACAAATTGGTGCCCAATCTCAGGAAGCCAACCTTTGGCTGCACGGGGCAAGACGAAGTACTTGTTAGAGGAGGTTAGGCGTGCGCTCGGATGGGAATAGGATTATTTTTGATACTAAAGTTCAGGGCGATCCTCTTCCCATAACAGCTTCTATGCACAATATAATAAAGAAGCAGGGCTATTTGGATGTGACATTGGACTTTAGCAATTCTGTATTTCTATTTCCTAGTGTTATGATACCTTTAATAGCAATGTGTTGTATGTACAGATCCGAGAGTGTAGATTTCAGCCTAGTTTTGCCCATCGATCAGAGGGCCAGAAAACTAATAATAAATACAAATTGGGCTCATTTTATAAATCCTTCTCTGTTTGGAATAAAGGATGATAAAAATGCTTCCCACATGGCGGCTCGAAATTATAGGTCTTCAGATGAACAGTTCAAAGCTGTAGATGATAGCTTGTCTACTATATTAAATGCCATAGAGGGTTTAGATAGGAGGATGGTAAAAGCTCTAGAATGGTCTTTAAATGAAATAACTGACAATGTATTAAATCACGCATCTTCCGAGATTGGCGGAATAGTGCAAGTGATGGTTTTTCCTAAAAAACGGCTGGTAGAATTCTTTGTATGCGACGCCGGAGTTACGATACCAAAAAGCCTGAGATCCGGCCGACCTGAGTTGGAGAACGATGTGTCCGCCTTAAGGGCGGCGATCGAAGAGGGGGTTACCAGAAACAAGTTTACAAATCAGGGCAATGGCCTCTTTGGTACATTTAAGTGTTGTGAAGTTAGTGGTGGAGAGTTTGATTTGATATCAGGAAACGTTGCTCTTGAGCATAAGCCAGGTACAATGCATGTGAGAAGGAATCCAATTCCATTTTCGGGAACATATGTTCGCGCTGCAATTGGCTATGGATATGAAAAAATACTTGAGAAGGCATTTATATTTAAGGGTAGGCAACATGAAATTAGCTTTGATTACATAGAAAGAATGTATATAAATGGAGATCACGTCGAATTTATAATGAAAAAAGAAGTTGAATCTTTTGGTAGTAGGGATGCTGGGAAATTTGCTCGCAATAAGATAGAAAATCTTATGGATGGTGGGCGGATGCCGATTGAATTTGATTTCACAGATATTGTTCTTATATCAAGTAGTTTTGCAGATGAGGTGTTTGGGCGACTATTCATTCAGTTGGGGGCCCTGAGGTTTGGTCAACTTTGTCGGTTTAAGGGAGTCGATTCTACCATTCAGGCTCTTATTGATCGTGCAATTACGCAAAGGATGAGGGCGTAGATTCGTAGTGACTATGCTGGGCTATTCGTATGGCTTTGCGCGGCCAAAGGCATGCGGGGGGCTCCCCCTTGCATCCCACCCCTCCCCCTGCCATATAGCGCGTGGGAGGTTGGCGGTGGACGAGCCACTCGCCAACCGGGTCAGGTCCGGAAGGAAGCAGCCCCAACGAGCCCGGTCTCGGGTCTTCGTCCAGCCTCCCACCCCTTGCATCGACAGCATCGACTGGCGCGCGGCCTCCCCGGCCGTTGCGCCCGTGCGCGTTCCGGCTTCTGCTGGCACAAAAATACCGCCGCCCTCCGGTGGGAGAGCGGCGGCGGGTCGGGGCAGCAGGGCGGGGAGATCAGGCGAGGCTGAGCTTCACGTCGATATTGTTGCGGGTGGCGTTGGAATAGGGGCACACCTGATGCGCCTTGGCGATGAGCGCCTCGCCGTCCGCGCGGTCCACGCCGGGCAGGGACACCGCCAGCGCGATCTCCAGGCCGAAGCCGCCTTCCGAGCGCGGGCCGATGCCCACGGTGGCGGTGACGGTCGCATCCGCCGGCACCTTGGCGGTGCCGCCCTGCGAGGCCACGAACTTCATGGCGCCGAGGAAGCAGGCCGCATAGCCGGTGGCGAACAGCTGCTCGGGGTTCACACCCTCGCCGCCGGGGCCGCCCAGCTCCTTCGGGGTGACGAGCTTCACTTCGAGATTGCCGTCCAGCGTGCCGGAACGGCCATCGCGGCCACCGGTGGCGCGGGCGGAGGTGGAGTAGAGGACGTTGACGGGCATGGGGCTCTCCTGCGGGTTATTAACTTGCGAACGATTAAATCGTGTACGATGTAAATAGCCGAGCCGATGGCGGCCGTCAAGCGGTTGCGATTCTATCGTGCACGATTTATTTGAGGAGGAGGCCCGAGGCCCCGCCATGTCCGAACCAACGCCCGAACTGACACCTGAACTGACACCCGAGCTGACACCCCAGCTGACACCTGCTGAACCCGGACTGATCCCGGTGGAAAACATGGTGTGTTTCGCCTTTTATGCTGCGAACCACGCCTTCAACAGGGTCTACAAGCCCCTGCTGGACGCCCTCGGCCTCACCTATCCGCAATACCTCGCGCTGGTGAGCCTGTGGACCGAGGACGACCGCACCGTCGGCAGCCTCGGCACCGCGCTGGGGCTGGAATCCAGCACCCTCACGCCTTTGCTGAAGCGGCTGGAAGCCCTCGGCCACGTCTCTCGCCGCCGCGATGGAGCCGACGAGCGGGTGGTGCGGGTGAAGCTCACCCCCCAGGGCAAGGCGTTGCAGGACAAGGCCCGCCACATCCCCGCCTGCATCCTCGCCGCCACCGGCCTCAACCTTGAGGACGTGGTCCGCCTCCAGCGCGAGGTCACGGCGCTGCGCGAGACGCTGGAGAAGGCCGCAAAGGCCTGAGGCGGCTTCATTTTCGCGTTTGTATACGGTACACCGGATGCGGAAACGCCAGAACATCCGGGAGGCCGCCATGCTCGATCCCCATCTCGCCGGCCACATCACCTTCGCCCCCGCCGCGCCGGACCTGCCGCCGTTGGCCCCCGGCCATCACAACCTCGGACTCTCGGCGGAACGCGACGCCCTCCTGGTGGTGCCGGAGGGGCTGGAGCCGGGCGTCCCGGTGCCGCTGATGGTTCTGTTCCACGGCGGCGGCGGCAGCGCGCAGAAGATCCTGCCCATGATGGAGCAGCACGCCCTCACCCACCGCTTCCTGCTGCTGGTGCCGCAATCGGTCTTCCCCACCTGGGACATCGTGATCGCCGGCAACGGCCCGGACCGCGAGCGGCTGGAGACGGCGCTTGCCATCGTCGCCCGTCATTTCGAGATCGACCGCGAACGCATCTGCTTCGCCGGCCATTCGGACGGCGGCAGCTACACCCTCTCGCTGGGCCTCACCAACGGCCATTTCGTCACCCACCTCATCGTCTCCTCGGCGGGCTTCATGTCGGTCCAGCGCCAGAGCGGGGCGCCGCGCGTCTTCATCTCCCACGGGGTGAATGACGAGCAGATCCCGGTGGAGCGCTCCGGCCGGACCCATGCGGCCCTGCTCAAGGAAGCAGGCTACGACGTGACCTATATGGAATATAACGGCCCCCACGCTTGGCAGCCGCCGGTGGTGGGCCTCGCGGTCGCCTTCTTCCTCGCACCTGTACCCGCCGGCGCCACCCCGTGAGCCGGCTTTGATCCAGCCGCTGGACAAGCCCCCTACGAAGTGATGAGGTTCCCCTAAACAGATCAAGAACGGGCGGTTTCCGGTTTGGGGAGGCCGGACGGGGGACATGCTTCAGGCTTCGGTCGTCATCTTCGTGGCTCTGGCCTATATCGGCCTGCTGTTCGCCATCGCGAGCTATGGCGACCGGCTGCGCCCCGGCGCGGGCCGCACGCCGCGGCCGATGATCTATTCCCTGTCGCTGGCGGTCTACTGCACCTCCTGGACCTTCTTCGGCTCGGTGGGCCTCGCCACCACCCAGGGCTTCGACTTCCTCACCATCTATCTCGGCCCCATCATCCTGATGACGGTGGGCGCCCCCCTCTTCCTGCGCGTGGTGCGGCTGGCCAAGGCCAACAACATCACTTCCATCGCCGACTTCATCGCCGCCCGCTACGGCAAGAACCAGGGCATCGCGGCGCTGGTGGCCATCGTCGCCATCATCGCCGCCATCCCCTACATCTCGCTGCAGCTGAAGGCGGTCTCCGCCTCGCTGGTGGCGCTGCTCGGCCATTTCGCGGGGGAGCATGGGCGCGGCACTCTGGTGGGCGACCTCGCGCTGTTCGTCGCCTGTGCCATGGCGGCGTTCGCCATCCTGTTCGGCACCCGCCACACCGATGCCACCGAGCACCAGAACGGGCTGATGCTGGCCATCGCCACGGAATCGCTGGTGAAGCTCGCGGCCTTCCTGGGGGTCGGCCTGCTCGTCACCTTCGTCATCTTCGACGGGCCATTCTCCCTGTTCTACGCGGCGCGGGAGGCGAACGCGGTGGCGCCGTTCGAGCGCGGGCTGTCGCTGGAGAACTGGCTCACCATGACCATCCTGTCCGGCGGCGCCTTCATGCTGATGCCGCGGCAGTTCCATGTGGCCGTGGTGGAGAACAAGGGCGAGAGCGAGATCCGCCGCGCCCGCTGGCTGTTCCCGCTCTATCTCGTGCTCATCAACCTGTTCGTGGTGCCGCTGGCGCTGGCGGGGATGACGCTGTTTCCGCTCAATCTGGTGGACAGCGACGTCTATGTGCTCGCCGTGCCGCTCGCCGCCGGCTTCGACAGCCTCGCTCTGCTCGCCTTCGTCGGCGGCCTCTCGGCGGCCACCGCCATGGTCATCGTGGAGTGCGTGGCCATCGCCATCATGGTCTCCAACGACCTGGTGATGCCGCTGCTGCTGCGCCGGCGCGCCGCCAGATCGGCGGACCTGCCCGAGGGCGAGCCGCGCGAGGACATGACCGGCCTGCTGCTGATGGTGCGGCGCATCTCCATCTTCGCCATCGTCCTGCTCGCCTATCTTTATTATCGCACCACCGGCGAGGTGCAGCTGGCGCAGATCGGCCTGCTCTCCTTCGCCGCTATCGCGCAGGTGGGGCCAGCCTTCGCCGCCGGGCTGCTCTGGCAGCGCGCCACCGCCGCCGGGGCCATCGCGGGCATCGTGGTGGGCGGGATCACCTGGGCCTATACGCTGATGTTGCCGAGCCTCGCCGAGGCGGGGCTGATCTCCGCCGGCGTGCTGCAGAACGGCCCGTTCGGCATCTCCCTGCTGCGCCCCACGGCGTTGCTCGGCCTCACCGCGGGACCGCTCGCCCATGGCGTCGCCTGGAGCCTCGGGCTGAACACGCTGGCGCTGGTCATCGTCTCCTTCCTGACCCGGCCTTCGCAGATCGAGCGCACGCAAGCGCGCCTGTTCGCGGGGACGGGCGACCGGCCGCCGGCGCGCCCCGCCTTCCTGCGTTGGCGCTCCTCCGTCTCCCTCGGAGAGCTGATGGCGACGGTGGAACGCTATCTCGGCGCCGAGCGCGCCCGTGCCGCCTTCGACAGCTACGCCCGCCAGCACGGCTTCGCGCTCGACACCCACCGCGAGGCGGATGCGGGCATGGTGCGCCACGCCGAGCATCTGCTCGCCTCGGCGGTGGGCGCGGCCTCCTCCCGTCTCGTGCTGTCGCTGCTGCTGCGCAAACGGGCGGTCTCCACCAAGGCGGCCCTGAAGCTGCTGGACGATGCCTCCGCCGCCATCCAGTACAATCGCGAGCTGCTGCAGAGCGCCATCGACCATGTGCGGCAAGGCATCGCCGTGTTCGACCGCGACCTGCGCCTCGTGTGCTGGAACCGCCAGTTCGGCCAGATGCTCGACCTGCCCGGCGAGTGCTACGCGGTGGGCGTGCCGCTGACCGACATCCTCGCCGCCGCACCGGCCGACGAGGACAGCGTCGACATCGCCCGCCGCGTCACGCGCTATGTGAGCCCCGACCCGGATTTCTCCGAGCGCCTGCACCAGCGCGGTGCGGTGATCGAGGCCCGCTCCGACCCCATGCCGGACGGCGGCATCGCCGTGACCTTCACCGACATCACCGCGAGCGTGGAGGCCGCGCTCGCCCTGGAGCGCGCCAACGAGACGCTGGAGCGGCGCGTGCGCGAGCGCACCGAGGAGCTGGAGCGCCTCAACGGCGCGCTGGAGATCGCCAAGGCCGAGGCGGACGAGGCCAACCTCTCCAAGACGCGTTTCCTCGCCGCCGCCAGCCACGACATCCTCCAGCCGCTCAACGCCGCCCGGCTCTACGCCACCAGCATGGTGGAGCGGGCCAAGGGATCGGAGGAGGAGCGGCTTGCTGGCAACATCGACGCCTCGCTGGAATCGGTGGAGGAGATCCTCGGTGCGCTGCTCGACATCTCCCGCCTCGACAGCGGCGTCATGCGCCCGGAATTCTCCGCCTTCCGCATCGCCGACGTGCTGAAGCCGCTGGAGACGGAATTCGCCCCGCTGGCGCGGGAGAAAAACCTCGAACTCACCTTCCTGCCCTGCACGCTGGCCGTGCGCTCCGACCGCCGGCTGCTGCGCCGGTTGTTGCAGAACCTCGTCTCCAACGCGGTGAAATACACCCAGCGCGGCCGCATCCTCGTCGGTTGCCGGCGGGTGGGGGGCAAGCTGCGGGTGGAGGTCTACGACACCGGCGTCGGTATTCCGCGCGCCAAGCACAAGCTGGTGTTCCAGGAGTTCCAGCGCCTCGACCAGGGCGCCAAGGCGGCGCGCGGCCTCGGCCTCGGCCTGTCCATCGTCGAGCGCATCGCCCGCGTGCTGGAGCATCCGGTGGCGATCCGCTCCACCCCCGGCAAGGGCTCGGCCTTCACGGTGGAGCTGCCGGTGGCCGTCTCCATGCCGGAGGAGCGCGAGGCGGCGCCCAGTCCCGCCCGACGCGGCGCGCAGCTCGACGGCCTGACCATCCTCGCCATCGACAACGAGCCGACCATCCTTGAGGGCATGCAGATGCTGCTCAGCGGATGGGGGTGCGATGTCATCACCGCCGCCGACGCCCAGGGGGCCATCGAGGCGGTGCGCCACCGCCGCAAGAAGCCCGACGTGGCCCTCGTGGACTACCATCTCGATGGCGGCCACGGCATCGAGGCGATCATGTCGCTGAGGTGGAAACTGGGGAAAATACCCGCCGTCCTCATCACCGCCGACCGCTCCAAGAAGGTGCGCGACGCGGCCCGCGCGGCGGACATGGAGATCCTCAACAAGCCGCTGAAGCCCGCGGCGCTCCGGGCGATCCTCGCCCACTGGCGCATCGCCCGCGCCGCCGCCGAATAGTCTTTCGCCGGCTTCCAGCGTGCCCTTTGCGCCACGGCGCCAGCGCTTCGCGATTAAGCCCTCGTTCATCCCCATGAACGCCCAATAAACGCCGCCTTCAGCCAGCGTTATGGGGGCGTGCCATAGAAGCACGCCTCCGCGGCATGGAAGTGTTAACAGCTCGTTAAGATTTGTAACACTTCCACGCTTAACTCGACGCGCGAATACTTTTGGAGCGTGGCTATGACGATCACGATCAACGTTCCCGTCTTCCCGCTGCGGAAAGAGATCGACGCCCGCAAGCGCCGTCTCCGCTTCCCCCTGAGCTTCTCCTCGCGCGGCTCGAAGGCCGCGGATGAGGCGCCGGCCAATTCCCGCTACACCGAGGCTGGACTCGAATTCGACGTGACCGGCATCGCCCGGCACCCCCGCGGCCCGAAGGGCAACTGACGCTTGAGGCCGGCCCCACAGGGCCGGTCCGGCTGCGACGCCGGCTTTATGGCGCCGTGCAGCATCATCCGATAAGGTCGCGCCCGAACGGCAACAGCGCGCGGCCAGAAACAAGATGACGGACTTCAATTCCGCCCCGGCAACAGGCGAAGAGACACGCGGCACGGCGGATACCCATTTCGGCTATCGCACGGTGCCCCTCGCCGAGAAGCAGGCGCTGGTGGACGATGTGTTCCACAAGGTGGCGCGGCGCTACGACATCATGAACGATCTCATGTCCGGTGGTCTGCACCGGGCGTGGAAGGATGCGCTGGTGTCCAAGGTGCGCCCGCCGCAGGGCGCGCGACCCTTCCACCTGCTCGACCTCGCCGGCGGCACGGGCGATGTTTCCTTCCGCGTGGTGGAGGCCGGCGGGCCGGGCACCGACGCCATCGTCGCCGACATCAACACCGACATGCTGGCGGTGGGCCGTGAGCGCGCGCAGAAGCGCGGCCTTGCCGATCGCGTCGCCTTCGAGGAGGCGAATGCCGAGGCGCTGCCCTTCCCGGACATGAGCTTCGATGCCGTGACCATCGCCTTCGGCATCCGCAACGTGCCGCGCATCGATCTCGCCCTCAAGGAGATGCGCCGCGTGCTGAAGCCGGGCGGGCGGGCCTTCGTGCTGGAATTCTCCAAGGTCGACGTTCCGCTGCTCGACAAGGTCTATGATGCCTTCTCCTTCCGCGTGATCCCTGAGATCGGCAAGCGCGTGGCCGGGGATGCGGAGCCCTATCAGTATCTCGTCGAATCCATCCGCCGCTTTCCCACCGCGGAAGCATTCGCGGGCATGATGCGGGAGGCGGGATTCGCCCGCGTCACCTTCACCCGCATGACCGGGGGCGTGGTGGCCCTGCACTCGGGCTTCCGCATCTGATGGCGGTTCCCTGCGGCCGGAGGCTTCGGCCATGATCTTCCTTCTCGTCGCCGACGCCTGGCGCCTCGCCCGGGCCGGCTATGTGCTCGCCCGCGAGGGTGTGCTCTCGCTCGTCTCGCCGGCCGCCGCGCCGCCGCTGGCGCGCCCGCTGCTCGATATCTCCAAACTGATTGCCCGCAAGGATGCCGGCGATCGGCGCCAGCGCTTCTCCGCTGCGCTGTCGCGGCTCGGCCCCTCCTATGTGAAGCTCGGCCAGTTCCTCGCCACACGGCCGGACGTGGTGGGCGCCTCCGTGGCGCGCGACCTTGAGGTGCTGCAGGACCGCATGCCGCCGTTCGGGCAGGCCGTGGCGGAGGCAACCGTCGCCGACACGTTCGAGCGGCCGGTGAAGGACGTCTTCGCCGTGTTCGGCCCGGCCGTCGCCGCCGCTTCCATCGCCGAGGTTCACAAGGCGGAAGTGATCGAGCCGGACGGTGCGCACCGCGACGTGGCGGTGAAGGTGCTGCGGCCGGGCGTCAGCCGCCGCTTCGCCTCCGACATGGGTACCTTCCGCCGCATCGCCGCCTTCGCCGAGCACAATTTCGCCGAGGCCCGCCGCCTGCGGCTGGAGACGGTGGTGGACACGCTGGCGCGCTCCGTCTCCATGGAGATGGACCTGCGCCTGGAAGCCGCCGCCTATGCGGAGCTGGCCGAGAACACGCAGGACGACCCGGAAGTCCATGTCCCCCGTGTGGACTGGGACCGCTCCGGCCGCGAGGTGCTGACCACCGAGTGGATCGACGGCATCAAGCTCTCCGACAAGGAGGCCATCATCGCCGCCGGGCATGATCCCAAGGAGATCGCCCGCATCGTCATGCAGACCTTCCTGCGGCAGGCCATGCGCGACGGTTTCTTCCATGCCGACATGCATCCGGGAAACCTGTTCGTGGATGCGCAGGGCCGCCTCGTGGTGGTGGATTGCGGCATCATGGGCCGGCTCGGCGTGAAGGAGCGGCGCTTCCTCGCGGAAATCCTCTACGGCTTCATCACCCGCAACTGGCGGCGCACGGCGGAAGTGCATTTCGAGGCGGGCTACGTGCCCTTCCACCATTCGGTGGACGACTTCGCCCTCGCCATCCGCGCCATCGGCGAACCGATCCACTCGCGCACCGCCGACCAGATTTCCATGGCGCGCCTGCTGGCGCTGCTGCTGGAAGTGACGGCCCTGTTCGACATGCAGACCCGGCCGGAGCTGCTGCTTCTCCAGAAGACCATGGTGGTGGTGGAGGGCGTCGCCCGCTCGCTCGATCCGCAGCTCGACATGTGGCGCACCGCAAAGCCGGTGGTGGAAGACTGGATCGCCGGCAATCTCGGCCCCGTCGGCCAGTTGAAGCGCGCCGGCTCCGGCCTCGGCGAGATGGGCCATTTCGCCGCGACCCTACCCGGCCTCCTCACCCGCACCGCCCGCGTGGTGGAGCAACTGGACGAGGCGACGCGCGACGGCATCCGTCTCTCGCCCTCCTCGCTGGAAGGCATCGGCCGCGCCGAGGCGAAGCGCGCCTTCTGGGGCAATCTGGCCCTGTGGGTGATTGCCGCGGCGCTGCTCGGCATCTGGCTTGGCTGACGGGGATACCGACAGCCTGCCTTTGCGGGATGTGAATTCCTGCGTTTCGTGTCGTTCTTTCCGGACGTTCCGGAAACCGCGAATTCTTCCCGGAGACGGGGCAGCTTCTGCGCCGTCTTGAGAACAACTCGCATATTTTTCGCGTATTGCTTTGTCCTTCAAGCAAAACTAAGTCAGGCCCCAAGACGGCTCCGGTCCCGTTCAAGCATGCAGTCCAACGGCTGCTTGCGCAGGGTCAGGAGCCCCGGACCGGCGCACCGCCCCTCGGCGGGCCGAGGTCCATTGGGCCAGCAAAGAAGGACTTCTCAAATGGCGAACACGACGGCCGAGCTCGACGCGCTGCTCATGCAGCGCTCGCTGACGGACGCGGAGCTTCTGGCGGCGGCGGACGCCTCCGCCGACTTCCGCATCCTCCCCGATGCCACCGTCATCAAGATCGGCGGCCAGAGCGTGATCGATCGTGGCCGCGCCGCGCTCTATCCCCTCGTGGACGAGATCGTCGCCGCCCGCGCCAAGCACAAGCTCTTGATCGGCACCGGCGCCGGCACCCGCGCGCGCCACCTCTATTCCATCGCCGCCGGCCTCAATTTGCCGGCCGGCGTGCTGTCCCAGCTCGGCGCCTCGGTAGCGGACCAGAACGCCGCCATGCTCGGCCAGCTCCTCGCCAAGCACGGCATCTCCATGGTGGACGGCGCCGGCATGTCGGCCGTGCCGCTCTATCTGGAGCAGGTGAACGGCGTGGTGTTCTCGGGCATGCCGCCCTACGGCCTGTGGACCCGCCCGGCGCCGGTCGGCGTCATCCCGCCCTATCGCACGGACGCGGGCTGCTTCCTCCTCGCGGAGCAGTTCGGCTGCAAGGCCATGATCTATGTGAAGGACGAGAACGGCCTCTTCACCGCCAACCCGAAGACCGACAAGTCCGCCACCTTCATCCCGAAGATTTCGGTGGACGAGATGCTCTCGCGCGGCCTTGCCGACTCCATCCTCGAATTCCCCATGCTCGACCTGTTGAAGAAGGCGCGCCATGTGCGCGAGGTCCAGGTGGTCAACGGACTCGTGCCCGGCAACCTCACCCGCGCCCTCGCCGGCGAGCACGTCGGCACCATCATCACCGCGAGCTGAGAGGCACGATCATGACTGAAGCTTCGACCATCAAGCACGTCGCCTCGCCGCTCGCGAGCCAGACCCTCCTCGACGGCGCGCTGACCCGGCCCGTTGCCGGCGTGCGTCCCATCCGCCTCCTGCCCTGGCTGCAGGTGGTGAAGATCGGCGGCCGGTCCATCATGGACAAGGGCGCCGCGGCGATCCTTCCCATCGTGGAGGAGATCCGCAAGGTGCTGCCCGAGCATCGCCTGCTGATCCTCACCGGCGCCGGCGTGCGCGCCCGCCATCTCTACGGCGTCGGCCTCGACCTCGGCCTGCCGGTGGGCTCGCTCGCCCCGCTCGCCGCCACCGAGGCCGGCCAGAACGGCCACATCCTCGCCTCGCTGCTGGCGCCGGAGGGAGTCTCCTACATCGAGCACCCGACCATCGCGAGCCAGCTCGCTATCCACCTCACGGCCACCCGCGCGGTGGTGGGCAGCGCCTTCCCGCCCTATCACCATCATGAGTTCCCGGGCAGCCGCCTCCCGGTCCACCGGGCCGACACCGGCGCCTTCCTGCTCGCTGATGCGCTGGGCGCGGCCGGCCTCACCATCGTCGAGGACGTGGACGGGGTCTTCACCGCCGATCCCAACGGCGCGGACGGGGCCAAGGCCGAGCTGATCCCCGAGACCAGCTATGCCGAACTCGCCAAGGCCAACGGCCCGGCGACGCTGCCCTTCGACCGCGCGCTGGTCGAGGTGATGGCCACCGCACGCCACATCGAGCGGGTGCAGGTGGTGAACGGCCTCGTGCCCGGCCGCCTCACCGCCGCCTTGCGCGGCGAGCACGTGGGCACGCTGGTCCACACGGCCGCCCGGCAGGGCTGACCTTCCCGTTCGGCCGCCGGCCGGACGATCGCTCCGACAATGACCCCGCGCGGCCCCGGCTGCGTGGGGTTTTTTGCGTCCGCAAACCGAGGCGGAATGGCCATTTTGACCCTGCCGCCGGACGTCGGGATGGACATTTTGTCCAGATCACACGCGCCTGCTCCTATCAAGTCATTGAAAATCTGAATGTCTCCCCGTTGGCCCCACCCTTGCTGAGGGAGCGGGGCCACGCGCAGCCCCGGCTGCGCGAAAAGCGTCAAGTCAATTGGCGCGGAAACACCCGTGGAGGAGACATGAGCGTAACCACCTTTGCGCCGCCGCCGTTCCTGAGCCGCGAGCGCACCATCGCCTCCGCCAGCTTCAACCGCTGGCTCGTGCCGCCGGCCGCCCTCGCCATCCATCTGTGCATCGGCATGGCCTACGGCTTCAGCGTGTTCTGGCTGCCGTTGTCGCGCGCCGTGGGCGTCTCCAAGCCCGTGGCCTGCCCGGCCGACATGAGCTTTGTCGCCGGCATTTTCGCCACCTCCTGCGACTGGCAGATCTCCCAGCTCGGCTGGATGTACACCCTGTTCTTCGTGCTGCTCGGCTCCTCCGCCGCCATCTGGGGTGGCTGGCTGGAGACGGCGGGGCCGCGCAAGGCGGGCCTCGTCTCGGCCTTCTGCTGGTGCGGCGGCCTCGTGATCTCGGCGCTGGGCGTCTATCTCCACCAGATCTGGATGCTGTGGATTGGCTCCGGCGTCATCGGCGGCATCGGCCTCGGGCTCGGCTACATCTCGCCGGTCTCCACCCTCATCAAGTGGTTCCCGGACCGGCGCGGCATGGCCACCGGCATGGCCATCATGGGCTTCGGCGGCGGCGCCATGATCGGCGCGCCGCTGGCCAACATGCTGATGCAGCATTTCGCCTCGCCGACCTCGGTGGGCGTGTGGCAGACCTTCCTCGCCATGGCGGCCATTTATTTCGTCTTCATGGTCGGCGGCGCGCTGGGCTACCGGGTGCCGCGCGAGGGCTGGGCGCCCAAGGGCTGGACCCCGCCGGCCGCCTCCGCCAACGCCATGGTCACGCACCGCCATGTCCATCTCGACGTGGCGTGGAAGACGCCGCAGTTCTGGCTGCTGTGGGCGGTGCTCTGCCTGAACGTCTCGGCCGGCATCGGCGTCATCGGCATGGCCTCGCCCATGCTGCAGGAGGTGTTCGGTGGCAGGCTCATCGGCCTCGACCTCACCTTCTCCCAGCTCGACGCGGGCCAGAAGGCGCAGATCGCCGCCATCGCGGCCGGTTTCACCGGGCTTTTGTCCCTGTGCAACATTGGCGGGCGCTTCGCCTGGGCCTCCTTCTCCGACAAGCTCGGGCGGAAGATGACCTATGCGGTGTTCTTCGTGCTGGGCTTCGTTCTCTACGCCTCGATCCCCTCGCTGGCGCACATGGGCTCGGTGGTGCTGTTCGTCGCCGCCTTCTGCATCATCCTGTCCATGTATGGCGGCGGCTTCGCCACCATCCCGGCCTATCTCGCCGACATCTTCGGCACCCACATGGTGGGCGCCATCCACGGGCGGCTGCTGACCGCCTGGGCCACCGCCGGCATCATCGGACCGGTGCTGGTGAACTATCTGCGCGAATACCAGATCGCCTCGGGCATCCCCCAGCAGGCGGCCTACGACCAGACCATGTACATCCTTTCCGGCCTGCTCGTGGTCGGCCTCGTCGCGAACCTTCTGGTGAAGCCCGTGGCCGAGCACCTCTACATGAAAGACCACGAGCTGAAGAAGAAGGCCGCCGAGGTCGCCCGAGAGGACGCCACCCACGCCGACTTCGAGGACTTCGAGGAAGAGGCGAAGGACGGCCCGCTCGCCGCCTCGGCCCGCTCCTCGACCCCGGTGGCGAGCGGCACCACCGCGCTGCCCGTGGTGGTGCTGGCCTGGCTCGTGGTGGGCGTGCCTTTGGCCTGGGGCATCTGGATCACCCTGCAGAAGGCGGTGATCCTGTTCCGCTAGAGCGCGATCCGATCAGATTGGAACAATCTGATCGGTGAATCGCCCTCTCACCCGGGAGAGGAGAACGCGTTGTCCGACCAGCTTGCAGTGCAAGCTGGTCGGCGCGTGCTCCGGCCTCCCGGCTCGATCTGCGTGCCCCGCCCCCGGTCTCCGGGCCGCGGGGCACGCCCTTTTCCGGTTTGCGGAGCCGGCTGATTTGCGCAATGGATGCCGGGAAGAGCAGGCGAGGCGGCCGGGGACCTTGAGGTCACGCCCATCGTCTTTCGCGGACGGCCTTTGTCGCGTGCCGGCGAGGGTCCGAGACGGACGGCCGATTCAAGATGCCCCCTCTGATGCCCCCTTCCACCCCCGACCCCGCCCCACAGGGCGCGCCCGAGGCGTCGGAGGATGTCGCCTTCAGCCCGCACCTCGCCGGCGCCTCCATCCTGGTGGTGGACGACGAGCCGGGGATGCGGAATTTCCTGGTGCGGATGCTCCAGACACGCTGCCGCCACGTGGCCGAGGCCCCTGATGTCGCCACCGCCTCGCGGCTCCTGGAGGCGGCGCCGTTCGACCTGATCATCCTCGACAACATCATGGCCGGGCGCACCGGCCTGCAATGGCTGGAGGAACTGCGCGGTTCGGGCTTCTACCGCGACGTGATCCTCATCACCGCCTTCGCGGACCTCGAGACCGCCATCACCGCGCTTAGGGCCGGCGCCGCCGATTTCGTGCTGAAGCCGTTCCGCTCCAACCAGATCCTCAACGCCATCGCCCGCTGCCTCGATCGCGGCCGGCTGATGCGCGAGAATTTCGTGCTCCGCCGTGAGCTGAAGGCCATGCCCGGTGCCGCCGCGCCGCTGATGGCCGGCGACAGCGTTTCGACCCGCGCCGTGCGCGCCATGATCGAGCGCGTCGGCCCCATGCCGTCCACCGTGCTCATCACCGGGGAATCCGGCACCGGCAAGGAAGTCACCGCCCGCGCCCTGCACGCCGTCTCGGCCCGTGCGGCCAAGCCGTTCGTGCCGGTGAATTGCGCGGCTATAGCGCCGGAGATCATCGAGAGCGAGCTGTTCGGGCATCTCAAGGGCGCCTTCACCGGCGCCGCCTCCTCCCGCGAGGGGCTGTTCTTCTATGCCCAGGGTGGCACGCTCTTCCTCGACGAGGTGGGTGAGCTGCCGCCCGCCATGCAGTCGAAGCTGCTGCGGGTGATCGAGGATCGCAAGGTCCGCCCGGTGGGGGCGGAGCGGGAAGTCCCGGTGGACGTGCGCCTCGTCGCCGCCACCAATGCCAACCTCACCGCGCAGGTGGCGGCGGGCCGCTTCCGGCAGGATCTCTATTACCGGCTCAATGTGGTGAACATCCACCTCGCGCCCCTGCGCGAGCGGCCGGAGGACGTGGCGCCGCTCGCCCATCTGTTTATCGCCGAACTGAGCGCGCGGCTCGGCGTGCCGCCCCTCGACCTCACCGAGCCGGTGCTCGCCTTCCTCACGCGCTATCCCTGGCCGGGCAACGTGCGTGAGCTGCGCAACGTGATCGAGCGCTCGCTGATCCTCGGCGACTTCCCGCGCGACGTGGTGCCCGAGGGCGTCGACGAGGAGGACGCGCCCGGCTCCGCCCTCGACGCGGTGGAGAAGGCGCACATGCTGAAGGTGCTGGCCGAGGCCGGCGGCAACCGGGCCGAAGCGGCGCGCCGCCTCAAGGTCTCGCGCAAGACGCTGGACCGCAAACTGAAGGCCTGGAATGGCTGAGGCTGTGCGCAAAGCCACCGATGCGCCGCGGGGCGTCCTCGCTCGATTGCGCTCGGTGCGCATGCGGCTCCTCGCCATCGCCCTTCTGCCCACCCTCATCATCCTGCCGGCGGTGCTGGCGCTGGTGGTCACCTGGTGGACGCGGCAGTTCGACCGGCTTCTCATCTCCAAGGTGAACGGCGACCTCACCATCGCCCGCCAGTATCTCGACCGGCTGCGCGAGCGCTCCGACGAGACGCTGCACGCGCTGGGGGATTCCGTCGCCTTCGCCCGCGTCACCGGAGCCGGCGACAGCGCGGCGCTCGCCGCGTTCCTCGATGCCCGGCGCAAGGCGATGGGGCTCGATTTCCTCTATCTCATCGACGCCGACGGCCACAGCCTTGCCGCAGCGCCCGCCGGCGCCGCGCGCGAGGCGAGCGCGATGTGGCCGGTGGAGCGCCGCGCACTCGCCGGCACCGCCTCCACCGAGATCGACATCTTCGGCCCGCAGGAGCTGGAACGGCTCTCGCCGCAACTGGCGGCGCGCGCCCACATCGCCCTCGTGCCCACCCCAGGCGCCGTTCCGACCAACCGGGAGGCGGAAGACCGGGGCATGGTGGTGCAGTCCGGCACACCGGTGGAGATGCCGGGCGGCGTGCGGGCGGCGCTGGTGGGCGGCGTGCTGCTCAACCAGAACCTCGACTTCATCGACACCATCAACGACCTCGTCTACCGCCCCGGCAGCCTGCCCGAGGGCTCGGCCGGCACCGCCACTTTGTTCGTGGATGATGTGCGCGTCTCGACCAACGTGCGCCTGTTCGAGGGGCGGCGGGCGCTGGGCACCCGCGTGTCGCAGGAGGTGCGCAACGCGGTGCTGGGCGAGGGGCGGGTGTGGCTCGACCGGGCCTTCGTGGTCAGCGACTGGTACATCTCCGCCTACGAGCCGGTGGTGGACAGCCACGGCAAGCGCATCGGCATGCTCTATGTGGGCTTTCTGGAAGCGCCGTTCCTCGCGCTCAAGCGGGCGAGCCTTGCCGCGGTAGCGGTGGGCTTCCTGCTGGTGGCGATGGTGGCCATCCCCGTGCTGCTGCGCTGGGCGGCGGCCATCTTCCGCCCTCTGGAGGCGATGAACGCCACCATCTCGGCGGTGGAGGGCGGCGCCCTGTCCGCCCGCACCGGCGTTCCCGCGACCTCGGACGAGATCGGCCGCGTCGCCCATCATCTCGACGACATGCTGGACCTGTTGCAGGAGCGCGACGCGGAGCTGCGCCGGTGGACCGAGGAGCTGGACCGCCGTGTCGCCGAGCGCACGCAGGAGCTGGAGGACGCCAACGCCGAGCTGGCCGCCACCCAGCGCCAGCTCGTCATGTCCGAAAAGCTCGCCGCCATCGGCGAGATCACGGCGGGCGTCGCCCACGAGATCAACAATCCCGTGGCGGTCATCCAGGGCAATCTGGATGTGGCGCGCGACGTACTGGGGAGCGCGGCGGCGCCGGTGAAGACCGAGTTCAACCTCATCGACCAGCAAGTCCACCGCATCAACGTCATCGTCTCGAAGCTTCTCCAGTTCGCGCGCCCCGCCGAATTCGCCGGCCATCTTGATCCGGTGGCGCCGGGCGAGGTGGTGGGCGATGCGCTGCTGCTGGTGCAGCATTTGCTCTCCCGCAGCGAGATCCTCGTCGCCCGCACCGACGGCGCCACGCGCCTCGTGATGATGAACCGGGTGGAATTGCAGCAGGTGCTCATCAATCTGATGGTCAACGCCGTCCACGCCATGCCCCAGGGCGGCACCCTCACCGTCACCACGCGGGACGAGACGCGCGGGCGGCAGCCGGGCGTGGGCATCGAGGTGGCGGACACCGGCACGGGCATCCCCGAAGAGCGGATCGGCCGCGTCTTCGACCCCTTCTTCACCACCAAGCCGCAGGGCGGCACCGGGCTTGGCCTGTCCATCAGCTACACGCTCATCGAGCGCGCGGGCGGGACCATGGCGGTGGAAAGCCCGCCGGGATCGGGCGCCGTCTTCTTCATCTGGCTGCCGGAGGCCGGGAGCGCGGCGGAAGACGGCGCGCATTCCGCCTGAATTTCAGGCGAGCCCAACAAATGAGCGTTGTGGAGGCTCCGGGACCCTTGCGTCGCGGGTGGGGCGTTCGTACCGTTCGTATATAACAGCCAGCAGGTGCCCGCCATGAAGTGGGATAAGGGCAACACGCCCATCATGCCGCGCATCGTGCCCGGCACCACGATCCGCCTCCTGCCGCCATGGCAGAAGACGGCGCAGAAGCGCGCCAACCCGCTGCGGCCCGGTGGCCCGGCCCTGCGCGTGATCGAGACGGAGCGGCCGGAGGCCGGGGCGGCCGAAGCCGAGGCCCTCGTGCCGGAGAAGAAGCCATGAGCGAGGTCATTGAGCGGGTGACAACCGACTTCGCCGGCTATGCCTTCACCCCCGCCGAGGTCGCACCCATCCGTCCCGGCCTCTTCATCCTCACCCGCGCCGTCTCCGGGCGGCCCTTGCCGCTCTATGTGGGCGAGGGGGAGGACATGGCGGCGGCGCTCGCCGCCTTCCGCGCGGCGAACCCGAAGGAGGCGGGCGTGGCGGACGGCCTGTTCGTGCTCGACCGCCCCATGGAGCGGGTGCGCGTGCACACGCTGCGCGACATCGTCTCCCGCTTCGATCCGCCGCTGAACGTGGCGCACCGCAAGGCCCCGGCCGCGCCGGAGCTGGCGGCGCTGGTGGAAGATCGCGGCGCGGCGCTGGGCGGGCTGAACGAGCAGCCGGGGGCGCCGCTCTCCGTCACCGAGGATGATCTCAAAAAGCTGGTGGAACGCTTCTACGGCCGGGCCGCCGCCGACCCGCTGCTCGGCCCGGTCTTCACCCGCGCCATTCCCGATTGGGCGGGGCATTACCAGATCGTGCAGAACTTCTGGTCGCGCACCCTGCTCGGCACGGCGCGCTATTCGGGCATGCCGTTCGCCGCGCACATCCCGCTCCAGCTGAAGCCGGAGCACTTCACCCGCTGGGTGGCGCTGTTCAAGGAGACGGCGGTGGAGGTGCTGGACGCGGTGGCGGCCGCGCGGGCCATCGCCAAGGTGGAGCACATGAGCACCTGCTTCCAGGCCGGGCTGTTCCCGCCCGACCTCGGCCCCTCTCATGCGCCGGGATCGCACCCGCACGGGGCGCACCCGCAGGCCGGGTAAGGTTCAGCCCTGCGCGAAGCGGCGGAACTGCTTCACCACCTCCACATAGACATCGCGCTTGAAGGGGATGATGAGGTCGACCACTGCGTCGATCTCTTCCCACCGCCAGTCCATGAATTCCGGCTTGTGCTTGCCGCCGCCGGGACGAAGGATGTTGATCTCGGCATCAGCGCCGGTGAAGCGCAGCGCGTACCATTTCTGCGTCTGGCCCCGGTAGCGGCCCTTCCAGGCCTCGCCGGCGATGCGGCCGGGCAGGTCATAGGAGAGCCATTCCTCCACCTCGCCCAGCCTGGTCACCGAGCGGATCGAGGTCTCTTCGTAAAGCTCGCGCAGCGCAGCCTCATAAGGCTCCTCGCCCTTGTCGATGCCGCCCTGGGGCATCTGCCAGGAATGGGTGGCGTCCACATGCTCCGGTCCGCCGAGGCGCCGGCCCACGAACACCTTGCCGGCGGCGTTGAACACGGCGAGGCCCACGCAGGGGCGATAGGGCATGTCTTCGTGCTTGTCGTGCTTATCGTGCTTCTTCGACATGGCGGCGGCCTTGATGGAATGACATGCCCCCCTGATACGCGCCCCGCCGCACCGCGCAAGATGCGGCGGGCGCAAGTTCAGGCAGGCGGCCCTCCGGACGCAACGTCAGTGCGCGGCGCGATGCCGGGGAAGGGCGGTGGAGCCCCAGGCGCGGATGGAGGCCCAGGTGCGCCGCTCCAGCTGGAACTGGTCCACCGGCACGGAGGCGCGCAGCGCCTTCACGCGGCACAGGCCGACGCCGGACCACTGGAAGCCGCACTTCTCCAGCACCCGGCGCGACGCCGGATTGACCACGCGGGCGGAGCCGAGGAGGAGCGAGACATCGGTCTCGGAGAAGGCATAGTCGATGACGGCGCGCACGGCCTCGGTGGCGATGCCGCGGCCCCAGAAGGCTTCGCCGACCCAGTAGCCGAGTTCCGGCGCGGGCTCAGGCGGGCGGCGGCCATAGCTGACCATGCCGGCGAATGCCATGCGGCCCTCGCCCTTGAGGAAAACGCCGAAGGTGGCGGCATCGGGCACGGCGGCCAGCGTCTCGACGAAGGCGTGGGCGTCGGAGGGCTTGTAGGGGAACGGCAGGTTCGCGGTCATCTCCGCGATCCGGCGGTTGTTGGCGAGCTCCGCGACGGCAGCAACGTCCTCGATATGCGGCGCGCGGAGCACGAGCCGCTCGGTTTCGAGGACGGGGATACAGCTCTCCGCGAGCGGCACTCCGGACTGGGATTCGCACAAGGTCATGGCGGGCTCCTCAAGGGCACAAACGAAAACCGGGGAGAGGGTTGTCCCGTCTCCCCGGTTCGTGTCTGAGCGTTGAGAGGCCTGCTCAGGCGCCCACCGGATCAACGAGACCGGCGGGATCCTGCATTTATCAGGTCTCGCCGTTTATTCGGCCGCCTCGGCGGCGGCAGGAACGACCGATACGTAGGTGCGGTCGTTGGCTTTGGTGCGGAAGGCCACTTTGCCTTCGATAAGCGCGAAGAGGGTATGGTCCTTGCCCATGCCCACGTTCGTGCCGGGATGCCATTTGGTGCCGCGCTGGCGCACGATGATGTTGCCCGGAATGACGTCCTGGCCGCCGAAGCGCTTCACGCCAAGACGACGACCGTCGGAATCGCGACCGTTACGGGACGAGCCGCCTGCCTTTTTATGAGCCATTGTTGCTCTCCTCGTTCTCGATCAGGCGCCGACGCCGGCGGCGTCAGCCTTGACGGTCTCGCCCAGGCCGGAAATCTCGGTGATGCGCACGACGGTGAGGTCGGCGCGGAAGCCACGCTTGCGGCGGGAATTCTGCCGGCGGCGCTTCTTGAAGGCGATCACCTTGTCGCCGCGGGTGTGCTCGACGATCTCGCCGGTCACGGTGGCGCCGTCCACATGGGGCGCGCCGATGGCGACGGAGGCGCCGCTCAGCATCAGCACCGGGAAGGTGAAGACAGAGCCGACCTCGGCGTCGAGGTGATCGATGGTGATCTTGTCGGCGGCGGCAACGCGATACTGCTTGCCGTTTGCCTTGATGACCGCGAACATTCTTGTCTCGCTTTCGTGTTCAGCCGCGCCTCAAGGACGGGCTTCTTCGGTCGGTTTTTCGGGATGCAGGCCCATTGGCCCACGCGAAGGTGGTCCGATATACGCCACGCCCGGAAAAGTCAACGCCACTGGCCTTTGCGAGACCGGGCGAAGCCGCGCGACGCCGGCGCCATCTCCCCCCTGCTCCTTGGCGGTGGCTGCCGCGCCGCAGCGCCTGCGGTCCGTGCGGTTCCAGCCCTCACACGATCGCCGCGGCGGCCCGTTTCAGCGCGTCGGCGTCCATGGGCAGCAGGACGGCGTCCGCCCGCTTCAGCACGTCGGCGAGGCGCGTGCGGGCGGCGGTGGCAAGGTCGGGGTCATCGATCTGCGCCAGCGACCCCAGGGCGGCCACGAGCCTGAGCCCCACCTCCACCTGCCCGGCCCCGTCGCGGGCAATCGGCCGGAAGGCGTCTTCCAGCATGTCGTCCATCGACAGCGCGGGAATGGTGACGTTCGCCACGGCATCCTGGACGGGCAGGTTGCGGGCCGCACGCCAGCCCCAGAGAAGCCGAGTGAGAGTCCCGCTCACGTCGATGGCGGTGCCCGGGTCGTTGACGCCCGGCGACAGGGCCTTCGACGCGATCTCCGCGAGCACCACCATGCCAAACCGTGGGTCCTGCTCGAAGCTGCGCACGTCGCCGATGGTGATGGCGCGCCGCAGCGCATCCGCCAGCGCATCGTCGGGCGGCGCATCGAAAACGGCCAGGGGACGGACCGGATCGACGAAGGCGCCCGGCCGCACGGCCCCATGGCACGTCACGCCCTCCGGCACAGCCGCCGCAAGCTGCCCCACATCCATATGCTGCACGTAGCCGATGGCCGTCGCGAAGACCGGATAGCCGGCCGGCGGCGGGGCGGTGCGGACGGTTGCGCCGAGGCCGGGCCGTCGCGCGAAATCCTTCAGCGCCGCGGCGGTCGCCTGCTCGGTCCGGTCGATGATCTCCCCCATGCGCCCGAGCCGCGACACCCGGTCGATCCAGCGCAGCAGCGTGCCGACGACGACGGCGATGAGCACCACCGTCGCGGCGAACAGCAGCAGCCGGCCGGCATCGGAATAGACGCCGCCCACACCCCCCACCAGCGCCACGATGGAGAACAGGAACGCGCCCACGAAGACGCTGAGCGTCCGCTGGAGGGCCGCGTCCTCGATGAGAAGCGAGGTCGCGCGCGGCGTCGCCGCCTGTGCCGCGGCCGAGAGGACCGAAACGATGGCGGACAGGCTGAACGTGACCACCGCCAGCATGCTGGAGGCCAGCACGGTGAGCACCGGCTCAAGGCTGTTCGAGGTGAAGGTGAGGTAGCCCGGCAGCGCGTATCCCGATGGCAGGGTCGCCGCGACGAGCACCACAGCCACCGCCGTGAGGCTGTAGGCGGTGGGCCAGAACCACAGCCGGTGGGCGAGGCGCTTGAGCTGGAAGCGCACGCGATCGCTCAGGATCGGGGGGATCATGCAGGCTCCGGGCTGTTACCGCCACGCGGGCTGGTCGCGCCGACGGCACGCCCCGCTTCTCGTCAGCAGGGGGAAGCTTGGCTGGAGGCGTCCGGTTGCATGAGGTCGATCACGAGGCCGTGATCGGGCGGGGCGCGCTCAGCTCGCCTCGCTGCGCAGGGCCATCTTCTCGCGGCGACGCTGGACGGAGGAGGGGATGTTCATGCCCTCCCGGTACTTGGCGACGGTGCGGCGGGCGATGTCGATACCGTCGTCCTTCAGCTTCTGCACCAAGGTGTCGTCGGAGAGCACGTCCTCCGGCGCCTCGGCCTCGATCAGCGTCTTGATGCGGTGGCGCACCGATTCCGCCGAATGGGCCTCACCGCCGCCCGAGGCGGAGATGGCGGAGGAGAAGAAGAACTTCATCTCCACCACGCCGCGCGGGGTCGAGATGTATTTGTTTGAGGTCACGCGCGAGACGGTGGATTCGTGCATGCCGATGGCGTCCGCCACCGTGCGCAGGTTGAGCGGGCGCAGGAAGCGCACGCCGTGCAGCAGGAAGGCGTCCTGCTGGCGCACGATCTCGCTCGCCACCTTCAGGATGGTGCGGGCGCGCTGGTCCAGCGAGCGGGTGAGCCAGCTCGCGCTTTGCAGGCAGTCGGCGAGGAAGCTCTTCTCCTCCTGCGACTTGGCATGCTTCACCACGGTGGCGTGGTAGCTCTGGTTCACCAGAACGCGCGGCAGCGTCTCGGAATTCAGCTCGACGATCCAGGTGCCGTCGGCGCCGGGGCGCACATAGACGTCCGGCACCAGCGGATGGACGACGCCGGAGCCGAAGGCGAGGCCGGGCTTGGGATCGAGCCGGCGGATCTCGCCGATCATGTCCGCGAGGTCCTCGTTGTCCACGCCGCAGATGCGCTTCAGCGCGTTGCGGTCATGGCGGGCGAGGAGTTCGAGGTTGGCCACCAGCGCCTGCATGGCGGGGTCGAAGCGGTCGCGTTCGCGCAGCTGGATGGCGAGGCATTCGGCGAGGTTGCGGGCGCCGACTCCGGAGGGTTCGAAGGTCTGGATGAGCTTCAGGACGGCTTCCACCTCGTCGCGCGGCACGCCGAACTGGCCGGCGAGGAGGTCGAGGTCGCCGGTGAAATAGCCGGTCTCGTCGATGAGGCCGATGACATTGATGCCGATGAGCCGCCGGGCGGGATCGCTCACCGCCACGGAGAGCTGGGCTTCCAGATGGTCGGCCAGCGTGGTCTCGGCGGTCAGGAAGGCTTCGGGATTGTAGTCGTCGCCCCGCTCGCCGCCGCCGCTCCATTCGCCCATGGAGGGGCTGGAGGCGGTGGAGCCGCCGCCGGGGGTGCCGCGATCGGCGGGCGCGTCGTCCGGGAAGACGTTGCCGAGGTCGGTGTCGAGGCGGGTCTCCATGGCGGCCCGGCTCTGCTCGTTGTCCTGGCCGGTCCAGTCGCTGGCCGGGGGCGGCTCGCCGTCGAGGCCGCCGCGCGCCATCTCCTCGCCGCGGGTCTCGCGGACCTCCGGCTGCGGCTCGGGTCCGCTCGCCTCGCCCTCGGTGATGCGCTCCAGCAGCGGGTTGCGTTCCAGCTCGGCCTCGACATAGGCCACCAGCTCCATGTTGGAGAGCTGGAGCAGCTTGATGGCCTGCATCAGCTGCGGCGTCATCACCAGCGACTGGCTCTGCCGGAACTCCAGCTTGGGGCTCATCGCCATGATGCTGGCCCCCCGATGTCCATGGCGCGGCGGGTGCTCACAGGCGGAACTCCTCGCCCAGATAGAGCCGCCGCACGTCGGGGCTGGAGACGATGGCTTCCGGATCGCCCTCCATCAGCACCGCGCCGGAATGGATGATGTAGGCGCGGTCGATGAGGCCCAGCGTCTCGCGCACATTGTGGTCGGTGATGAGCACGCCGATGCCGCGTGAGGTGAGGTGGCGCACCAGCGCCTGGATGTCGCCCACCGCGATGGGGTCGATGCCGGCGAACGGCTCGTCCAGCAGCATGAAGGCCGGCTTGGTGGCGAGCGCGCGGGCGATCTCGAGGCGCCGCCGCTCGCCGCCCGACAAAGCGATGGAGGGCGACTTGCGCACATGGGTGATCTTGAATTCTTCGAGCAGCGCCTCGGTCTCCTCGCGGCGGCGGGCCCGGTTGGGCTCCGACACCTGGAGGACGCCCATGATGTTGTCCTCCACCGAGAGGCCCCGGAAGGTGGAGGCTTCCTGCGGCAGGTAGCCGACCCCGAGGCGGGCGCGGCGATACATGGGCAGGGGCGTGATGTCGTGGCCATCCAGCTCGATGCGGCCGGCATCGGCCTTCACCAGGCCCGTCACCATGTAGAAGCAGGTGGTCTTGCCGGCGCCGTTGGGGCCGAGCAGACCCACGGCCTCGCCGCGGCGGACGTTCATGCTCACGTCCTTCACCACCTTGCGGCCGCCATAGGACTTGGCGAGGCCGAAGGCGGCCAGCGCCCCGGTGGAATTGAAGGGCAGCGCGTCCCGCCCGTCGCCGGGATAGGATGCGGGATAGTCGTCGCCCGCATCGGCGTCGTCGCCATAGGCGGCGTCCGGCGGCATGTAGGCGCGGTGGCGGGGGTCTGGCGCGGCGCGGGCGGGCGTCTCGTAGCCCGCATCATATCCCGCATCGCTGCGCGGATCGTCCTCTTCCCACTCGCGGGAATCCTGATCGCCCGCAGGGCGTGGAATGCCATCCGTCTCGCGGGGATCGTGTTCGCGGGGGTCGTACTGGCGCGCATCCTGCTCGCCACGGGCGCTGCCCGAGACGGACTTTCCCCCCGACTTCGAGTCTCCCGACTTCGACTTGCCGAACATGGACAGGACGTTCAACGCGACCTCCGGAAAACCCGGCCCCCAGATTGGAAGGTTTAGAACGTCCCAGCCGGGGATGCAACGCCTCCATGCAAGAGGCGGGCCGATTTCAGGGGCGAGAGTTCGCAGGTCTCGCGGAAATGGGAATAGTCAATTGAAACAAAAGAGAAATAATTTAACTTGACAGGCGCATGAAGGCTGCAGAAGGCGGCCGCGAGGCCGCCTCGGCCGGTCAGCGCTTGGGGGGCTGTTGGCCGCCCTGTTCGGTCTTGGGCTTGTCCGCCTCCTTCAGGCTGCCCGGGACGATGAGGCTCTCCACCCGGCCGCCCTCGAACTTGGACACGCCGCTGACGAGATCCACCACCAGCTTCTGGCCGCGGATGACGTTGGGGCCCTGGGTCAGCACCACCGGCTTGCCCACCATGGTGACGGTGTTGGTCTTCATGTCGAAGACGCCGCTGTCGCCGGTGGCGGTCTGCTCCTTGGTCTTCACCACCACGCCGCCGGTGGCCTCCAGCTTCTTGATCTGGCCCTTCTGCGCCGGATCCGTGCCCGTCTGCGGGGTGCCGCCGGCCTGCTCGTTCATCGAGCCTTCGTAATAGACGAGCAGGTCCTTGGAGCGGAGCGTGGTGTCGCCCTGCGTCACCAGCACGTTGCCGGAGAAGACGGCCACCTTGTCCTTGTCGCGCACCTCCAGCCCGTCGGCATTGATGCGCACGGGCTGGTCGCGGTTGCGGGCGAAGCCCTGCAGCGCGTTGGGCACGCTGGTGCTGGGCGCCTGCGCGGCCGCAGGACCGGCGACGAGAAAGGCCGCCAGCGCGAGAATGCAGGCGGGTGCGAGGCTCGAAACCGGGAGGCGGACCTTGAGGGCCGTCGCATGACACATCATTGAGCAGGGACCGGGCGTCGCGGGGGAAGGGGCGCCGGCACCAGCGCCGGGACCGCGGGAGAGGGCGCAGGCGGAACGGTGACGGTTCCGGTGGTGGCAGGCGCTGCCGGCGCTGCATGGACAGCGGAAGCGGGCGTCGCATCGGCGGCGTGGGTGGGGGCAGCCGGATTGGCGCCCGCCGCATTGTTTCCCGCCGCGTTGGCGCCGTCCGGCTTCTGGCCGGGCAGGTTGCTCATGCGGAAATCGAGCTGCACATGGCCCTGGAACAGGGCGCGCGCGCCGCGGTCGGTCACGTCCAGCCGGTCGGCCACCAGCTTGCCGTCGAGATAGGTGAAGACCACGGGATGGGCGGTGGCGATGGTGCCGGCCTTGATGTCCACGTCGGCGTCTTCCAGCTTGCCGCCGTAGCCGCCGTTCATGGCGAGGTCCACGCCGTCGCCCAGCGTGATGAACTGCTTCTTGGTGTCGAAGCTGCCGGTCCTGGCGTTGACGCTGGCCCAGCCCTTGTCGGCCAGCTCCAGGCGCGCCTCGATGTCGGAAAGCTCGATCACGTCCGGCCGGGTAAGATCCTGCACCGCCGTTTTTGCGGTAATGCGGTAGCCGCGATTGTCGTCGGTGAAGCCGGAGAGCTTGGGCAGTTCCATGGTCAGGCGCGAGCCCGACAGGGTCAGGTGGCCAATGTCGAACGGCAGGTCGATGGAGAGCTTCAGCCGGGACAGGATGGACACCGCGCCGATGCCGAGGACCGCGACGATGATGGTGACGGGCACCAGCCGCTTGATCCAGCGCACGCGCGCGCTGTGCCGCCGCGCCTTGGTGAAGTCCGGCGGGGGCGGCGGGGTGAAGGCTTCGGCCTCCCGCGCATCGAAATCGTGTGGCGGCACGTGTCGGTTCATGGCCCTGTTCCGGCGGCGGGCCTGCCCCGCTGGCGCCTGTTCTCGGCTGCACGCCCCCTCACGCGGGCGTCCGGCGCGTCGCCCCACGCGCGGGGTCCAAGGTGTCCGAAATGGCGCCCTGAAGCAAGGGCCGTGCCCAAGCCTCTCATGCGCAACGCTTTTTCGCGTCGGGCCGGATCACGAATGGGCGAAGATGTCCTCTTCCGCCCAGCCGGAGAGGTCGAGGGCGGCACGGGCCGGCAGGAAGGCGAAGCAGGCGGCGGCGAGCCCGGTGCGGCCCTCGCGCGCCAGCATGTCCTCCAGCTTGGCCTTCACCGCGTGCAGATACAGAACGTCCGAGGCGGCGTAGGACAGCTGGGCGTCGGAGAGGTCGGCGGCGCCCCAGTCCGAGCTTTGCTGCTGCTTGGAGATGTCCACGTTGAGGAGTTCCCGCAGCAGCTCCTTCAGGCCGTGCCGGTCGGTGTAGGTGCGCACCAGCCGCGAGGCGATCTTGGTGCACCAAACCGGCTGCGGCATCACCTTGAAGGTGTGCTGGAGCACGGCGATGTCGAAGCGGCCGAAATGGAACAGCTTGGTCACGTTCGGGTCGGTCAGCAGCCGCACGAGGTTCGGCGCGCTGCCGGGGCCGGCGCCCTGCGGGATCTGCACCAGGTCGGCGCTGCCGTCACCGTTGGAGAGCTGTACGAGGCACAGCCGGTCGCGGAACGGGTCGAGACCCATGGTCTCGGTGTCGATGGCCACGACGGAGGCGGCCACGAAATCCGCGGGCAGGTCGCCGCGATGGAGGCGGATGGTCATCTGATGTCTTTTGCCTTGTTCGAGCACGGCTTTTAGCGAACGGCCGCGCCCCTGTCGATGCCGCTGCGCAGGACAGGCGCCCGGTGCGCGCCGCGGTCCGCCGTGCTAGAAGCGGCGCCGTTTCGACGTTACGAAAGCCTGGGGGGAAGAAGATGCGTTCGTTTCTGGCGACAGGCCTGCGCCTTGCGGGCCTCATTCTGGCGCTTGGCCTGATGGCCGGCACGGCGGCCGAGGCGCGGTCGGTACCGCCTGGCAGCTACCTGCGCTCCTGTCGTGACGCGCAGGTGCGCGACGGCGCCGACCTCGCTGCCTTCTGCGCCACCCGCAACGGCCAATGGGTGGTGACGCGGCTCAACGATTTCCCGTCCTGCCGGGGCGACATCTCCAACCAGGACGGCCAGCTCTGGTGCCAGCGCCGTCCGGTGCCCCCGCCGCCGGCGGTGGGTCCGCGCGGCTCCTATCGCCAGACCTGCACCCGCGTGGAATTCCGCAACGGCGTGCTGAGCGCCTTCTGCCTCACCCGCGGCGGCAACTACCAGCCCTCCGTGCTGAACACGCTGACCTGCCAGCCCGGCTCGGACATCTCGAACCAGAACGGCCAGCTGTTCTGCCCCTCGCGCCAGCGGCTCCAGCCGCCTCCGGGCTCCTACATGCGCACCTGCCGCAACATCTCCATGGGCCTCGGCGGCGTGCTGCGCGCCCAGTGCCAGCGGGTGAACGGCTCGTGGAACCCGACCGCGCTCAACATGAACAATTGCGGCAATTACCGCGACATCTCCAACCAGAACGGCAACCTCGCCTGCTTCTGACGTTGACCTATCGCTAGGTGAGCCAACCCTGCGTCACTGGTATCATCGCCCCGATCGATTCGGTCGGGGAGTGATGCCATGGCGGGGGCGCTTGACAGGCTGCTGGGCGGGGCGCTGGCGGTACTGGGGTGGATGCTGGCGGCGGGCCTCTCGCCCGCCGCGGCGCAGTCGGTGCCTCCGGGCAGCTATCTCAGCAGCTGCCGGCAGGTTCAGGTGCGGTTCGGGCACGACCTCGCGGCCTTCTGCCCGAACCGTGCCGGCCGGGATGTGGTGACCCGCCTCGACAATTTCCCCGCCTGCCGCGGCGATATCGCCAATGTGGACGGGCGGCTGACCTGCGCGGCCGGCGGCGGCGGGGGCATCCTCGGCCCCGGCGGCATCGCCCCCTCGCCCACGCCGTCGTTCCAGCAAGTGCCCGCAGGCCCCTATAAGGCGTCCTGCCGCAACATCCGCATGGATGGCCCGTGGCTGCGCGCCTCCTGCCGGGACGACTGGGGCGGCTGGCGGGATGCGAGCCTGATGCCGGCCGGCTGCATTCCCGGCAAGGGCATCGTCTATGAGGATGGACGGCTCTCCTGCGGCGGCTCCGGCTTCAGCGGCGATCGGCCCCCGGCGGGCTCCTACCGCGCGTCCTGCCGCGACATCAGCTATTCCGCCGGGCTCATCCGGGCCACCTGCCGCAACAGCTTCGGCAGCTGGGTGCCCACCACGCTCGCCACATCCTGGTGCGGCCACGGCCGCGACATCCGCAATGAGGGCGGCAGCCTCACCTGCCGGCCCGAAGGCTCGCCCGTGCCGGATGACCACAAATGGGGCGGCGGAAGCTGGGGTGGAAACGGCGGAAGCGGTGGCGGCAGCGGTGGCGGCAGTGCCTTGCCCTCCGGCTCCTACCGCGCCACCTGCCGCAATATCAGCATGTCCGCCGGTTGGCTGAAGGCCTCGTGCAAGAGTACATCGGGCACGTGGAAAGACAGCAGCACCTTCGCCAGCTGGTGCTCGGGCGGCTCCCACGACATTGCGAATGTGGACGGCCGCCTGACATGCCGTTAGGTTCGATGCGGTAGTTCGGTGCCGCCCACGGGGCTGCGCCTCATCCTCAATCCTCGTGCGAAGGATGCCGCATGATGAACTTCCGGGTTTGGGCGGCAGCCCTGCTGTGCCTGTCCGCCACGCCGGCCGCGGCGGCGGGCGACATTCCGGTCGGCAGCTATCTGGAGAGCTGCCGGCAGGTGCAGGTGCGCTGGGGGCGCGATCTCGCCGCCTTCTGCGCCACCCGCGCGGGGGAATGGGTGGTGGCGCGCCTCGATGACTTCCCCTCCTGCGACGGCGACATCGCCAACCGCAACGGCCAGCTCATCTGCAAGGACACGCCGGCGCCGGGATCGCTCTACGGCACGCTGGCCCCGGCGCCGCCGCCCCGGCCCCAGCCGCCGGCCCCGCCGCCCGTGGTCCAGCGCCCGCCGGCCGGCACCTATACCTCCTCCTGCCGTGACCTGAGGCTGGAAGGCAGCTGGCTCTCCGCCACCTGCCGCGACGGCTGGGGCAACTGGCGCGAGGCCGGCCTCTCCCTCACCGGCTGCCCGCTGGGCGCCGACATCGCCAATGTGGAAGGCCGGCTCGCCTGCCGCTCCTTCACCTCCCAGCATGCGGGCGACTATCCCCCGCCCGGCTCCTATCAGGAGACCTGCCGGGACATCTCGCTCGATTCCGGCACCCTGCGCGGCAATTGCCTCAGCCGCCGGGGCGCGTGGCTCGCCTCCTCGCTCTATCTCTCCTGGTGCAGCAATCGCGAGGTGGTGAACGACGACGGCATCCTGCGCTGCGCCTCCTCCGCGTCGTCTGCGTCGTCCGGATCGGGCTGGAACACCACGCCCGCGCCCTACGGCTCCTATCGCTCCACCTGCCGGGACGTGACGGTGAGCGGCGGCTTCCTGCGCGCCATGTGCCAGGACCGTGGCGGCACGTGGCGCACCTCGGTGCCGCTCCAGCTCTCGCAATGCCTGCAGGGGGCGGACATCTACAACGACAACAGCGACCTGCGCTGCTCGCGCGGCGGCTCGTCCGGCTTCAGCGACCGTCCTCCGCCGGGCTCCTACATGGCGAGCTGCCGCGAGATCCGCGTGGTGGCCGGATGGCTGAAGGCCTCCTGCCAGGACCGCAACGGCCGCTGGTCCGAAGCCACCACCGCCGTCTCCTGGTGCAGCCCCGGCCGCGACATCGCCAACGACAATGGCCGGCTGACCTGTCGGTAGCAGGACAGGTCGCCGGCGGGTCTCATGGACTGGATTGCATAGCGCGCGCAGTCTGGCGCGGGGAGCGCGCTTCAGGCCCGTCGGCCCTCCTGGTCGTCGACGGTCCCTCCTGGTCGTCGACGATCCCTTCGGGGTGGTGAACGCCCTCCGGGGCCATCCCGGCCGCGACCATTGTCGTCGCGGCGCGGCCGGCTGACCGGATCGGGAGCCTAAAAGGCTCAGTCGACCGCCACCTCGGCACCAAGGTTCTCGAACACCGCGTCGATCTTGCCCTTCAGCGTCTGGGCGTTGAACGGCTTGACGATGTAGTTGCTGACGCCGGCCTTCTTGGCGGCGATCACGTTCTCGGACTTGGCTTCCGCCGTCACCATGATGAACGGGATTTGGCCGAGGGCGCCGTCGGCCCGCACCTGCTTCAGCAGCTCGTAGCCGGTCATCGGCTCCATGTTCCAGTCCGAGATGACGAGGCCGTAGCTGCGTTCCTTCAGCTTGGCCAGCGCCTCGGTGCCATCGGAGGCCTCGTCCACATCCTCGAAGCCGATCTGCTTCAGAAGGTTTCGGATGATGCGCACCATGGTCTTGTAGTCGTCCACCACAAGGACGGGCATCCCAAGATCAACCCCCATGACACACTCCAGAAACGGGGACGATGAACACGCTCCATCCATGTTTGGCGAGCGCAACGACGAATGATGTTCTGATGTCCCGGGCTTGTGTGAGGCTTGCACCAAGAATTGGGGTCGTCTTCCTCAATCATCGGGGACGATTTATAGGAGAGTGGAAAGCATAGCCTGTTTCAGGAGGCCCTAATGTCGGCTGCCCGGCGACCCTTCAGGATTGAGACCCCGAGTTCCGCCGGCGCCGCCGTCGACCTCTTCGCGGTGGATGGCCTCGACGACCATCTGCGTCGCATTTTCGGCGAGCTCGCCGAGGTGCGCGAGGAGATCGCGCGCTTCAAGACGCGCGATCCCGCCGTCGATCGCGAGCGCGACCGCAATGTGCTGTGGGCCGGCATCGAGACCATCCAGGATGCCATTCAGCACACCAAGCACGAGATCGCGAGCCTGCACGCCGAAGGTGCGCGCGGCGAGAAGCTGCTGCGCGCCACCAGCGAGCTGGAAGCGGTCGTCACCGACACGGAGGAGGCGACCGAAGCCATCCTCACCTCCGCCGAGCGGGTCGATGCCTTGATGATCCAGATGCACGCCCTGCTCACCGGCGATGCGGCGGACCTCGCCACCGAGATGCAGAACGAGACGACCAAGATCTTCGAGGCCTGCAATTTCCAGGACATCACCGGCCAGCGCATCCGCAAGGTGGTGAAGCTGCTGCTGTTCATCGAGGAACGGGTGGCGCGCATGACCGACATCTGGGGCGGGGCCGATCTCGTGGCCCAGGGCGCCCGCATCATCCCCCGTGAGGGCGACGAAGCCCTCCTCAACGGGCCTGCCCTCAGGAGCGACGCAGGCGTGGTCTCGCAGGACGACATCGACAGCCTCTTCGCCTGAGGGTGCGGAGCAGTCGGGGGGCGGTCCGCCTCCCGCTTGCTCCCGGCCAGACCTCACTCCGCGCGAATGGCTTCCGGCGGCACGGGCGGCGCGGCGCAGAAGGCCTCGGAGGTGGCGGTCCATTCCCCCACCCCGGCGGCCACGAGATTCTTCATCACCTTGCAGACATAGCGATGCTGTCCCACCGTGTTGGCGGGCCCGGCATTGTAGCGGGCGACCGCCATGGTCCAGCTGCCGTGCCGCTGGCGCAGCTCCTTCAGGAAGCGTGCGCCCTGCTCCACGTTGAGACGCGGATCGAAGATCTCCTCCAGCGTCTGGAATTCCTCCCGGTGCCAGTACCAGTTCACCTGCATGCAGCCGATGTCGATGAGCTTCACGCCGCGATCGTTGGCGGCACGGAACATGGCGAGGGCCTCGGGCAGCGAAGCGGGCAGATGGTCCTTGCCCTCGATGTGCAGCATCAGCGGCTGGAGGCCGCTGCCGGTGCCGCTCTCGGTGAGCGCGACGGCGTAAAGGATCTGCAACGGAATCTGATACTTCGCCGCCGCCCGCGCCAGCTCGCGCTCGCAGATGCCGTGCGGGACGGGCTTTCGGCCGGCGTCTTTCCTCGGGGGTGAAGCCGTCGCCTGGCCGGAGACGGACGGAGCCGGCTCCGCCTTCTGGGGCGCGGCTTGCCGCGGCTCAGGCGGGCGCCGCTCCCCCCAGATGGGCCGTGCGGGGGTAGGGGGAGCGGAAATCGGAAGCTGAGGTTCGGCCGCCACATCCTCCGTCTCGCCGGCGACGGGGGGGCCGAACGCGGCGGATGCGTCGCCGCAGCGCGCCTCAACCGGCGCCAGCGCGAGGCTCGTCAGCAAAAGAAGGCGCAGCGTCGTCATCGGGAAATGTCCTGTCCTGCCGGCCGTTGCGACCCTGCCGGCCGGGGTCGGTGCTGCCGCGCCCGCCGCCTTGTCCCTCGTCCGCGCTCTCTTGCGGAGGCAGGTTCTCCATCGCGGCAAGGCTGCGCACCGGCGCATCGAGTTGCGACAGGACGGGGCCGCCGACGTCCAGCTCCACGTCGGTTAGCCCGGCCGAGCCGAGGAGGGCGGAGAGATGGTCCTTGTCGGCCGCGAGCAGTTCGGCGGTGGCCGGGTTGTCCGCCTTGAGGCGCACAGTGAGGCCGTGCGGGGTGAGGCGCATGTGCACCACCACCCGCCCCAGCGTTTCCGGCGAAAGCGCGATGTCGAGCACGCGCACCGGGCCGGCTGGCGTGGAGCTGTCGGGAGCCTCGATCGCACCTCCGGCTGGCGCCCCCGCCGCAGCGGGATCGATCTGCGCCACCTCCGCCGCGATGGCGCGGCCGACCTGCACAAGGCTGGCGAAGGGCAGCGCGGGGGATGCCTCCGGCTTGAGGGCGGGCTGGAGCTTCGGCGGTTCCGCCACGGGCACGGTGGGCCGGGCGGGCGCCTGGCTCGGGTCCGGGGCGAGGCGACGGAGTTGGGGCGGGTCGCCCTGGGTGTCCTCGGGCGCGGCGCGCGGGGGGAGCGGCCGGACCGGCGTCCGGTTTTCGCTCGGGTCGAGGTCCGGGGAGAGGGCGTCCGCTGCGGGCGCGCCTGTCGCTTCGCGCGTGGCCGCGTCGCGTTGGGTGTCGGCCCGCGCCAGCGGCAGGGGCGCGGTTGCAGGCTGGGTGAAGGCCCGCACCGGCGCGAAATGCGTTTCCTGCCGCAGCACCACGAGCTGCATCGGCGGCGGCGTATCCGCCGACCCCGCCGACGCCGCCAGCGGATCGGGCGCCGGCATCGTCTGAGCGCGGAGCGCGACGTCCGCCGCCGACGTGTGCCTCGCGTCCATGACCGGCGCGGGC
This sequence comes from Xanthobacter sp., assembly GCF_041911315.1. Taxonomy (NCBI): domain Bacteria; kingdom Pseudomonadati; phylum Pseudomonadota; class Alphaproteobacteria; order Hyphomicrobiales; family Xanthobacteraceae; genus Xanthobacter; species Xanthobacter sp. Next base: position 168 of record NZ_JAYRPE010000048.1, on the reverse strand, counting down.
GATATCGCGAGGAGCGGCATGGCGGTCGGCTGGGGAGGTGTGTCGGGCGCGGGCGTGTCGGACGGCGGCTCGGCCTCGGTCTCGGTGGCGTCGATGGGGCGTCTCTCCTGCAGCGGCAGGACCCGCGCGGGGCGCGGAGCGGGGGCGGCGTCGATCTCGCCGCGCTCC
>NZ_JAYRPE010000047.1:0-71384 GCF_041911315.1 Xanthobacter sp. | reverse complement strand
TCGCCGCCTGCCGGCCATGGCGCTCCGCGGCGGCGCGGGCGGCCTCGGCCTTCAGCACCTGATCCACCGAGGGGAGCAGGCGCAAGGGCGGGGCGGGGGAGAGGGCCACGGCGGCTGGTGCGTTCGCCATCATGCCGCCCTCAATAACCGAGGAGGAAGGGATTGAAGGCGGCGCGCCGGTAGGGGCCTTCCTTCTGCTTGATGTCGAGGCCAAGGCTCGCCACGTCGTCGGCCACCGGATCGAGCCCGTCATCCTGGGCGAGGTAGAACACCTTGGAATAAGCGTGGCAGGTGTCGCAGGTCTCGGCCTTCACCGCGCCGTTGCCGCCCTCCACCTCCTGATAGCCTATGCCGGCGGTGGAGCCGCAGGCGGTGCAGCGCACCCGCACGAAGTTCCACAGCGTGCCGCACAAAGCGCAGGCGCAATAGCGGGCGCCATGGGAGGTGGGCCAGTTGACGATGAGGCTGCCCACCGGCGGCCCGCCGCAGGTGGGGCACACGCCGTCGCCCACCGGCACGAGGCGGGAGGCGTCGAGCTGGGACGCGAGGCGGGCGAAATGGGCTTCCAGCGCCGCCGCCACATAGAGGTGCTCGGCCAAAGCTTCCTCGGGGAGGGAGGAGGCGAGCACGTTGCGGATCATCTCGCCGCGCGCCACGTCGGAGGCCATGCGCACCCGCTCCAGCGCGGTGCGGGCGGCTTCGGGCTGCTCGATCTTGGTCGCCTCCGCCAGCGCCCGCTCGAACAGGGTGTCGAAGGCGGCATCGCTGGTGAAATGGCTGCGGTCGAGGGGCGGCATCTCGTTGGCGCGGGCGCGCTCCACCTGGGCGGCGTCCACCGGCTCGGGCGCGGGCGTCGCGGCGACGGCGGCATGCTGCGCCTCGCAGAGCCCGGCGAGAAAGGTGAGGTAGGGCGCAAGGGGATGGTTGTGCGCCAGATGCCGGAACCGGGCCGCGCGCCGCGCGAACAGGGTCGAGGGGTCCGGCAGATACGCGAAGGTCGGGGCCGTCACGCCCTCCAGCACGGAGGGATCGGGAATGGGCGCCGACGCGGGGCCGAAGGTACGCGACATGATGACCTCACGAACCTCACGGGTCACGTGCACCGGACAAGAACCCCCCGGTCGCTCGCGGCGGCCGGGAGGCCATTATAGGGGTAAGCGCTATTCCGCGGGAGTCCCGCGGGTGCCCGACTTGCGGGAGCTGACCAGCTCGCGGAACCACTTCCGGTGGTGCCGCCACGCCCAGCCGCCCGTCACCTGCCCCTTGGTCATGGCGCTGATGGTGCCCTTGACCCAGATGGCGGCGTAGACGTGGACGATCCACACGCAGATGATCGCCACCGCCGCCAGCGCATGCACCAGAAGCGCGATGCGCTGCTGCTCGATGGTGGTGTAGGTGGCGAAATAGGCCTGCCAGATCACCACGCCCGAGGTGATGAGCACCATGATGAGCAGGCTCATGCCCCAGAACACCAGCTTCTGCCCGGCATTGTACTTGCCGAGTTCGGGCAGCTTCTCCTCATGGCCGGCGATGACGTCGCGCAGGCGGCGCATCCAGGTGCCGTCCTCGCTCTTCCAGAGGTTGGCCTTCCAGAAGCGCAGGAACATGCCGGCGAAGGAGAAGAAGAGCACCACACCGATCCAGGGATGGATGGTGCGCGTCAGCTGCCCGCCGCCGAACAGGCCGGTGAGGAAATAGAGGCTGGGGTGGAACAAGGCGAGGCCCGAAATCGCCAGCAGGATCAGGCTGATGGCCGTCACCCAATGGTTGATGCGGGCGCCCACCGTGTAGCGGTCCACCTGCACCGGGCGACCCGGATGAACCGCGTCGCCTGTCTCCAGATCGTAGGGTGCGCTCATGAGCGGCCTCCGGACGACAGCTTTTCAGCCGCCAGCTTCTCGGCGTTCGCCTCGTCTTCCGGCGACACCTTGTTGGCGCCGTTGACGAGGTAGTGCAGCGCGCCGGCGAGGGCGGCGAAGCCCATGACGCCGAGGCCCACATATTTGGTCACGCCCTTCCACGCCTCGACGATGGGGCTGATGCGCGGATTGTCCGGCAGGCCCGCATAGATCGAGGGCTTGTCGGCGTGCTGCAGCACGTACATGACGTGCGTGCCGCCCACGCCGGGCGGATCATACAGGCCCGCATTCTTGTAGCCGCGGGACTTCAGATCCTTGATGCGGCCCTCGGCCCACTGCTTCATCTGCGTCTTGGTGCCGAAGACGATGGCCTGGGTGGGGCATGCCTTCTGGCAGGCGGGACCCTGGCCGACCGCCACGCGGTCCGAGCACAAAGTGCACTTGTAGGCCTTGTGATCGACCTGCGAGATGCGCGGGATGTTGAAGGGGCAGCCCTTCACGCAATAGCCGCAGCCGATGCACTTGGCGTGGTCGAAGTCCACGATGCCGTTGGAATACTGCACGATGGCGCCGGGCGCCGGGCAGGCCTTCAGGCAGCCCGGATCGGCGCAATGCATGCAGCCGTCCTTGCGGATGAGCCATTCGAGATTGTCCGTCTCGGGGTTCACCCACTCGGTGAAGCGCATGAGCGTGAGCGAGGCGGGCGTCAGGTCCGGCGGGTTGGTGTAGGTGCCGTTGAAGGTGCCGATCTCCTCATGGAGCTCGTTCCATTCGAGGCACGCCGCCTGGCAGGCCTTGCAGCCGATGCACTTCGACACGTCGATGAGCTTGGCCACCGGCTCCTTGAACTCGACCTGCGAGGGGGAACCGGAGGCCGAGCGGCGGACGAGGTCCGCGTCGCTCAGCTTGGGCGCCACGGGGGCGGTGGTGGGGTTCGGAATCGGAGGAAACATGCTGGTTCTCCTTTTCCTTACGCCACCGGCCCGGTGGAGGGCTCGATGTTGACCAGGAACGCCTTGAACTCCGGCGTCTCGATGTTCGCGTCACCCACGAAGGGGGTCAGCACGTTGGCCGGGAAGCCCTTCTTGGCGGCACCGACGAAGCCCCAGTGGATGGGGATGCCGACGATGTGCACGGGCTTTCCGTCCACCATCAGCGGACGGATGCGCTTGGTCACGTAGGCCTTGGCGAAGACCGAGCCCCGCTTCGACCACACGCGGACCCAGCCGGCGTTCTGGATAGACTTCTCCTTCGCCAGTTGCTCGGAGATTTCCACGAAGAACTCGGGCTGGAGCACCGAATTCACGTGGTTGTTCTTCGTCCAGTAATGGAAGTGCTCGGTGAGCCGGTAGGAGGTCGCCGCATAGGGGAACTCCTTCGACGCCACGTCCGCGAACTGGGCGAAGTCGTCCTTGAACACGCGCGCCACCGGGTTGCCCCGCACCTTGGGGGCGATCAGGTTGGCGACCGGGCTCTCGAACGGCTCGTAATGCACCGGGAACGGTCCGTCCCGCATCATGCCCCTTGTGAACAGGCGGGAAACGCCTTCCGGGTTCATGATGAAGGGGCCCACATCCTGCGGCTTGGCGGTGGGGGCGATGTCGGGCACGTCGTAGCCCGTCCACTTGGCCCCGTCCCACCACAGCAGCTTGCGGGTGTCGTCCCACGGCTTGCCGTCGATGTCGGCGGAGGCGCGGTTGTAGATGATGCGCCGGTTCGCCGGCCAGGCGAACGCCCACTTGAGGTAGGCGCCGGTGTCGTCGGGATCGGAATTGTCCCGGCGCGCCATCATGTTGCCCGCCTCGGTGTAGCAGCCGGTATAGATCCAGCAGCCGGCCGCGGTGGAGCCGTCATCGCGCAGGAGGCCGAAGCTCGCGAGCTGCTTGCCGGCTTCCAGCACCTTCTTGGTCGGGTCGTTGGGATCGAGCACGTCGGAAAGGACGGAGCCGTTCATCTCCCTGGCAAGCTCGTCCGGCGAGGGCTCGTTCGGGTCCTTGTAGTTCCACGTCAGGTTGACGATCGGATCGGGGAACGCGCCGCCGTCCTTCTTGTACATCTCCTTCAGGCGCAGATGGATCTGCGCCATGATGTAGGTGTCGGGCTTGGCATCGCCCGGAGGGGTGCCGCCGGCCCAGTGCCATTGCAGCCAGCGGCCGGAATTCACCAGCGAGCCGTTGTCCTCGGCGAAGCAGGTGGTGGGCAGCTGGATGACTTCCGTCTGGATCTTGGACGGATCGGCCTGGTTGTAGACGCCGTGGTTCTCCCAGAAGCGTGCGGTCTCGGTCTCCAGCGGGTCCATGACCACGAGCAGCTTGAGCTTGCCGAGCGCCTCCGCGAGCTTGGCCTTGTTGGGGAAGGCCTGCAGCGGGTTGAAGCCCTGGCAGAAGTAGATGTTCATCTTCCCCTGCTTCATCAGCTCGAACGCGCGCAGCACGTCATAGGCCGGCACGTCGAGCTTCGGCAGGTAGTCATAGGCCCAGTTGTTGTCCGCCGTCGCCGATTGACCCCACATGGACTTCTGGAAGGAGACGAAGAACTTCTTGTAGTTCTGCCAGTAGCTCATCTGGTTGGGACGCAACGGCTTGAAACCGCGCGTCGACATGTAGGCGTTGAAGTCCGGCTCCTTCTCCGTCGGGATCGTGAGATAGCCCGGGATCAGATTGGACATCAGGCCGAGGTCGGTGAGGCCCTGGATGTTGGAATGCCCGCGCAGGGCGTTCATACCGCCGCCGCGCACGCCGATATTGCCCAGGAGAAGCTGCAGCATCGCCATGCAGCGGATGTTCTGCGAGCCCTTGGAGTGCTGGGTCCAGCCGAGCGCGTACATGGAGGTCATCGTCTTGGTGGGCGACGAACACTCCGCGATCATGGACGCCACCTTCAGGAACTTGTCCTTGGGCGTGCCCGTGATGCGCTCGACCATCTCCGGCGTGTAGACGGAGACGTGCTGCTTCAGAAGATTGAAGACACAGCGGGGATGCTGGAGGGTTGCGTCCACGACCGCATAACCGTCGGGGCCGATCTCGTAGTCCCAGGTGGAGCGGTTGTAGTCCCGCTTCATCTCGTCATAGCCCGTGAACAGGCCGTCCTGGTACCCGAAACCTTCCTTGACGATGTAGCCGACGTTGGTGAACGCCTTCACATAGTCCCACTGAATCTTGTCGTTCTGGATGCAGTAGTTGATGACGCCCAAAAGGAAGGCGATGTCGGTGCCCTGCCGGATCGGGGCGTAATAGTCCGCCACCGCGGCCGAGCGCGTGAAGCGCGGGTCCACGACGACAAGCTTCGCGCCACGGGAGGCCTTCGCCTCGGTGACCCATTTGAATCCGCACGGGTGCGCTTCGGCGGCATTGCCGCCCATGATGACGACCAGATCCGTGTTCTTGATGTCAGTCCACGAATTGGTCATCGCGCCACGGCCAAAAGTTGGGGCGAGACTCGCCACCGTCGGGCCGTGTCAGACGCGTGCCTGATTGTCGAAAGCCAGAATTCCGGTTGAGCGCACCACCTTGTAGGTGGCGAACGCGGTTTCGTTGGTGGTGGCGGAAGCGGCGAGGAAGCCGGTGGTGAGCCAGCGGTTCACCGTCACGCCGTCATTGTTCTTGGCGATGAAGTTGGCGTCGCGGTCCGCCTTCATGGCCTTGGCGATCTTGTCGAGCGCCTCGCCCCAGGAAATCTTCTCGAACTTGTCGGAGCCCGCGCGCCGGATCATGGGCTGCTTGAGGCGCTGCTCGGACTTCACGATGTCCAGCAGGGCCGCGCCCTTCGGGCAGAGCGTGCCGCGATTGGTGGGGTGGTCGGTGTCACCCTCGATATGGGTAATGTCCGCCTTCTCGCCCTTGGCGAGATTGCCCTTGGAGAAGATGAGGATGCCGCAGGCCACCGAGCAGTAGGTGCAGGTGTTGCGCACCTCGGTGGTGTTGACGAGGCGGAAGGGCTTGATGGTGGAGGCCAGGGCCTCCTCGATGGGACCGAATCCCAACGCGCCCAGCGTTGTTCCCGCCACGCCCGCGCCCGCCGTTTTCAAAAACTGGCGCCGCGAGAGCTCCATGTTCATCGAAGGAAGCCTCCGACCTTGCGTGCCCCGACCGGGGACGGTTTCGGACGGCCTTGGGGCCGCTCCGGGAGCTGGATCACCCAGCGTGAGCGGACGGTATTTTGGAACTGGAATGATGTCAATTTGGGCCGGCGCAACTCCGCGTGTTTGAACGAAAATCGCCTTCTTGTCGCATGTTGCGATGCGGCACGTCGGCGGTTGCCAGTTGCCTCTAGTGACGCAACGGAAGGCGGTTTTGCGGCGCGGCCTGATTGTGCGCTGCCGAAGCATGGCCGACATCACGGAAAGGAGCGTTGACCGCGCTTGCAACCCTGACGCAGAGTGCCCGCGTGAAGGTCGGTTTGGCTCCCGCGGGTCGGGGCGCACACTCTATCCAACCGGATACAACATATCCTGGGCCGCAGCGTCGCTGGCGGGGCCGCGGGAGCATATCCGCGCGTCTAGGGACGGTCGGGTCTCTGCCTGTGCGCGACGTGCCGGGCGCGCTCGCGTTCGCCCTCCTGCTCGCGGCTGGACCCGTCCTCGCCTCGCCCGTCCCTGCGGTGGAGGCGGAGCGCGCTGCGCCTGGCCTTCTCGCGACCGTCGAAGGCCACCCGCTCGCCCCCGCGCTCTCGCTCGGCGCCCTCGACGGCGCGCCGGTGGCTCTCGCCGCGGGCGATCCTCCGACCATCGTCCATTTCTTCGCCACCTGGTGCGCGCCCTGCCGCACCGAGCTTCCGGCCCTCACCGATTTCGCCCGCTCAAGCGGCGTGCGGGTGCTGCTGGTGGATGTGGCCGAGCCCGCCGACCGCATCCGCCGCTTCTTCGCCGAGGGGACGGCGGGCGCCGCGCCCGGACCGGTTCTCCTCGACCAGAACCGCGCGGCGGCGCGGGGGTGGGGCGTCAGCCTGCTGCCGGCGAGCTTCGTGGTGATCTCGGGCCGTCTCGTTCTCGCCCGCGAGGGTGAGGTGGACTGGGCCGATCCTGAAACCCGCGCCGCGATCCGCGTCGCGGCGCCGCCCCCGCAAAAAAACCAACCAAAAGAAGCCCAGGGAGAACAGACCCGATGACCACCCGTCGCGACTTTCTGAAAGCCGGCGCCCTCGCTGGCGCCTCCGCCGGTGCCGCCGCGCTGCTGCCTCGCGCCGCCTTTGCGCAGGCCGCCGCGCAGACGGCCCCCGCGGCGCGCGTGTTCGCGCCCACCGTGGGCAACTGGCGCAGCTTCCAGATCACCACCACGGTCGAGATCCTGAAGCCTGCCGGCACCGTGCAGGCCTGGCTGCCGGTGGCCTCCTTCAGCAATCCGGACTGGTTCAAGCCCGGCGAGAACACCTGGACCACCAACGCCAAGACCGCGAAGATGGTGCGCGACGCCCGCTCCGGCGCCGACATGCTGCACCTCGCCTGGGCCGAGGGCGAGCCCGCGCCCAAGGTGGAGCTGGTCAGCCGCGCCACCAGCCGCGATTTCGCCGTGGACCTGACCAAGCCCGGCAAGCCCGCCCCGCTCACCGCCGAGGAGCGCCGCCGCAACACCGCGGCCACCGACCTCATCCCCACGGACGGCATCGTGAAGGCGACCTCCGACAAGATCGTCGCCGGCAAGGCGTCCGAGCTGGAGAAGGTCCACGCCATCTTCGAGTGGATCGTCGAGAACACCTATCGCAATGCCGCCACCCGCGGCTGCGGCATCGGCGATATCGCGGCGCTGCTGAAGAGCGGCGATCTCGGCGGCAAGTGCGCCGATCTCAACGCCTTGTTCGTCGGCCTCGTGCGGGCGCAGGGCATTGCGGCGCGCGATGTCTACGGCCTGCGCGTGGTGCCCTCGCGCTTCGGCTACAAGAGCCTCGGCGCCAATTCCGAGATCGTCACCAAGGCGCAGCACTGCCGGGCCGAGGTGTTCCTCTCCGAATTCGGCTGGACCCCCATGGACCCCGCCGACGTGCGCAAGGTGGTGCTGGAGGAGCCCCCGGGCAAGCTCGCGCTCGATGACCCCAAGGTGGTCGCCGCGCGCAAGGCGCTGTTCGGTTCGTGGGAGGGCAACTGGTTCGCCTACAACACGGCGCACGACGTGGCGCTGCCCGGCTTCGACGGGCCGCACCTCGGCTTCCTGATGTATCCGCAGGCGGTCAGCGCCGGCAGCCTGCTCGACTGCCTCGATCCGGACAATTTCAAATATACCATTCGCGCCGCTGAAATCGCGGTGTGATCCAGACGCCGGTCAGGGCGTGATCCTCGCCGTGGTGGCGCTCAGCGTCGCCCGGCGAGGACATTCTTTCCAAACATGTCCCTGCGCGGCGTGATCGGCCGCGCGGCCGCTCCCTTCATGGAACCCGCGCCATGCTCGATGTGCCCAACCCGCCCGTCCGCCTCACCAGCCTCGCCCATGGCGGCGGCTGCGGCTGCAAGCTCGCGCCCTCGGTGCTGCAGGAGCTGCTGGCGGGGCAGGCGAGCGGCGGCCCGTTCGAGCGGCTGCTGGTGGGCACCGAGACGGGGGACGACGCGGCCGCCTACGATCTCGACGGCGAGACCGCCATCATCGCCACCACGGACTTCTTCATGCCCATGGTGGACGACCCCGACCATTTCGGCCGCATCGCCGCGACCAATGCCATCTCGGATGTCTACGCCATGGGTGGCGAGCCGCTGATGGCCCTCGCCATCCTCGGCATGCCGCTGGGCAAGATCGACACCGCCACCGTGCGCGCCATCCTCGCCGGCGGGCAGGCCATCTGCGCCGAGGCGGGCATTCCGGTGGCGGGCGGCCATTCCATCGATTGCCCGGAGCCGGTCTACGGCCTCGCCGTCATCGGCCGGGCGCCCAAGGCGCGGCTGCGCCGCAATTCCACGGCGCGGGCGGGGGATGCGCTCATCCTCACCAAGGCGCTGGGCGTCGGCGTCTATTCCGCAGCCTTCAAGAAGGAGGCGCTCTCCGCCGCCGCCTATGACGAGATGATCGCCTCCGTGACCAAGCTGAACCGCGTGGGCGCGGCGCTGGGCAAGGAGACGGCGGTGAGCGCCATCACCGACGTGACCGGCTTCGGCATTCTCGGCCATGGGCTGGAGATGGCGCGCGGCTCGGGCGCGACGCTGGTCATCGAGCGCGCTGCGCTGCCCTGGCTTTCGGACGCGGAAAAGCTGGTGCAGCAGGGCTTCGTCACCGGCGCCTCGCACCGCAACTGGGCCAGCTACGGCGCCGAGGTGGATCTGCCCGAAGGCACGCCCGACTGGCAGCGCCACCTCTTCACCGATCCCCAGACCTCCGGCGGACTGCTGGTGGCCTGCGCGCCCGAGGAGGCCGACCGCCTGCTGGCTGACATCCGCGCGGCGGGCTATCCGGCGGCGGTACGCATCGGCCGCGTGGAGGCCGGGCCGGGGCGGGTGCGCATCGCCGGCTGAGGCGACAGGCGGGGGCGCTGGCGGGACGCCGGCGCAGGAATCAAGGAACCATGCGGCGTGGCAGGTCGTTCTCCCGGCGAAAGGAGAACGGACATGCCCTTCACCGACGCCTTGAACATCTATTCGACGGCGCCCCGGCGCCCGTCTCCCGTGGTGCTGCCCTCGCCCAACGTGGCCCGCATCTGCGCAACCGCCATCGTCGGCGGCCTCATGTTTCTTCTCGCGTCCGGCGTGCCTGCGCCGGCCTCCGCCCAGACCACAACGCCGCCGGCCCAGACCGGCGCCTGCGAGGAGCCGCCCCACACCGCCGCGACGCCCCCCGCGCGCGGTGCCGATTCCGGCACCAAGCCGGGCAGCGAGGGGTCCACCGGCTGGACCGGCGGCACCGGCGGCTCCCACACTGGCCTCACGCCTCAAGCGGGCACGCCGGCCTCGCCCACCCGCCAGCCGGACACGGTCTCGGGCGTCAATCCGAAGCCGGAGACGCAGGGCAAGTGCTAGGGGGCGCGCGTGCTGCGCGTCCAGCGGATGACGCCGAGGTCGTAGCCGAGCTGGTGGCGCACCACGGCCGCGTCCGCGTCTGACGCATCTCCGGTGCGTGCCTCCACCCGCCGGACGAGTTCTTCCGCCGGTACGTCGAGCCAGAGGCCGGCGAACGGCACGCCGGCCTCCCGAGCGACGCTTTCGATGGCGTCGCGCTCCTCGGGCCGGGCATGCACGGCATCCACGATCACCGTGTAGTCGCTGGCGAGGACGCGGCGCGCCAGTGCCCGCAGCCGCTCATAGACGCGCGGGCTCACCTCGGCCGCATAGGCTGCCGGGGGCAGCTTTTCCGTTTCCGCCACGTGGAAGAGGCGCTTGCGCTCGATATCCGAGCGCAGCACGACCGCGCCGGGCGCCCGCGCTCCGAGGCCGGGGGCCATCTTGGCCGCCCACGTGCTCTTGCCGCTGCCGGATAGCCCGCCCACCGCCCAGAGGGTGGGCCCGGAGGGGTTGGCCGTCTCCACAGTCCCATCGCCGAACCGGACCGGTCCGGGCTGCGGGGTGCCGAGGAGGGCGATGGTCTGCCGGAAGAAATGCGCGACCCGCGCCTCCGCCTGAGCCCGCTGTTCCCCGTCCAGATGCGCCAGCCCCGCCGCCTCCACCTTCGCCCGTATGCCGGCGCGCAGGCTGAGGAAGAGGGGAAGCGCCGCGAGCCCGTCGAGCTGCGCGTCGTCGCTCGCCCAGAGATAGCGGTTGAAGATCGCGTTGGCGGCGTCGCGCAGGCCCCTCTGCCACAGGTCCATGATCAGGAAGGCGAGGTCGTAGAGGACATCGCAGGTGGCGATCTCGTCGTTGAACTCGATGGCGTCGAACAGCACCGGCCTTCCATCGAGGAGCACGATGTTGCGCAGGTGCATGTCGCCATGGCAGCGGCGGACGAACCCGGCCTGCGAACGCGCCGCCAGCAACGGACGCACGCGCGCCAGCGCCGCGCGCGAGACTTCGGCGAGCCGCGCCACGTCTTCCGCCGGGAACAGGTCCGGGCGGGCGGCAAATTCGGCGATGGTGTCTTCGAGATAGGTGGAGAGCGCGCCGGCGCTGTCGAAGCCCCGGCGCTCGGGCGCGGCGGCGTGGGCGTTGACCGCCATGGCCGCGACGGCCTTGACCAGCTCAGGCGTGAGGTCGCCGCGTTCGGCGATGCGATCGAGGGTGAGATCGGTGTCGAAGCGGCGCATCTTCACCGCATACTCCACCGCCTCACCATCGCCGCCGAGCGCGAGGCCATGGGGCGTGCGCACGATGGGGACCACGCCGAGATAGAGGCCGGGGGCGCCCGCGCCCGATATCTCCACCTCGGCGGCGCAGGCGGCGCGGCGCTTCTCCAGCGTGGAGAAATCCATGAAGGGGAAATAGACCGCGCGCTTCACCTTGTAGGCAAACGGCCCCGCGAGGAAGACGGCGGCGCCGTGGGTGTCGATGCGGACGACCTTCTCCGCAATGCCGTGGGTCGCGGGATCGGCGAGGAGGGCGAAGACGGCGCCCTGATCGGCGACCACATGGTCGCCGGCGGTCTTTTGGGGCGGTTGCGCAGGTGCTGTCATGGGGGCCTCGCCACGCGCGCAGTCCCGAACCGGAGGGGTCGGTCCTTATACACCCCGGCCGGCAATTGCTCATGCCCTCGGGCTGTCATCCCCCGGCCCATCCGTGGATCGCCCGGACGAGCCGGGCGATGACGACGGTTTGGTGTTTCTCCCACGAGAGGAGAAGACACCCCTACGGCGTGATGGCCACCTTGAGGACGCCGTCGCGCTGGTTGGCGAAGAGGTCGTAGGCGGCCTCGATCTCGTCCAGCTTGAAGCGGTGGGTGACGAGGGCGCGGGCGTCCACGCGGCCGGAGGCGACCACGTCCATCAGCCGGCGCATGCGCTCCTTCCCGCCCGGGCAGAGCGAGGTGATGATGGCATTGTCGCCGAGGCCCGCCGCGAAGGCATCGAGCGGGATCTTCAGGTCGCCCGAATAGACGCCGAGGGAGGAAAGCGTGCCGCCGGGGCGAAGCACCCGGAGTGCCGCCTCGAACGTCTCCTGCCGGCCGAGCGCCTCGATGGCCACGTCCACGCCGCGCCCGTCGGTGAGGCGCAGGATTTCCTCCACCGGATCGACCTTGGAGAAGTCCACCACGAGGTCGGCGCCCATGGCGCGGGACATTTCCAGCCGCGCGGCGACGCGATCCACCGCGATGATGCGCGTCGCGCCCATGAGCTTGGCGCCCGCCGTCGCGCACAGGCCGATGGGGCCCTGCGCGAACACGGCCACCGTGTCGCCGATCTTCACCTTGCCGCTCTCGGCACCGGCAAAGCCCGTGGACATGATGTCCGGGCACATCAGGACCTGTTCGTCGGAGAGCGCCTCCGGCACCGCGGACAGATTGGTCATGGCGTCGGGCACCACGAGATATTCCGCCTGCGCGCCGTCGATGGTGTTGCCGAAGCGCCAGCCGCCCATGGCCTTGAAGCCGTGCTTCGTGCGCGGGCCGTCCTGCGAGCACTGGCCGCACAGGCAGGCGTTGGAATAGCCCGAGGGGGTAATGGCACCGGCGATGACGCGCTGGCCTTCCTCGAAGCCCTCCACGGCAGAGCCGAGCTTCTCGATGATGCCCACCGGCTCGTGGCCGATGGTGAGGCCCTTCGCCACCGGATACTCACCCTTCAGGATGTGCACGTCGGTGCCGCAGATGGTGGTGGTGGTGATGCGGATGAGGGCGTCGAGGGGGCCGACATCGGGGATGGGCTTTTCATCCAGCACGATGCGGTTCTTCTCGACGAAGATGGCCGCCTTCATCTTCGAGCGGCCGGGGCGCTGGCGTTCCACATAGGCGGCGGGGGAGAGCATATCCGTCATGGCGTTCCTGCCTTTCCGTCGGGCCGCGTGCACGGCTGCCTTGCGGTACTTTGATATTGGTCCGGTGGCGGCGGGGCATTGATGCCCGTCAACGCGGGCGCCACGGCTTCGGCACCGCAGGTTGAGAGTGTAGACTGGAAGAAGCGGCCCTTTTCGGGCCGGCCGATCATTTCAGCCGGGGATTTTCATGACCGAAGTCAGCGAGGCGGCGCAGATCGCGCCTCAAGCCATTGCACGCTGGACAGGGTTGCCCGAGGACGCGCCGCTGCGCATCTCCCTCACGCGGGCCGATCTCGACAATCTGCTGCTCGGCCTGCGCACGCTCGCCATCGGCCAGAGCGAGCTGGCGGCGGCGCTGGCGGCGCATATCAACCAGGACCCCGGCGAATGCCACGAGGCGGTGCTGCGGGCGGGAGACCTCTCCCGCGCCGCCTTCGGCCGCATCAACGGCTTCGCCGGCGCCATCATGGCCGGCGCCGTGCCGGAGGGGTGAGGCCGTGCGGCCCAAGCCCGCGCGGCGTCTGAGTGTGCCAGCTTAAACTTCAGGCCAGAGCGCGCTCGCCCTGAACCGCTGCGCCGGTGCGGGCCTTCTCCACCAGATGGCCGGCGAGGCGGTGGGCCAGCGCCATGATGGTCAGAGTCAGGTGCTTGTCCGGCAGCACGGGAATGACGCCGCCGTCGCAGACATAGACGTTGTCCAGGTCATGCAGCTTCAGGTCCGCATCCACCACGCCCTTGTCCGGATCGGCGGTGGTGGCGGTGGTGCCGGCATAGTGGATGCCGGTGCCGGTGTTGTCGCGCGAGGGATAGATGGAGGTCGCCCCGGCATGGCGCAGCACCTGGCGGCCCCAGCCGTTCATGGCCTCCATCATGGCTTCCGCGCGCGGGGTGGCGGAGAAGTCCACGGCCACGTGGCGCACGCCGAAGCGGTCGCGGGTCGTGCCCGGCCGCACCCGGTTGGCGGGGGTGGGCTCGCCGGCGCAGAACAGGCCGAGCGTCACGTAGGAATGGAACATGAAGCGGGCGAGCCGCTCCTTCATGAAGGGCGGGAAGCGCTTCATGCCGGCGAGATAGTGCGGGATATCGGGCACGCCGTGGATGGCGTGGCCGATGAAGGGGAATTCCTCCCCGTCCGGCAGCCAGCCGCGCGACATGAGGATGAGCAGGTCGCCATAGCCGATGTCGAAGTCGCGGCCCTTGCCCCACAGCTTCCACAGCGAGGTGGAGAGCACGGCCTTGGGATTGTCCTGCAGCCGCAGGCCGAGCTGGCCGGCGGCGTTGCCCATGCCTTCGGGCGCGGCTTCGTCGGCGGAATTGAACAGGATGCGCGGGCTCTCGAGGGCGCCCGCCGCGAGCACCACGGCATCGGCGGTGAGCACGCGGGCCTCGCCGGTGGCCATGTCGCGATATTCGACGCCCATCACCCGCTTCGTGCCCGGCTCGCGCAGCAGCCGCACCACCTTGGCGCCCTGGCGCAGCTCGTAATTGGGCAGGTTCTCGATCTCGGGCAGCAGCCGGGCGGTGAATTTGTAGACCGCGCCGGTGGGGCAGCCGGAGGTGCAGATGCCGGTGGAGACGCAGGCGTTGGGGCTGTCCGGCCGGGTGTCGATGGCCTTGCGGTTGGGGATGGCGTGCGAATAGGGCTCGTCCATCGCGTTCACCGCGTCGACGATCATCATGTCGGCGGGGCGCAGGGGCTTGGGCGGCACATAGATGCCGTCCGGCAACTCCTCCAGATGCTCCTCGGTGCCGCAGACGATGATGCGCCGCTCCACCGCCTCGTAATGGGGGGCGAGGTCGGAATAGGAGATGGGCCAGTCGCGGAAATCGCGCGCAGAGAAGCGCACGCTCACGCCGTTCCAGAGGTTCTGGAGGCCGTTGACGGCGAGGATCTGGTAGTGGTGGAAGTTATTGTCGGGCCAGCCCGTGGAGCCGTCCGCGCCCTTCTCGAACAGGGGGTGGACGAACAGGCTGTCGTGCGGCTCGGCCGGCCACACCGTGTTGGCGCGGATGCCGAAATCGAGCTGGGTGCCCGGCGGGTCCACGCGCTTGAAATGGTCGTCGGCGAGGCGTCCGCCCTGCTCCAGCGAGACCACGTTGAGGCCCGCCTTCGCCAGTTCGTAGGCCAGCATGCCGCCGCCGGCCCCGGTGCCGACGACGATCACGTCGCAATGGGTTGCCTCAGTCACGCGCGCCTCCCGAAGCCGTCCCGGCCAGCGGCCGCTCGCCGACCAGCGGCCATTCTCCCACCGAGCCCAGGAAGCTGGGCGAGGCGAAATGCACGTATTCGAAGAAGGTGCCCACCGCCTCCGCATCCTCGGCGAGGTGCTCGCGATGCACCGCGCCTTCGGGGAAGCCGGAGCGTTCGGCGATGCGCCGGAAGGCGGCGTTGAGCTGGGTGTTCAGCGCCGCGATGCGGGCAAGGTCCGCCACCATCGGCTCCAGTGCCGCATGGTAGGGGCCGAGCGGCAGGAGGGCGACGACCAGCGCCTCGAAATCGAGGTGGGCGTCGGGAGGGGTCTCGCTCATGGGGTCTCCTCAGGCCGCGTGCAGGCGGCCGAGCTCGCGCAGGGGACGGCCGCTTCTGAGGTGGCGCTCGATCTCTTCCAGGCTCACGCCGTTGGTTTCCGGCACCAGCCACTGGGTGAAGGCGAGGCCGGCGACGCACACCACGGCATAGAGGCCGAACACGCCGGCAAGGCCGAACTCCGCCACCAGCACCGGGAAGCTGAACACCACGATGAAGTTGAAGCCCCAGTTCACCAGCGAGGCGATGCTCATGCCCAGCGCCCGGCAATCCAGCGGGAACACCTCGGACATCATCACCCACGGCAGCGGGCCGATGGCGATGGCGAAGGAGGCGATGTAGAGCACGAGGCCGGCGAGGGCGAGCACGCCCAAAGACGGGCTGCCGGTGGCGGCGGCGATGGCGATGGCGCCCAGCGACACCGCGGTGCCGGCGAAGCCGATGAGCAGCAGCAGGCGCCGGCCGAGCCGGTCGATGAGCATCATGCCCACCACCGTCATCAGCACGTTCACCACGCCGATGCCGGCGGTGGCGAGGATCTGGGTGGTGGTGGAGCTGAAGCCCGACAGCTCGAACACGGTGGGCGCGTAATAGATCACCGCGTTGATGCCGGAGAGCTGCTGCAACAGGAACAGGCCCATGGCGACGATGAGCGCCGGGCGCACGCGGGGCGAGAGCAGGTCCGCGAAGGTGGCCTTGCGGCCCTCGTCGGCGGCCGCCGCGGCGCGGATCTCCTCATATTCGGCGGCGACGGCGGGGTCGTTTTCCGGCTTCTCGCGCATGCGGGCCAACGCCGCCTTCGCCTCGGCGCTGCGGCCGCGCATGGCGAGCCACCGGGGCGTGTCGGACAGAGCGAAGATGCCGCCGAACAGCAGCACCGCCGGCACCGCGCCCATGGCGAACATCCAGCGCCAGTTCTCGTCGAAGGCGTAGCCCACCACATAGGCGCCGAGGATGCCGAGGGTGATGGCGAGCTGGTATATGGACACCAGCATGCCGCGCTCCTTGGCCGGAGCGCTCTCGGAGATGTAGAGCGGGGCCATCATGGCGGCGACGCCCACCGCGAGGCCGATGACGAGGCGCGCGAGGGTGAGGGTGATGAGGCCGCCGGCCAGCGCGCTCAAGAGCGCACCGCCGATGAACAGGATGGCGGACCACAACAGCAGCTTGCGGCGCCCGGCGGCAGCGGCGAGCCGCCCGCCGACGATGGCGCCGATGAAGGCGCCGAAGGGCACCGCCGCCGTCATCATGCCTTCCGCGACGGGATCGATGCCGAGGTCCCTGCGCAGCGGTGCCAGCGCCCCGGCGATGACGCCCTCGTCGAAGCCGAACAGCGCCCCGGCGAGGCCGGCGATGGCGGCGATCAAATAGATCATGGCGCTTCCCTTCGCGCTTGTCCGCCCGCCGGACAGCCCGGCGGCGCGACCTCTTGTCTTGCTGAAGCTCGATGTGTGCGGGCCTCAGGCCAGCACTACGCGCGCCACCTTGCGGACGGCGGCGATGATGTCGTCCTCATCCTTGGTGGTCAGGGTCGAAGCGATGGTGAGCAGCGCGCCGCGGGCGTGCAGGTTGTCGCAATGGGGCAGGGCGCCGGCGGCGTAGCTGTAGCTCTCGCCGAAGGCGTTGGACGGGTGGGTCCAGGGGAAGCCGTCGCGGCTGTCCGAGCGCTTGTGCACGAGGCTCGGGATGTTGGAATACCAGTGCATCCCCCACTCGCGCATGGCGAGGCAGGCGAGCGAGCCGGCCGGACCGGCGATGCCTTCCGCGCGCAGTGCGTCGACGAAGCGGCGGGCGGTGGCCTCGTCCTTTAGCGTCATCAGCAGGAACGGTCCGGTGTCGCCGGAGGGGTCGGGCACGGTGCGGAAGCCGAGGCCGGGGATGTCGGAGATCGCATTGCGGATCCGCCACTTGGACGCGCGCATGGCCCCGGTGATCTGCGGCAGCTTGCGCATCTGGGCGAGGCACATGGCGCCCGTCAGCTCGGACATGCGGGCGCCGACGCCCCAGAGCTGGCAGCTCTCATCCGAGGTGTCGAGCCGGCCCTTCTCGTTGCGGGGATAGCCGAGATCGTGCAGCGCGACGATGCGGCGGAACAGGTCGTCCCGCTCCGTCACCACCATGCCGCCGTCGCCGGAGGTCATGTTTTTGTTGAGCTGGAACGAGAAGATGCCGATGTCGCCGAAGGTGCCCACGGCCTTGCCGTTCTGGCTGGAGCCGGCGGTCTGGGCGCAGTCCTCGATCAAAGCGATGCCCCGCTCGCGGCAGATGCGGGCGACGTCGGCGACGCGGCCGGGCGCGCCGCTCATGTGCACCATCAGCGCGGCGCGGGTGTTGGGGCCGATCTTGCGCGCCACGTCCGCCGGATCGAGGGTGAAGCAGTCGTCCACGTCCACGAGCTTCGGGATGGCGCCGGCGCGCACCACGGCGGCCACGCAGCTCACCCAGAGATAGCCGGGCACCAGCACCTCGTCGCCGGGGCCGATGTCGAGGGCCGACATGGCGATGGTCAAAGCGGCGGTGCCGGAGGAGACGCCCAGCGCGTGCTTGTGGCCGAAGGCGGCGCACCATTCCTTCTCCAGCGTGTCCACCATGTGCTGGAGGTCGGGGCCGTAGAAGCGGAAGGGGCTGCGGGCGCGCACCACGCGCGAGACCAGTTCCAGCTCTTCCTCGCCGATCCAGTGGGCGCCGGGCAGCTCCCACGGCAGGGGCGCGGTGCGGACCGGTTCGCCGCCCTCGATGGCCAAGCGGTTGGCGTGTTCGTGTGTCGCCGCGGAAACGGTCACGGGGTACCCTCCCTGACGGCAGCTCCGGCGAGATGCCGGGCCTATCGCCGCTCGATTTTTTGTACTTATGCTCTACTGTAGGTCGCGCTTACAAGTCCCGCAGGCCTCTCCATCTCGCGCACGTTATCCGCGCGCTACCCCCATACCCGTCGGATCGCATGGCAACCTTGTTCCTCACGGCGGGCCTCGTGCTCCTCAACGGCATGCTGTTCGGCTTCAGCACGGCCTCCATCGCCGGCGTGGTCGGGACCATTTCCGAGGCGTTCGCCCTTTCCACCCGGGCCACCGAGATGATGGTGACATCGCTGCTGGCCGGCTGCTTCGTCGGCGCGGTGCTCGCCGCCCCCATCTCCCAGCGCATCGGCCGGCGCCCCTCCTGCCTGCTCGCCGCGACCCTGGCCTTCGCCGGCTACGCGCTGGTGCCGCTGGGACAGGCGATGTCGCCCGGCGTGGGGATGCTGGTGGCGGCGCGCATACTCATCGGCCTCGGGGTCGGCCTCTCCTCCATGGTGGTCCCCATGTATGCGGCGGAGGTGACGCCGGCGCGCCATCGCGGCGCGGTGGTGTCCCTGTTCCAGCTCGCCGTCACCATCGGCATCCTGCTCGGCTATGCGGTGCCCCTCGCGCTCACCGGCCACGCCACGTGGGACCAGATGCTGGGCGGCGGCGCCCTGATCGCTCTGGCCTGCGCGGGTGCCGTGCTGCTGCTGCCGGAAAGCCCGCGCTGGCTCCTTTCCCGCGGCCGGATGGCGGAGGGCGAGGCGGCCGCGCGGCGGCTGGGCCTTGCCGGCGAGATATCCATGGGCGAGGGCGAGAGCGCGCCGGCCGGCAACTGGCGCGCCGTGCTGGGCCGGGGCAGCACCCGGGCGGTGCTCATCCTGTGCAGCGTGCTGTTCGTGCTGCAGAACTTCTCCGGCATCGACGGCATCCTCTATTACGCCCCGCACATCTTCACCGAACTCGGCTTCCCGGCCGGCGTCGCCGCGCTTGCCGCCACCTTCGGCCTCGGCCTCGTCAACGTGCTGGCGACCATGGCCGCCATGATGCTGGTGGACCGTCTCGGCCGCCGCCCGCTGCTGATCGCCGGCTCGGCGGCCATGGCGGTGAGCCTCGCCGTGGTGATCGGCGCGGCGCTGGCCGACTGGCCCTATGTGGCGCTGGCGGGCCTGTGCGCCTACATCGTCGCCTTCGCCCTGAGCCTCGGCCCGCTGCCCTACGTGCTCATGTCCGAGCTGTTCCCCTCGGCCATCCGCGAGCGGGGCATCGCCGCCGCCTCTGCGACGAGCTGGCTGTTCAACGCCATCGTGGCGGCGAGCTTCCTCTCGGTGGTGGAGGGCATCGGCCTTGCCGCCACCATCGGCATCTTCCTCGTGGTGTGCGTCGCCTCGCTCTTCATCTCCCTCGCCTATGTGCCGGAAACCCGACAGAAGGAACTGGAGGACATCGAGGCGGACGTGCTCGCCGGCAAGGCCCTGCGGCACCTCGGCGCCTGACCGTTTGAGCCTCGCCCGGAATGGGCTAGAGGAGGGGCGGAGCAAGGCCGCGCAGGGGGAGCCAGATGCCAGCGACGTACGAGGTTTCGGGGCTGCTGTCCTTCACCATCGCCATCCTCGTCTATTTCCTCGGCGCCGGCCTCAACGAGATCATCGCCCCGCTCAAGCGCTGGAACATTCCGGAGGCCGTCACCGGCGGCATCCTCGCGGCGCTCGCCACGCTCTTCGCCTACAAGGTGGTGGGCCTCGCGGTGAGCTTCGACCTCGACGCCCGCGACCTGCTGCTGCTCTATTTCTTCACCGGCATCGGCCTCAATGCCCGCGTCTCCGACCTTTCCACCGGCGGCAAGCCGCTGGTGATCCTGCTGCTGCTGACGGTCACTTATCTGGTGCTCCAGAACGTCGTGGCCGTCGGCGGGGCGGCGGTGCTCGGCCTGCCTTATGGTGTGGGGCCGCTTCTGGGTTCGGTGTCGCTGGTGGGCGGCCATGGCACTACCATCGCCTGGGCGCCGCTGATCTCGCAAAGGTTCGATCTCCCCAACGCGCTGGAAATCGGCATCGCCAGCGCCACCCTCGGCCTCGTCATCGCCAGCCTCGTGGGTGGCCCGGTGGCGGGCCTGCTCATCGCCCGCTTCAACCTGCGCGGCACCGGCGACGACGCCCCCATGGTGGGCCTGCCGGATACCCCGGCCGAGCCGGAGGGCGGTTCGGTGAACTACAAGAACATCCTCGTCACCATCCTCGCGCTCAACCTCGTCATCATCATCGGCTATGCGCTGGAAGGCGTGGTGGAGAAGACCGGCCTCAAGCTGCCCATGTTCGTGGTGTGCATGCTGGTGGCCATCGTCATCACCAACGTCCTGCCGAAGCTCGCGCCACGCCTGCCGTGGCCGGCCCGCACCCCGGCGCTGGCGCTGGTCTCGGACCTGTCGCTGAAGATCTTCCTCGCCATGTCGCTGATGAGCATGCAGCTCTGGACGCTGGGCGGCCTCGGCCCGGCGCTGGCGACCGTGCTCGGATTGCAGACGCTGGTGGCGGTGGCCTACATCCTGTTCGTGGTGTTCCCCGCCATGGGCCGGAACTATCAGGCGGCGGTGCTGGCGGCGGGCTTCACCGGCATCAGTCTCGGCGCCACCCCCACCGCCATCGCCAACATGACCGCCGTGACCCGCACCCACGGCCCGGCGCCCATCGCCTTCATCATCCTGCCGCTGGTCTCCGCCTTCTTCATCGACATCGCCAACGCGCTGGCGATCGGCTTCATGCTGAGGTGAGGGGGCGGCCCCATCGCCGACGGGACGGTGTGCCGCAGGTGCCCCCGGCCAAGAGGGGGACAGGACCTACCGTTGCGAGCGGCAAGTGTTCGTTCGACTATTCGCGCATGAGCGGTGGCTGGGTCTACATCCTCACGAACAGGCCGAATGGCACGCTGTATGTCGGCGTGACAAGCGATCTGGTGCGACGGACCTTCGAGCATCGTGAGGGTGACGGCGAGGGCTTCACAAAGCGTCACGGCCTCACGCGCCTCGTCTACTTTGAGCGATACGACGACATCGCGCTCGCGATCCAGCGCGAGAAGACGATGAAGCACTGGTCGCGGGCCTGGAAAGTTGGCCTCATTCTTGAGACGAACCCGGAATGGCGCGATCTCTACGACGAGATCGCGACCTGATCTGCTGCGACTCCTGCCGCGTCATGCCCGGGCTTGTCCCGGGCATCCACGTCGGGCCGCCGGGACGGTGTCCCCGAGCTGTTCCCAGCCACACCACGTGGATGGCCGGGACAAGCCCGGCCATGACGGCGGTGTGGGGCCGGAGGGGGCGTCACTCTTCGACGTCGTCGCCCTGCTCGTCATGCCCGGTCGGCCTCGGACGACGATAGTCAAAGTCCACCATCGAGACATTCCAATGTCTCCGGCCCCCATTGTCTTCATCAAAATCTTGATGCCATGATGTTCATGCGATGCATTTGCATCGTCGATGACTGTTTTAGAGGTGGCCGGAGTCTCGCATCATTCGCGAAGTCTGCGGCGCATTGTTTTGAATCATTCCATAAAGAGACGAGGACATGATCGTTAACGTGATCTTCGGCTCCGACGGCGGAGCCACCAAGGGCGTTGCGTCCCGGATTTCCAAGAAGTGCCAGGGCCGCGCGGTGGACATCAAGACGGCGAGCCCGGCCGATTTCGAGAATTGCGAACTGCTCATCCTCGGCTCGCCCACCTATGGCGACGGCACGCTCCAGACCGACTGGGAGGAGCATATCGACAAGCTCCGCGGCGCCCGGCTGAAGGGCAAGAAGGTGGCCCTGTTCGGCACCGGCGACCAGGAGAGCTATCCCGGCTCCTTCGTGGACGCCATGGGCATCCTCTATGACGAGGTGACGGCGCTGGAGGCGGTGGTGGTCGGCTTCACCGACACCAAGGGCTACGACTATCTCAATTCCACCGCCGAGCGCGACGGCAGGTTCGTCGGCCTCGCCCTCGATCAGGACACCCAGTCCGGTCTCACCGACAAGCGAGTGACCGCATGGCTCAGCACCATTCTCTAGAAGTTGCGTGCGATCCGCCGCACGAGGCTGAGGCCGGCTGGCCGCCCGCGCCGGTGCGCCTTGCGGTGCCGGAGGAGGCAGGCGCCATGCAGCGCCTGTTTCACCATCATCTCTACGAGCTGGGGCGGGGCGTGCGGCCGCTGTTCCTGATGACGCTGGCGACCCGGGAGCTGCCGCCGCTTCTGGCGCGGCTGGAGCGGGCGGGCATCGACCATTTCGTCCAGCAGGTGAGCCCGGCCAAGGCCAACCTCTTCTTCGGCCGCGACGCGTTCGTCGCGGTGGCGCGGGCGTTTGTCACCCGGCCGCTCAACGCCCTGACGGCGGAAGAGGACTTCATGCTGGGGACCCTGCTCGGCTACGACCGCGAGCAGCAATGCCGCCGCTACCTCACCCGCTCCGGTCGCGGGCTCGACCGGCCGGCGCTGGCGGCGGAATAGGTCTCTCGTCTTGTGTCATCGCCCGGCCAAGCCACGGGACAACGAGGGCTAAAGGTGATCGCGTTCAAGCCGGCGAAGGCCGCGCGCTCCCCTCAGACCGCGCCCTCGGCATGGCGGGTCGCCAGCGGCAGGGACGCGGTGGCGAGGAAGGAGCGGTAGCGCCGCCGGGCATCCATGGCGGTGCCGTTGTCGGAGATGGCCGCTTCCTGCAACTCCGCCAGTGCCCAGGGGGTGGGCTCCACCGGCACGGCGACGATGGCCGGCGCGGCGCGGGTGGTGATCTCGATCACGTCGTGGGGGGTGAGGGCCTGGAGGGCATGGGCGGCAAGCTGGCGCTGGTAGGCCCGCCGCTCGGGGGACAGCTCGTCCCACGGCTCCAGCAGCGGATAACGCTGCTGCGAATAGGCGTGCATCGCCCGCGCCATCCGCTCCACCATGTCCGTCGAGACCATGCCCGCCCCTCGATGCCCTGACCCTTTGGGTGTGACGGTATCAAGGTGCGCAACCCGGGCGCGTCCCCGTCCTTCCGTCACCGGGAGGATGACCCGGCGGTTCTTTCCCGGAGGTTGCCGCCGGTCCGGCTGACACCGCGCATTCGACTCATGGTGAACACCCCCTTAACGTCACCGATACCCCTCCCGGCAACCTCGGGTGACACCCGGTTCGAATTGTGATTCCGGGCGGTGTCCAATTCGCCGCAAACGGCCTATAGGATGGCCGAAATCGTCAAGGGAGCCGAAGAGATGTCCGTGAAGCTGAGCGACCTGAAGGTGAAGCTGTTCACCGACGGCGCCGACAAGGCGCAGATCGTGGAAATGGCGAAGCAGCCCCACATCGCCGGCTTCACCACCAACCCCTCTCTGCTCCGCAAGGCCGGCGTAACCGATTATGAATCCTACGCCCGTGACCTCGTGGCGGCGGTGCCGGACCGGCATATCTCGTTCGAGGTCTTCTCCGACGACATCCCCGAAATCCGCGCCCAGGCCCGCGTCATCGCCACCTGGGGCGAGCATGTGCATGTGAAGCTCCCGGTCTCCACGACCCGCGGCGAAACCTTGTACGAGCTGGTCCGCGACCTCGTTCAGGACGGCGTGAAGGTGAACCTCACCGCCATCTTCGACGTGCCCCAGGTGGACGAGGGCGTGAAGGCCCTGGCCGGCGGAGCGCCTTCCATCATCTCGGTTTTCGCCGGCCGGCTGGCCGACCTCGGCATCGACTACAAGCCGGCGATTTCCCGCGCCGTCGAGCTGTCCCGCGCCACCCCGAACGTCGAGGTCATCTGGGCGTCCACGCGCGAGGTGTGGAACGTGATCGAGGCGGACGAGATGGGCTGCCACATCATCACCGCCCCCGCCGACGTGCTGAAGAAGCTGCCCGCGCTGGGTTCGCGCACCGCCGCCGAGCTGTCCCTGGACGCCGTGAAGGCCTTCCGCGCCGACGCCCTCGCCGCCGGCCTGACCCTCGATCTCAAGGGCCGCGCCGCCGCCGAGTGAGTTTCACCCCCGCCTGATTACGAACAGGGCACGCCGCGGCATTGCGCAGCAGCGTCGCGCTGTTACACTGGCCGCAAGGCGCAGCCGGCCGCGGACCTTCGCGGCTGGCCTGAGCGCACGGGACCGCCTTGCGGCGAGGGACAGGACATGAGGGACGAGACGCACGGGCCCGCCGGGGGTCCGGAGCAGTCTTGCCGTAGCGGAAACGTTGCCGAGGCAACGGATTCTCCGTTGCGTGCGGGGACGGGTGATGGTCCGAAGGACCAGCCTCCTGCCGCCCGCCCTTGCGCCACTTCCGCTCCGTCTCAGGATCGGCGGACCGAATCGCGGGCGCCGAGCCCGCACGGCATCTATGCCGCCATAGACCTCGGCACGAACAATTGCCGCCTCCTGATCGCCCGCCCGACGGCCCGAAGCTTCCGCGTGGTGGATGCCTTTTCGCGCATCGTCCGCCTCGGCGAGGGGCTTGGCGCCTCCGGCCGGCTGTGCGACGGCGCCATGGAGCGGGCGCTGGGCGCGCTTGAAATCTGCGCCACCAAGATGGATCTGCGCGGCGTCACCCGCGCCCGAATGGTGGCGACCGAAGCCTGCCGGTCCGCCGTCAACGGCGAGGATTTCTGCTCCCAGGTGGAAGCGCGCACCGGGCTGACGCTGGAGGTGGTGGACCGCCGCACCGAGGCGGGTCTAGCAGCTACCGGCTGTGCGCCGCTGGTGGACCCCTCCTGCGAGGGGGCCGTGTTGTTCGACATCGGCGGCGGGTCCACGGAAGTGGTCTGGCTCGGCCGCCGCTCGGCCGGCGATGACGGCCCGCCGCGCGCCCGCATCCGCTCCTGGGTGTCGCTGCCGGTGGGCGTCGTCTCCCTGTCGGAGCGCCATGGCGGCGTGAAGGTGTCGCCGGACGTCTTCCACACCATGGTGGACGAGGTGTGCGCCATGCTCGATGGCGTGCGACAGAGCTGGGGTGTGCGCGCTCCCGCCCGGCTGCATCTTCTCGGCACCTCGGGCACGGTGACGACGGTCGCCGGCATCCATCTCGGCCTCGATCGCTACGACCGCGCCCGTGTCGACGGGGCCTGGCTCGGTGCCAGCCACATCGAGCAGGTGGTGGAGCGGCTGATGACCATGAGCTTCGAGGAGCGGGTCGCCAATCCCTGCATCGGCGCCCAGCGCGCGGATCTCGTGCTCGCCGGCTGCGCCATCATGGAGGCGGTGCGCCGTATTTTTCCCGCCGACCGGCTCCGGGTGGCCGATCGAGGGCTGAGGGAGGGAATGCTGGTGCAGATGATGCGGGCGGACGGCGTGTGGCGGAACGGCCGCTCGGCTGACGGATTCCACGCGAACGGGCCGAACGGAAGCCGCCCAGCGTGACTACCCCACCCCGCGGGCCGGACGGCCGGCCGTTGAAGGTGCGCGTCAAGACCTCGCGCGGCCGCACCACGTCCCAGCAGAAATGGCTTCAGCGCCAGCTGAACGACCCTTATGTGGCCCGCGCCAAGCGCGAGGGTTGGCGTTCGCGCGCCGCGTTCAAGCTGATCGAGATAGACGAGAAGGTGAAGCTCCTGAAGCGGGGCATGCGCATCGTCGATCTCGGCGCCGCGCCGGGCGGCTGGAGCCAGGTGGCGGCGCAGAAGATCGGCCTGGAGCAGGGGCAGGGCAAGATCGTCGCCATCGACTTGCTGGAAATGGACGCCATTCCCGGCGTCGCCTTCGCCCAGATGGACTTCCTCGCCCCCGAGGCCCCGCAGCGGCTGATGGAGATGCTCGGCGGGCAGGCGGACTTCGTGATGTCCGATATGGCGGCCAACGCCACGGGCCACAAGAAGACCGACCATTTGCGGATCGTCGGACTCGTGGAACTGGCGGCGGACTTCGCCCGTCAGGTGCTCGCGCCCGGCGGGGCCTTCCTCGCCAAGGTGATCCAGGGCGGAACCGAGGGCACGCTGCTCGCCAACCTCAAGCGGGATTTCGCGCTGGTGCGCCACATCAAGCCCGCTGCCAGCCGCGCCGATTCTGCGGAACTGTATGTCCTCGCCACCGGCTTCCGGGGAAAAGCCGACGCCGGGGCGGAAGAAGGCGACGAGGCGGAGAGTTAGTCTGGCGGCACTTCGCTGCGCGGGTCGTCCAGGTCCGGCTTGCGGGCGGTGAGTGAGGCGCCCGCATCCTTCGGCAGGGGAATGAAGAAGAAGATGCTGAGCGCGCTTACCGCCGCCACCACGAGGAAGGCAGCGGAGAAGTCGCCCTGCGTCACCGCCACCTCGCCACGGGACGCCCGCATGGTTTCCAGCACAAGTCCCGCTACGGCGACGCCGAAGGAGAGCGACACCTGCTGCGCCACGCTGGCGAACGAGGTGGCCCGGCTCATCTCGTCCGGCTCGACATCGGCATAGCTCAGCGCGTTCAGCGCGGTGAACTGCAGCGAGCGCAGGAAGCCCCCCACCAGCAGCAGCGACGCGATGAGCCAGTGCGGCGTCAGCGGCGTGAAGGCGGCATTGATCGCGATGAAGCCGCTGCACAGGAACACGTTGGCGAGGAGAACCCGTTTGTAGCCGATCCGCCGCAGCAGTTTGGCGGCGGTGAACTTCATGGCCATCGCCCCGGCCGAGGCGGTGAAGGTGAGCAGGCCCGAGGCAAAGGGCGAAAGGCCGAATGAGAGCTGCAGCATTAGCGGCAGCAGGAAGGGCATGGCACCGATGCCCACGCGGAACAGGGAGCCGCCCACCACGCCGGCGCGGAAGGTGCCGTGGCGCAGCAGCTTCAAATCCAGCACGGCGTGTGGTGTGACCCGCGCATGGCGGACATAGAGAAACAGGAAGAACGCCCCCGTGGCGCCGATGGTGAGCGCCGCCCATTGCGGCACCAGCACCTCCTGCCCCAGCACGGCGAAGCCGAAGACGAGGCCAGCGAGACCGACGCCCGACAGGATCAGGCCCTTGAGATCGAGCGGCGGTACATCCTCTTCGCGCACGTTCTCGATGAAGCGGGTGGCGAGGAACACGCCCAGCACGCCGATCGGCACATTGATGAAGAAGATGAGGCGCCAGTCGAAATAGGTGGTGATGAAGCCGCCCAGCGGTGGGCCGAAGACTGGGCCCAGCAGGGCGGGAATGGTGAGCCAGGCGAGGGAAGAGACCAACTCGGACTTGGGCACCGAGCGCAGGATGACGAGCCGCCCCACCGGCACCATCATGGCTCCGCCCATGCCCTGGATGATGCGGTAGAGCACGAAGTCCGCCAGCGACGACGAGAGCCCGCACAGGATCGAGCCGATGGTGAATATGACGATCGCGGAGCGGAAGACCGTACGCGCGCCGTAGCGGTCGGCGGCCCAGCCGCTGGCCGGGATGAAGACGGCCAGCGAGAGCAGGTATGAGGTCAGTGCCAGTTTCAGCGCCACCGGGTCCTCGCCGAGGTCGGCGGCGATGGCAGGCAGGGAGGTGGCGATGACGGTCGAGTCCACCTGCTCCATGAAGAGCGCGCAGGCGACGATGAGTGGGATCAGGATCTGAGGCGGGAGCGCCTTGAGCTGCATCGGCTTACCCTTGGGCCGGCCCGTTCGGGCTCCGGCGTTTCCCCTTCCCCGCAATAGGCGGAGGAGACGCCCTGATCAACCAGCGTTCGGCGCATGGTCTCGCCCCGATCCTTGCAGCACGGGCAGGGCACACCATATGGACATCGGGCCTCAAGGAGGGCCCGGGAAGGCCATGATCTATATTCTCGCCGCTCTGCTGCCGCCCGTCGGTTTGCTGGTGAACGGGCAGCCCATCTCGGCCATCATCAATCTGGTGATGATCGTGCCCTGCATCCTGCTCGGGCTGATTTTCCCGTTGATGTTCCTCGTGCCCTCGGCCCATGCGGTGATTGCGGTGCACATGAAGCGCACCGATCGCCGCCAGCGGGAGGTTCTGGAGGCCATCCAGCGCTCGGGCGGCGTACCGCCGCGCGACTGGCGCCCCTGAAGGCAGAGGCGGGGACGCCCCCGCCTCCTCTGGGACTATTCCACCACCAGAACGATCTTGCCCACGTGCGCGCTCGCATCCATGCGGGCGTGCGCTCCGGCAGCGTCCGTGAGGGGGAATGTCTCGTCCATCACCGGACGGTACTTTCCGGCGGCGATCAAGGGCAGCACATGCTCGACGATGGCTGCGGCGATGGCCGCTTTTTCGGCGACCGGGCGCGAGCGCAGGGTGGAGCCGGTGTGGGTGAGGCGCTTCAGCATGAGGCGCATGAAGTCCACCTCGGCCTTCGCGCCCTGCTGGAAGGCGATCTGCACGATTCGGCCGTCCTGCGCTGCCGCTTCGTAATTCTTCTGGATGTAGGGACCGCCGATCATGTCGAGGATGACGTTGGCGCCCTTGCCGGCGGTGAAGCTCTTCACCTCGGCGACGAAATCCTGCGTCCGGTAGTTCACCGCGAGGTCGGCGCCGAGCTTCACGCAGGCAGCGCACTTTTCGTCCGATCCGGCGGTGACGACCACGCGGGCACCGAGCGCCTTGGCCAGCTGGATCGCTGTGGTGCCAATGCCGCTCGCTCCGCCGTGCACCAGCAGCGTCTCTCCGGCTTTCAGCCCACCACGGTCGAACACGTTGCTCCAGACGGTGAAGACGGTCTCAGGCATGGCCGCTGCCTCGGCCATGGAGAGACCTTCGGGAACCGGCAGGGTGGTGGCCTCATGGGCGGGGCAATATTCCGCATAGCCGCCGCCGGTGACGAGGGCGCACACCTTGTCGCCGATCTTGTAGGTGCTCGCACCCTCGCCCAGCGCCACCACGGTGCCTGCGATCTCCAGTCCCGGAATGTCGGAGGCGCCGGGCGGCGGCGGGTAGAGCCCCTTCCGCTGCATCACGTCTGGCCGGTTGATGCCTGCTGCCGCAACCTTCACCAGCACCTCACCCGGCGCGGGCTTCGGCACCGGCCTGGGGCCGGGCACCAGCACTTCGGGACCGCCGGGGGCGCTGACGGTGATGGCGGTCATGGTTTCGGGCAGGGGGACAGCGGCGCTGGACATGGAAAGCTCCGGTGGGGCACCCGGCACGAAGCTCTTCCCAGCCCGGCCACGGCGCGCAAAATAGGGCGATCATACAGGAGGCACCCGCGCCTGAGGCAGCGGCGGTCGCCGCGGAGAATAGGGAAGGGGAGGAGCAAAGCCAATGGATGAGGAGATCAAGCCGAAGCCCGTCGATCCCTTGGCGGTCGCCGACGTGTCGCGTCTGTCGGTGGACGAGATCGAGGCGCGCATTGTCACGCTGAAGGCGGAGGTCGCGCGGCTGGAGGCGGCGCTCGCCTCAAAGCGTGCCTCACGCGCGGCGGCGGATGCGGCGTTCAAGCTGTAGGGACGGAAATGGCAGTTGGACCCTGCGCTTGCGCCGGGGCCTTTAGCGCGGAATGGGCGCGGCTAGCCGGTTCGCATTAACGCGGCGTTAATATCCGGCGCGCATTCTGATGTTGTCCGTCGGAAAAGATCCTCCCCGGACTTCTGGCAACTCTCCCTGTCGGACTGCGAGCCGCCGCAAGGCGGCTCTTCTTTGGCCAGCCCCCGATATCCCCAGTCTGATCAGTGCAGTTCCCCTTTACGGGGATGCCGGCGCTGCGCTTCATGCCGGTCCAGTCACAGGAGCGGCCGGTGGACGAGGCGCGGGACAAGAGAGACGGGATCGCGCGAGGCTTCGAACGCCTCGCCGCGGCTGAGACACGCCTCGCCGGGTCTGCTCTCTCCGCTGCCGACCGCGAAACCCTCGCGCGCCTGCGCTCGGATATCGCGGCAGGTCTTGTGCTGCTGCTCAGCCGGGCAGATGGATGCATCTCGCGGGCCGAGATGGCGGCCGCGGCAGCGCCGCTGAAACTAGTCCTTCCCGCAAACGTGATCGGGCGCCTGCCGGCCGCGGCGCGCCTCGCTGCGCTGGAACTCGTCGCGCTCGCCGAGGCGGTCAGCGCCGGACTCGTGGTGGCACAGGCGGCCGCGCCCCAAAACGAAAAGCCGCGACGGCGGCAGGGCCGCCCGCGGCTTGAACTCGTCATTCCCTGAGCCAGTCCCCTTGCGCGAACCGGTTGTGCGCTTGCGTCGCTGCGGCGGAGGCGCGCAGCTTCGCAGTGGCAGCGAGGGGCCTGAAGGCCCCTCCGGCCTCAGCCCTTGAGGAGCGCGCCGAACTTGTTCTTGAAGCGGGACACGCGGCCGCCGCGGTCCATCAGCTGCTGGCTGCCGCCGGTCCACGCGGGATGGGTGCGCGGATCGATGTCGAGCTGGAGGGTGTCCCCCTCCTTGCCGTAGGTCGACCGGGTCGTGTACTCGGAACCGTCCGTCATCACCACCTTGATGAAGTGGTAATCGGGGTGGATGTCGCTCTTCATTGGTTCAATCCTTTATCGCCACGCCCGCCCCGCCGGGGGAGGCAGCGTCAATTTCGGTTCCTGACGGAAGTGGCGGGTCTATAGCCGAGTGGATGCCTTGACACAAGCCGACACCTCATCTGCCCCTGTCGACAGCCCCGAAACCCGCGCCGCTGCTGAGAAGCGCAGGCGCGACCTGAAGCCGCTGGCAGGCCTTGTACCCTATCTGAAGCGGTATCGCGGCCGGGTGGCGGGGGCGCTCTGCGCGCTGCTGGCCGCCGCGCTCGCCACGCTCGCGCTGCCCATCGCGGTGCGGCGCATGATCGATTTCGGCTTCGCCGAGGACCATGCGGGGCTCGTGGACCAGTATTTCGGTGTGCTGGTGGCTGTGGCCGCTGTGCTCGCGCTCGCGTCCGCCGCCCGCTACTACCTCGTGACGACCCTGGGCGAGCGGATCGTTTCGGATCTGCGCACGGCGGTGTTCGCCCGCCTCGTGACGCTGGACGGCGCCTTCTACGATTCGGCCCGCTCGGGCGAGCTGACCTCGCGCCTCACCGCCGACACCACGCAATTGAAGTCCGCGGTCGGCGCCTCCGCCTCTACGGCCCTGCGCAATCTCATGATGTGCATCGGCTCGGTAGCGATGATGGTCGTGACGAGCCCCCGCCTCTCCGGCCTCGTGCTGGTGGCCATTCCCATCATCGTGCTGCCGTTGATGGCTTCAGGCCGCAAGGTGCGCCGTTTGACCCGGCAGGCGCAGGACACCCTCGCCGATGCGTCCGCTTATGCCGCCGAGGCGCTGAACAGCATGCGCGCGCTGCAGGCGGCGAGCGCCGAGGGCGTGGCGCGGCAGCGTTTCGACGGCGCTGTGGAAGAGGCCTTCGGTGCCGCCCGGCAGGCGACCCAGGCGCGCGGCTGGCTCACCGGCATCGCCATCTTTCTGGTGTTCGGCTCGGTGGTGGCGGTGCTGTGGGCGGGTGCCCAGGCGGTGCTGGCCGGCACGATGACATCGGGCGCTCTGGGCCAGTTTGTGCTCTATGCGGTGCTCGCCGCTGCCTCCCTCGGCAACCTTTCCGAGACCTGGGGTGAGATGTCGGCCGCCGCCGGTGCGGCCGAGCGCATCGGCGAACTGCTCAAGGTCGAGCCTCAGGTGCGCCCGCCGGCCCGGCCGGTGCCGCTGCCGGGGCGGGTCAGCGGCGCCATCCGATTCGACGAGGTGTCCTTCTC
Organism: Xanthobacter sp.; assembly: GCF_041911315.1. NCBI lineage: Bacteria > Pseudomonadati > Pseudomonadota > Alphaproteobacteria > Hyphomicrobiales > Xanthobacteraceae > Xanthobacter > Xanthobacter sp. The sequence goes on along the minus strand of NZ_JAYRPE010000047.1, from coordinate 39,878 downwards.
CTATCCGACGCGGCCCGATCAATCGGCGCTCGCAGCCATCGCCTTCACCATTCGGCCCGGGGAGCGGGTAGCCCTCGTCGGCCCGTCTGGGGCTGGCAAGAGCACCGTGTTCCAACTGCTGGAGCGCTTCTACGACCCGCAGGCCGGGCGCATCCTCCTCGACGGCATCGATATCCGCGAGGCGGATCCCGTCGCCGTGCGGCGGCAGATGGCGCTGGTGCCGCAGGAGGTGGCCATCTTCGCCGACAGCGTGCGGGCGAACATCCGCCTCGGACGCCCCGAGGCTACCGACGCCGAGGTGGAGGAGGCCGGCCGCGCAGCGCTGGTGGACGAATTCGTCGCCCGCCTGCCGCAGGGCTGGGACACCATGGTGGGCGAACGCGGCGTGATGCTTTCCGGTGGCCAGCGGCAACGCATCGTCATCGCCCGCGCCATCCTGCGCGGCGCGCCCATCCTGCTGCTCGACGAAGCGACGAGCGCCCTCGATGCGGAAAGCGAGACACTGGTACAGACGGCGCTGGAGCGGTCGATGGAAGGGCGGACCACGTTGGTCATCGCCCATCGCCTTTCCACGGTTCTGTCGGCCGACCGCATCCTGGTGATGGAAGCCGGTCGCATCGTGGACGAGGGCACCCATGCGGAACTGGTCGCCAAGGGCGGCCTCTACGCACGCCTCGCGCAGCTCCAGTTCCACGCGGCGGCGTAGGCCTCAGGTGCCGCGCCACTCCATCCGGTACGTCAGGCGGCCGGACATGGGGTTGGCGCCTTCGGAGACGATGGCGAGCCCCATCTTCTCGTAGAAGCGCACGGCGCGTGGATTGTCCTGGTTCACGTCGAGGGCGACGAGGGCAGGGGAGAGCCGGCGCGCCTCCGCCATGAGCGCCTCGGCCGCGCCCTTGCCCCAGGCGCGCGGCGCTACTGCGAGCTGGTCGAGATAGCCCGTGCCGGGATGGATGACGACGAAGCCGGCGACGGGTCCGTCCGCGTGCCCCTCCCGCGCCACGCGGATCAGCGCGCCGCCGGCGGCCAGGCTATCCAGATGGCTTTCCAGCCAAGGCAGGCGTGCGGGAAAATCGATATCGGGCATCGTCTTCGCCCAGGTCTCCACCCACAATTGCGCCATGGCTGGCCGGTCCTGAGGCGTCGCCGCAGCGAGAGCGTAGGCGGGAAGGGGCTCTTGGGGCGGTTCTTGGGCGGTCTGGTCGGACATGGCGGCTCCGGCGGTTGCCCCACACTGCGCCTGTCCGGTTGCCGTCGCTTTAATGCCTCCGCGGTTCGGGCCGGCAGCAGTTTCTCGATCAAGGAAAGCAGGCGCGAATCGCCCAGCGTCGCCGTTCGGCGGTCGGCCTCCTGTGTGGGCCGCAGATGGGTGGTGACTGGCGCGGGGGTCAGTCCGCCTCCGGCTCGTTGACCGCGTCGAAGGCGAGGTGGATGGCGTGGTCGCGCACGTCGGGCGGCCAGCCGGCTGTCGTCTGCTCCAGCCCCGCCCGGTCATCGGCAAACAGGGCGCGAGTGGCCTCTTCGTAGCCGGGCAGGTCGCCGGCCAGTGCCTGCATGAAATGATAGGCTGCGGTCTGAGCGGAGCGCCGCTGCTGCTGCGGTGCGCCCCGCCGCCGGGCCTCATCCACCAGGCGGCGCAGGGTCGCTGAGGCGCCGCTCGGCTGGGCGGCGAGCCAGTCCCAGTGCCGGGGCAGCAGCGTCACCTCGCGTGCGACAACACCCAGCTTCGGGCGGCCGCGGCCCTTGCCGGGGGCCTTGGGCTCGGTGGCATCCGGTGCGGAGGGGGCATCGAGGCGGGCGAGGATTTCGGGATCGCTGCCGCGCAGGTCGAGATCGATGAGCCGCCCGGTGGCATCGTCGAAGACGAGCACGCTCTCTCCGGCCTCGGTTGCCGCCTTCACCGCCAGCGCCACGTCGGCGAGGGGACCACGCCGGAGGAGGCGCGTTCCGGCAAAGGCGGTGCATGGTCTGGCGGGGGAGGGGGACACGGGAGGGCTCCTGCTTTGGGCAGGAAAATACCCGGATGAAAATATCTGTCCAGCCCGATCGTCCGGCAGCCTGCGGCTTATTCGCAGATGGTCAGAGTTACTGGATCAGCGTCGGGCGGCACCAGTTCGGCCATGGAATGGCAGGTGCCGGCAATGCAGACCTGCCAGTCCGCGGTGGCGCCGGAGCGGCGCAGGATCACCTCCCGCTGCGGCGCCAGTGTGGGATGGGCGACGTAGAAGCCGCCCTTCAGCACGGCACCCTCCGGCGGCTCCATGCCGGCGCCCGAGCCTTGGACACGCACCTCGGCGAGCATGAGGCCGTCGGAGGTGGCGCGCCAGTCTTCCTGCCACGCGCTCTTCTGCACCGAATGGGTCCAGGCGAGGGTGATGGCGGCGGCGAGGCGCACCACCGTCGCGCCCGTCGCCAAACAGACAAGGGCCACCCCTTAGGCCACGGCCGGACGCGACCGGTTCTTCCAGTAGTGCCAGCCGATGAAGGCGGCAGAGGCGGCAAAGCCGATCTCGTCGGTCATGGGCAGTGCGAGGATGAGCAGCGCCGCGGCGGCGAAGGCGATGATGCGCTCGATGACGTTGAGCGGCGCCAGCAGATAGCCGGTGGCAGTTGCGGCCCACAGGATGATCGCGACGATCGCCTTCACGAACACATAGGCGACCGCCGGCCAGAAGCCGATGAGATCGGCCATGGGATCGCCGTTCTGCAGCATCAGCGCGGGAGCATAGACCGCCATGAACGGCACCACATAACCCGCCACCGCGATGCGCGTCGCGATCCAGCCGATGGTTTGCCCCGACGCCCCCGCGATGGGCGCCGCCGCGAAGGCGGCCAGCGCCACCGGCGGCGTGAGGTCGGCCATGATGCCGAAATAGAAGACGAACATGTGGGAGACTATGAGCGGCACCCCGAGCGCCAGCAGCGCCGGTCCGGCGATGGAGGCGGTGATGATGTAGTTCGGGATGGTGGGCAGCCCCATGCCGAGGATGAGGCAGGCGATCATGGTCAGCACCAGCGACAGGAACAGCGAGTTCTTGCCCACCTCCACCACGAACGTTGCGAAGGTGGTGGCGACGCCGGTCAGGGTGAACACGCCGATCATTGTGCCCACCAGCGCGCAAGCGATGCCCACGGGCAGCGCGTTGCGGGCGCCGTCCGCCATGCTCTCGATGCTGATGCGCAGCGTCTCGCGCCCACCCTTCACGAAGAACAGGATCGCCACCAGCACCGCGATGACCGTGGCGACGCCGTTGATGCCGTATTCGACGAAGCTCGCCGCCGACAGGCCGAGCACGATCCAGAACACTACCCTCAGCCCGTAAGGCCCGATCAACCGGGCCACCGGCGCGCCCAGCACGATGAGGGCGGTCAGCGCGAGACCCACCGTGCCAGCGAACAGCGGCGTGTAGCCGGAGAACAGCAGCCACACCAGCGCCGCCAGCGGCAGGATGAGGTACCAGTTGTTCTTGAGCGCCAGCCATGCATTGGGGCACTTGTCCTTGGGCAGGCCGGAGAGGCCGTCCTTGCCGGCCTCCAGATGCACCATGGCGAAGACGGTGAAGAAATAGAGGAAGGCCGGGATCACCGCCGCGGTTGCGATGGTGGCATAGGGGACATCGATGGTCTCAGCCATGATGAAGGCGACCGCTCCCATCACCGGCGGCATGATCTGCCCGCCCATGGAGGCGGTGGCCTCCACCGCGCCGGCGAAGGCCGGCTTGTAGCCGAAGCGCTTCATGAGCGGGATGGTGAACTGTCCCGTGGTGACCACGTTGGCCACGCCCGAGCCGTTGATGGTGCCCATCAGCGCCGAGGAGATCACCGCCACCTTGGCCGGGCCGCCCTTGGCGTGGCCCACCGTGCCCATGGCGAGATCGTTGAACAGCTGGATCATCCCGGCGCGCTCGAGAAAGGCGCCGAACAGGATGAACAGGAAGATGAAGGAGGAGGAGACGTAGGTGGGCGTGCCGTAGATGCCCTCGGTGCCGAGAAACATCTGGTCCACCACCTGAACATAGTCGAACGGGCGGTGGTCGAGGGGCGCGGGCAGGTATTCGCCGAACAGGCCGTAGAGAATGAAGCCACCGCACATGATGGGCAGCGAGGCGCCCATGAGCCGGCGCGAACCCTCGAACACCAGCGCCACGGCAATGGTGCCGACCACGATGTCCAGGGTGGAGGGATCGCCCGCCCGCTGGATCAGCGCGGCGTAGAACACCCAGTGATAAAGCCCGACGATGAAGGAGAAGATGCCGAGGCCCCACAGCACGAGGCGCTCGGTGCCGGTCTTGTGGTTGGCGGCGATGGCGAAAACCACCAGAAGCAGGAAGCCCACGTGGATCGAGCGCACCACCTGGCTGGCGAGCGGGCTCCAGGCCGCCGTAATGACCTGGAAGGTGGAGAAGGCCACCGCAATCCAGAACACCGTGCGGCCCCACGTCCCCGGCCCCCAGGTGAGGTCTAGCAGCGCGTCATCCACCACCACGGGCGCGCCGTGGTCGGGATTGTTCACGTCGTGGCTCACCGGCGGGGCGGTCTGCGGGGTGTGGAGCGAGGAGGTCATGGATCAGGGCTCGCGGCGGCTGGCACGGTCTGGAACGGGAAACGGCGGCGCTGGAGCGCGCCGCCGGCAAGGCAATCGAGCGGGCGTGTCGCCCCCCGGATCAGGGCGTGACGCCCTTTTCCTTGAAGAACTTTTCCGCCCCGGGATGGAACGCCACCGGCGAACCCTTCATGGCATTCGCGAGGGTGATGGACTTCGCCGCGGAATGGGCCGCGGCCAGTTCCGGCAGGTTCTCGTAGATGGCCTTCGTGATGGCGTAGACCTCATCGTCCTTCAGATCAGACCGGGTGACGAGGAAATTCGGCACGGCGGCCGTCGCCACGTCCGCGCTCTGGCCCTCATACGTGCCCGCCGGGATGGTGGTCTTGAGATAGGGTGCGCCGATCTTGTCGATCACCGCGCCGGGCACCTCCACCACCACGATCGGCACCGAGTTCGCGAGATCCTTGATGGAGGCGACGCCGAGGCCGGCGGATTGCAGCGTGGCGTCGAGCTGGCGATTCTTCATCAGCTCCACCGATTCGGCGAAGGGCAGGTATTCGATCTTTCCGAGGTCCTCATACTTGAGGCCGGCCGCATTGAGAATGGCGCGGGCATTGAGTTCCGTGCCGGATTTGGGCGCGCCCACGGAGAGGCGCTTGCCCTTGAGATCGGCGATGGTCTTGATGCCGGAATCCTTGGAGGCCACGATCTGGATGTAGTTGGGATAGATGCCGCCCAGCGCCCGCACCTTGGTGAGCGGCGTTTTGAAACCGGCCTCTTCCTTGCCGGCCGCGCCGTCGGCGAGGCTGTCGGCGAGGGTGAAGGCGACCTCGCCCTTGCCCTGCTGGATGAGGTTCAGATTCTCCACCGACGCTTTGGTCGCCTGCACCGAGGGGCGGGTGCCCGGCACCTTCTCGCCGATGACCTTCGAGATCGCGACGCCAAGCGGATAGTAGACTCCGGACGTCCCGCCGGTGAGGACGTTGACGAACTCGGCCCGTGCGGCGGCCGGGGCGAGGGCGAGCGCGCAGGAGAGGGCGGCTGCGGCGAGATGGGCGGGTCGAAAGGCTTTGGCTGCGGCGGACAGGCGCTGCATTGGCGTGCTCCCTTGTTATCGATCGTTGCAGGGAGGCTACCGTCTCGCACCGTAAAGGCCAGCGCCTTTCTGATTCTTACGACTAAAGTCGTATGCGCGGTTGCCGGGTATGGCCAAGCTTCATCCGACCTCAACTCCGTCGTACCAGCATCGGCCCGTAGATGATGACGAAGCCGGTGAACGCGGCGCACCAGAAGGCGGCCGCGACCAGCATGAGCGGTGCCATCCACTGGGGGAGGCAAGCCATGGCCACGCGCGCCACAAGTGCTGCAACGACAAGGAGATAGACCGCGATGGTGCCGGGCGTTGCGGCAAGCGCCTGGCCGGAATGGCCGAGGGTCGCCCGTGTCATCATGGCCAAAGTCATGCCGCCGATGCCGCCGATTGCCCACACGTGGAGCCCGACGGCGGGTGGCACATGACCCGGCGCCAGCGCCGTCGCTCCGGCCGCGAGGAAGCCCAGCGCCACCAGCAGGAAGGCGCCGTGCAGCACCAGAACCAGCGGGTCGGCGAAGGTCCGCCAGCCGCGCCAGCGGGCGAGCCGGGCCAGGGATGCAAGCCCGGCCGCGATCAGCGCGATGCCCGTCAAACCCTTGTCGGGAAAGGCGATCCAGCCAATGAGCGCCAGCGCGGAAATGCCGAGGGCATAGGAATCCCAGCGGTCGAACGGCGCGGGCCGTTGTTCATTCGGCCGCCGAGCCAGCCAGTTGCCGGTGAAGCTCGGCACCACCCGGCCGCCGAACAGGAGGATGAGGAAGACGATCAGTGCCAGAGCCGCCCGCCCCGCATGGTCGGCATCGCCGGTGAAATGGGCTTCCAGATGGAAGGCGAGATTGGCGCCGGCGAGCAAGCCCACCACAGCTATAACTTTGAGATTGCGCCAGTTTTTCCCCGCCGTGACCTCCCGCGCCACCACCAGCGCGAACACGGCGAGAAAGGCCACGTCGATCCCCGCCGCCGTGGCCCAGCCGATCTTGGCGGAGACGAGCACGGCGGCGCGGCCCGCAAACCAAAGCAGGACAAGGCTTCCGAGAGCATTTCCCGCCACCGGCAGGCGGCCGGTCCAGTTGGGGATGGCGGTGAGGAGAAAGCCGGCGATGACGGCGGCGCCGTAGCCGAACAGCATCTCGTGGGCGTGCCATTCCACAGCGGAAAATGCAGTCGGAATAATGACTTCGCCCAGAAACGCCGCCGGCCAGACGGCGATGGCGACGAGGGCGAACAGGCCGGCGCCGAGGAAGAAGGGGCGGAAGCCCCGGCTCAGCACGGCGAGGCCGGTGAAGGCGCGGACAGTGGCGGCGGTGCGCATGGCTATAGTCCTGAAATATAGAAAGAATTTTTCTCAGCCACCCAGCGCCGACATATGCCGTGCCAGGGCCGGGGCGCCGCCGCGGGTGATGACGAAATCGTGCCCGCGGGGCTTCGCGCGGATGGCATCGGCGATGGCCTCCACCATCGCTGCCTCGCCGCCAGTGCGCAGGCAAGTCTTTAGATCCACTGCATTTTCCTGGCCGAGGCAGGTGTAGAGAACACCCGTCGCGCCTACCCGGATACGGTTACAGCTCTCGCAGAAGGAGTGGCTCATGGGGGTGATGAAGCCGATGCGGCCTCCGGTTTCCGCGACGCGGGCGTAGCGGGCGGGGCCGCCGGTGCGCTCCGGCGTGTCGATCAGGGAAAAGTGCTGCTCTATCAAGGCCCTGAGCTTGTCGAGCGGCAGGTATTGATCGACCCGGTCCACCCCCACGTCGCCCAGTGGCATGGTCTCGATGAAGGTGATGTCCATGCCATGCCGGTGGGCGAATTCGATGAGTTTCACCACGTTGCCGGGTGTGGAATCGGCGAGTGCCACCACGTTCAGTTTCACAGTCAGTCCGGCATTCAGCGCCGCGCGGATTCCGTCCATCACGACGGCCAGCGATCCGCGCCGGGTGACTCGCTTAAAGGTATCAGGGTCCAGCGTGTCGAGGGACACATTCACCCGCCGCACCCCGAGCCGCGCGAGGTCGTCCGCGTGGCTGGCGAGCTGGGTGCCGTTGGTGGTCAGGGTCAGCTCCTTCAGCGCGCCGGAGGCGAGGTGGCGGGAGAGGGAGGCGACGAGGTCCATGATGCCCCGCCGCACCAGCGGCTCGCCGCCGGTGAGGCGCAGCTTGGTGACGCCCTGGCGGATGAAGGCGGTGGCGAGGCGGTCCAGCTCCTCGATGGAGAGCACCTCGTTGCGCGGCAGGAAGGTCATGTCCTCCGCCATGCAATAGACGCAGCGCAAATCGCAGCGGTCGGTCACGGAGAGGCGCAGATAGGTGATGCGGCGGCCGAACAGGTCGATGAGCGCGCAGGGCGACGCCGGCACAGGGCAGGGGGCGATCTGGGTGGGCATGAGTCAGGCCTCCTCCGCCGCGCGGGCGGATGGCAGGGGAAAGGCGCCGCAGGTACAGGCGCCGACGCCACAGGCGCCGAGGGCGGGAAACACTTCCGCGTCCATCTCCAGGAAGGCGGCGATGGCGTGCCGCCGGGCGGCGGTCATGGGCTCGGCCGGGGCGGCGATGAGATCGTCGAGAGGCGGCAGAGCGGCGAAGTCTTCGGGCGAGGAAATGGTGGTGCCGAGGTCGCGCAACAGGCCGTCGCCGATGCCGTAGATCCAGCCGTGCACCGTCACCTGATGGCCGCGCGCCCAGGCGGATTTCATGACCGGCGTGGCGGCGAGGCGGCGCATCTGCAAGGCGACGTTCAGCTCGCACATGCGGTCGATCTGCCGGGCGGCATCGCCGGCCGCCGCGATGTCCCGGCGATGGCGGCAATAGAGATCGACGATGGGGGCGAGCCAGTGGTCCACCAGCGCGCTGCCGCCGGTGCCGGCGGCATTCTCCAGCGCGCGCCGCACACCGCCGCAGCCATAATGGCCGCAGACGATGACATGGCGCACGCCCAGCACTTCCACGGCGAATTCCAGCACCGCCAGCATGTTCATGTCGCTGGAATGGATGACGTTGGCGATGTTGCGGTGGACGAACAGCTCGCCGGGGTCGAGCCCCACCACGTCGTTGGCCGGCACCCGGCTGTCGGAGCAGCCGACCCACAGGAAGCGCGGCGCCTGCTGCTCGGCGAGGCGGCGGAAGAAGGTGGGGTCCTCTTCCGTCTTGGCACGCGCCCAGGCGAGATTGTTGTCGAACAATTCATCGAGGATGCCGTCCGGGCGGAGGCGCTCAGCCGTGCCCATGGTGGCCCCCACCGTGCCCTCCACCCCCACACCCGCCCCCTCCGCCGCAGCCACAGCCGTCATGGGCAGCGCCTTCGGCTTCACGGGCGGCGGCCGCCGCATCGTCCTTCAGGGCCCACTCGGTCATGGTCCTGAGGCAGGTGGCGGCGGGGTCGGTGCTGCGCTCCAGCGCGGTCATCAGCGCCAGCCAGTCCTCGTCGCCCGCCTGATCGCCGAAGCGGGCGCAGGCGGAGGCGGCATAGTCCGCCGCGCTCTCCCCATAGGCCGCCCCGGCCGCATCGGCGCGGGCGACGAGGGAGAGATCGCCGAGGCCGAGGAGGGTTTCCTGCGCAAAGCGTTCATCGCGCAGGCGCCGAAGCAGGCTTCCGAGCAGCATGGCGGGCCCCTATTGCACGAGGGGCGATGAAGCCCCGTCCATGGATATGCCGCGAATGTCGGCGCGGCCGATGAGCAGGCTCACATACTGACGCATGGCGGCGTGCCAGGAGGACAGCTCCAGATGGCCGGCAATGGCCTCCCGCACCATCTCGAACGGCAGGTCTCGCCCCTCAACCCGATGAGCAAGACGCACGATGTGGAAGCCGTAGCGCGTCTCCACCGGCACGGGGTGGATGGCGCCCGGCTCCATGGCCGCCAGCGCCGCCTCGAACTCCGGCACGGTCTGTCCCTTGCCGATCTGGCCGAGGCTGCCGCCCACCTCGCGAGAGGGGCAGGCGGAGGTTTCGCGCGCCGCGGTCTTGAACGCCACGGCGCCCGAGAGAAGGGCTTTGAGCAAAGCGTCGGCCTGCTCCCGCGCCGCCTGCCGGGCTTCAGTGTCGGCCGGGTCGGCGGCGATGAGGATGTGCGCCACCTCATAGAGGTCGCCGGTGCGGAAGAGGGCGGGGTTGCGCGCGAAATAGCGCCGGCAGGTGGCCTCGTCCGCCGTGGGCACCTTCACCTCTTCCTCGAGCAGGGCGCGGATGACCGCCTCTTCCTCGGTTTCGCGACGGTCCTCGTCGTCCTCCTCCGGCACGGCGGCGATGCCGAGGCGGTCGGCCTCGGCGAGGAGCAGCTGGCGCACCACGAGGGCATGGGCGGCGGCCTGCCATGCGGCGGCGGGGTCGGCGGCCGCATGGTTCTGCGCTTCGCGGGCGATGTCGGCGCGGGCGATGGTGACGCCGTCCACGGAGAGTTCCTGCGGCCGGCGCCCGGCGGGGCGGGGTGCGGTGCGGCTGACGATCTCGACCATGGCTCTCACTCCGCCGGATTGCTGAGAGGACGGGCGGCGGGGCGCACGGCCGCCGTCGCCGGCTGCGGGCGCATCGCGACCGGCTTGCGGGCAGGCCGGCGCGAACGCACCACCTGATAGCCGGGCCGGCCGAGATACCAGACCGGCGCGCTCCACACATGCACGAGGCGGGTGAAGGGGAAGACGAGGAAGATCGTCATGCCCAGCACGAGGTGCGCCTTGAAGATGGGGCTCACGTCCGCCACATAGGCGGCCGCCGCCGGCTGGAGGGTGAGGATGCCCTGCGCCCAGTTCATGAACTTCACCATCTCGTGCCCATCCATGTGGTGGAGCGAGACGAAGATGGTGGAGAGGCCGAGCGTGAGCTGAACCCACAGCAGCAGCAGGATGGCGGTGTCGCCGAAGCTGGAGTTCGCCCGGATGCGCGGATCGAACAGCCGGCGGTGGGCCAGGAGCGCGATACCGATGAAGCACATCATCCCGGCGATGCCGCCCACGGTGATGGCGAGGCCCTGCTTGAAGGAATGCGAGATGCCCAGCGCATCGAACACCCAGATGGGGGTGAGGAGGCCAACCGCATGGCCGATGAAGATGACGAGGATGCCCACATGGAAGAGGTTCGATCCCCAGCGCAATTGCCGCTTGCGCAGCAGCTGCGAGGAGCCGGTCTTCCAGGTGTATTGCTCGCGGTCGAACCGGATGAGGCTGGCGACGAGAAACACCGTGAGGCAGAGGTAGGGATACCAGCCGAACAGGGCTGAATTGATGGCCTGCGACATGGTCGTCTCCTTCAGGCGGCAGGTTGAGGCGCCGGGTGGCGCACATCGCGCTGGGCGGCGCGGAGCTGGGTGCGGAAGCGATCGACGCCGCAGGAGGCGGCATCGCCGGGGCCGAAGGTGACGGCGGTTTCCTCCCACTCCTTGTCCAGGGCGGTGAGGTCGAGGGCGGAGTGGTCTTCGGTGTGGGGCGCCGGCTCCTGTGTGGGTGCCAACACCGCTTCGGCACCGGCAAGGTGGCGCGCGGCGGTGAGCACGGCGGCATAGAGCGAGCCGCGCTCGTTCAGGCGCTCTTCCAGCGTGGCGAGGATGTGATCCACGTCGGCGAGCAGCCCTTGCGCCTCCGCCTCCGGACGGGTGGCGAGGAACTCCAGGAACAGGGGCAGGAAGTCCGGCAGCTCGTTGGCGTCGATGGCGAGGCCGCCCTGCGCGTAGAGCGCCGCGAGGTCCACCATGGCCTGCCCGCGGTCGCGGCTTTCCCCATGCACATGCTCGAACAGATGCAGGGACAGGCGCCGCGTGCGGTCGAAGAGGCTCACATAAGCCTCTTGCAGGTCGTAGAGGTCCTCGCCCGCGAGCGAGCGCAGCAGCGGCATGAGGCCGAGGCGGGTGGGGGCGTCGAGCCGGCCGTCTTCGGTGAGCGCCTCGGCGAGGTGGGGCGCCGCATCCTGCAACGCCGCCTCGGGATAGAGGAGGAGGCGGGAGAGGGCCTTGAGGGTGAGGTTGTCGTCCATCACTCCACCTCCATCGGTGTCTTGGTGCGCCGGCCGGGCGTGTGGGTGGGGCTGCCGAACAGGTTCACATCACTGTCCCCGCCCGAGCAGCCGTTGCCGAAGGAGAAGCCGCACGATCCGCGCAGATCGAACGGGTCTTCCCCCGCCTCGCGATGGGCTGTGGGGATGACGAAGCGGTCCTCGTAATTGGCGATGGCCATGGTCTGGTACATGTCCTCGATGTCCGCGCCGGTGAGGCCGACCTTGGTGGCGATGACCCCATCGATGCGGCCGTCCACGGTCTTCGCCCGCATGTAGGCGCGCATGGCGAGCATGCGTTCCAGCGCCAGGGCGACCGGCTCCTCGTTGCCGGCGGTGAGGAGATTTGCGAGGTAGCGCAAAGGGATGCGCAGGGAGCGCACATCCGGCATCTCGCCATCCATGCCCATCTTGCCGGCGGTGGCGGCGGACTGGATGGGCGAGAGCGGCGGCACGTACCAGACCATGGGCAGGGTGCGGTATTCGGGATGGAGCGGGAAGGCGACCTTCCACTCCATGGCCATCTTCCAGATGGGCGAAACCTTCGCCGCCTCGATCCAGGCATCCGGCACGCCATCGGCGCGGGCCTGGGCGATGACGGCGGGATCCTTGGGATCGAGGAAGAGGTCGAGCTGGGCCTGGTAGAGCTTCTTCTCGTCCTTCACGCTGGCCGCTTCCTCGATGCGGTCGGCGTCATAGAGCAGCACGCCGAGATAGCGGATGCGCCCGACGCAGGTTTCCGAGCACACGGTGGGCTGGCCCGCCTCGATGCGGGGATAGCAGAAGATGCACTTCTCCGACTTCCCCGAAGACCAGTTGTAGTAGATCTTCTTGTAGGGGCAGCCCGACACGCACATGCGCCAGCCCCGGCACTTGTCCTGATCGATGAGGACGATGCCGTCCTCCTCGCGCTTGTAGATGGCGCCGGAGGGGCAGGCGGCCGCGCAGGTGGGGTTCAGGCAGTGCTCGCACAGGCGCGGCAGGTACATCATGAAGGTGTTTTCGAACTGGCCGTAGATCTCGGCCTGCACACCCTCGAAGTTCACGTCCTTGCGGCGCTTGGCGAACTCGCCGCCCAGAATCTCCTCCCAGTTCGGCCCCCACTCGATCTTCTCCATCCGCTCGCCGGAAACGAGGGAGCGCGGGCGGGCGGTGGGGAAGGCTTTCGATTCCTTCGCGGTGTGCAGGTGCTCGTAATCGAAGGTGAAGGGCTCGTAATAATCATCGATCTCCGGCAGGTCCGGATTGGCGAAGATGTTGGCGAGCACCCGCCACTTCGCACCGATGCGCGGCTCGATCTTGCCGTTCGCCTTGCGGCGCCAGCCGCCGTTCCACTTCTTCTGGTTCTCCCACTCGCGGGGATAGCCGACGCCGGGCTTGGTCTCCACAGTGTTGAACCAGGCGTATTCCACGCCCTGGCGGCTCGTCCACACGTTCTTGCAGGTGACGGAGCAGGTGTGACACCCGATGCACTTGTCGAGGTTCAGCACCATGGCGATCTGGGCGCGGATCTTCATTGGGCCATCTCCTTTTCGGAAGCGGCCGGCAGCTCGTCCTCGAGCCAATCGACCTTGTTCATCTTGCGCACCACCACGAACTCGTCGCGGTTGGCGCCGACCGTGCCGTAATAGTTGAAGCCGTAGGATTGCTGGGCGTAGCCGCCGATCATGTGGGTCGGCTTCAGCACCGTGCGCGTCACGGAATTATGGATGCCGCCGCGCTTGCCGGTCATTTCCGAGCCGGGGGTGTTAATGATCTTCTCCTGCGCGTGATACATCATGGCCATGCCCGGCATGACGCGCTGGGAGACCACGGCGCGGGCGGTCAATGCGCCGTTGGCGTTGAACACCTCCACCCAGTCATTGTCGGCAAGGCCGGCCGCGCGGGCGTCGTCCTCGCTGATCCAGATCACCGGCCCGCCCCGGTTGAGGGTGAGCATCAGTAGATTGTCAGTATAAGTTGAGTGGATGCCCCACTTTTGGTGCGGCGTGAGGAAGTTGAGCACGATCTCGGTATTGCCGTTGGGCTTGGCATTGCGATGGCCGGGGATGGTCTTCAGATCCACCGGCGGCTTCCAGGTGACGAGCTCCTCGCCGAAGGCCCGCATCCACAGGTGGTCCTGATAGAGCTGCTGGCGGCCGGTGAGCGTGCGCCAGGGGATCAGCTCGTGGACGTTGGTGTAGCCGGCGTTGTAGCAGACCTTCTCGCTCTCGATGCCCGACCAGGTGGGCGAGGAGATGATCTTGCGCGGCTGGGCCTGTACGTCGCGGAAGCGGATCTTCTCGTCTTCCTTCGGCAAGGCGAGATGGGCGTGCTCGCGGCCGGTGTTCTGGGAAAGCGCTTCCCACGCCTTCACCGCCACCTCGCCATTGGTTTCCGGCGCCAGCATGAGGATGACCTCGGCGGCGTCGATGTCGGTCTCGATCTTCGCAAGGCCCTTGGCGGGGCCCTCGCGATGGGTGCCGTTGAGGGCGCGCAGGGCGTCCACCTCATGCCCGGTCTTCCAGCTGATTCCCTTGCCGCCGTTGCCGATTTTCTCCATCAGCGGGCCGAGCGCGGTGAAGCGGGCGTAGGTCGCGGGATAGTCGCGCTCCACCACGGTCACGCTGGGCATGGTCTTGCCGGGAATGGGCTCCACCTCGCCCTTCTTCCAGTCCTTCACGTCCAGCGCCTGCGCGATCTCGGCGGGCGTGTCGTGGAGGATGGGGGTGAGCACCGTGTCGGTCTCCACCCCCAGCACCTCGGGCGCGACGGCCGAGAAGGTGCGGGCGAGGCCCTTGTAGATGTCCCAGTCGGAACGCGCTTCCCACGCCGGGTCCACCGCCGCCGAGAGCGGATGGATGAAGGGGTGCATGTCCGAAGTATTCAGATCGTTCTTCTCGTACCATGTGGCGGTGGGCAGCACGATGTCCGAGTAGACGCAGGTGGTGGACATGCGGAAGTCCAGCGTCACCAGCAGATCGAGCTTGCCGGTGGGCGCTTCCTCCTGCCAAGCGACTTCCGTGTTGCGCACCGCGCCTTCGCTGCCGAGGTCCTTGCCCATCACGCCGTGCTGGGTGCCGAGCAGGTGCTTGAGGAAGTATTCGTGCCCCTTGCCCGAGGACCCCAGCAAATTGGAGCGCCAGACGAAGAGGTTGCGCGGCCAGTTGTCCGGATGATCCGGGTCGTGGCAGGAGAGTTCCAGCTCGCCGCTCTTGAGCGCGGAGGCGACGTAGTCCTTCACCTCCTGGCCGGCGGCCTTCGCCTTCGCGGAGATGGCGAGCGGGTTCTGCTTCAGCTGGGGCGCGGAGGGCAGCCAGCCCATGCGCTCGGCGCGGACGTTGTAGTCGATGAAGCTCTTGTCCCACTCGCCCTTGGGCGCGGTGGGGGAGAGGATCTCGCCGGCGGTCAGCGTCTCGTAGCGCCACTGGTCCGTGTGGGCATACCAGAAGGAGGTGGCGTTCTGGTGCCGGGGCGGGCGCGACCAGTCGAGGCCGAAGGCGAGTGGCTGCCAGCCGGTCTGCGGCCGCAGTTTCTCCTGCCCCACATAATGCGACCAGCCGCCGCCCGACTGGCCGATGGCGCCGCAGAACACCAGGAGGTTGATGACCCCCCGGTAGTTCATGTCCATGTGATACCAGTGGTTCATGGCCGCGCCGATGATGATCATCGAGCGCCCGTTGGTCTTCTCCGCATTGGTGGCGAACTCGCGCGCCACGGTGATGATGGCATCGCGCTTCACGCCGGTGATGCGCTCGGCCCAGGCGGGGGTGAAGGGCACGTCCGCGTCATAGGAGACGGCGACATTGCCGCCGCCGAAGCCGCGGTCGAGGCCGTAATTGGCCATCATGAGATCGTAGACGGTGGCGACCTTCATCACGCTGCCGTCCGCGCCCTGCACAAGGCGCACGGGCAAGTTGCGGGTCAGCACCTCGCCATGGTCGGTGGCCACGAAATGCTCGGTAGCGCGGCCGCCGAAATAGGGGAAGTCCACGGCCGCGATCTCATCCGCATGGTCCTCCAGCGAGAGGCGCAGGCGCAGGGCGCGGCCGGTGCCGTCCTTCTCCTCCAGGTTCCATTTGGCCTGCTCGCCCCAGCGGTGGCCGATGGAGCCCACGGGGGCGACGAGGTCGCCGCTCGCCTCATCGAAGGCGACGGTCTTCCACTCGGGATTGTTGGTCTCGCCGAGGCCGCCGGGCAGGTCGGACGCGCGCAGCATCCGCTCCGCCACGAGGCGGCCGTCGCGCTCGACGAGCCGCACGAGGAAGGGCATGTCCGAGTAACGACGCAGGTAATCGTCGAAATAGGGCACCTGCCGGTCGAGATGATATTCGCGCAGGATCACATGGCCCATGGCGAGGGCCAGCGCGGCATCGGTGCCCTGCTTGGGGTTCAGCCAGATGTCGGCGAACTTGGTGGCCTCGGCATAGTCCGGCGTCACTACCGCGCTCTTGGTGCCCTTGTAGCGCACTTCGGTATAGAAATGGGCGTCCGGCGTGCGGGTCTGCGGCACGTTGGAGCCCCACACGATGATGAAGCCGGCATTGTACCAGTCGGCGCTTTCCGGCACGTCGGTCTGCTCGCCCCAGGTCTGCGGCGAGGCGGGCGGCAGGTCGCAATACCAGTCGTAGAAGGAGAGGCACACGCCGCCGAGCAGCGAGAGATAGCGCGCTCCCGCCGCATAGGAGACCATGGACATGGCCGGGATGGGCGAGAAGCCCGCCACCCGGTCCGGGCCGTGGGTGCGGATGGTATGGGCGTTGGCGGCGGCGATGATCTCGTTCACCTCGTCCCAGCTGGCGCGCACGAGCCCGCCATGGCCGCGGATGGAGGTGTAGGAGGCGCGCTTTTCCGCATCGCCGACGATGGAAGCCCAGGCGGCCACCGGCGGCAGCTTGGCCCGCGCCTCGCGCCAGAGCTTGAGGAGGCGCCCGCGCACCATGGGGTGCTTCACCCGCGCGCCGGAATAGAGATACCAGCTGTAGGAGGCGCCACGGGCGCAGCCGCGCGGCTCATGGTTCGGCAGGTCCGGGCGGGTGCGGGGATAGTCCGTCTGCTGGGTTTCCCAGGTGACGATGCCGCCCTTCACATAGATCTTCCACGAGCAGGAGCCGGTGCAGTTCACGCCATGGGTGGAGCGCACGATCTTGTCGTGCTGCCAGCGCTTCCTGTAGCCGTCCTCCCACGAGCGGTCCTCGTGGGTGACGATGCCGTGGCCGTTGGAGAAGGGCTCGGTCTCGCGGCGGAAGAAGGTGAGCCGGTCGAGGAAATGGGACATGGGTAGAGCCTTCCGTGTGTTTTCGCTCAAGCGCCGCGCGGGCTTGACCACCGGTTCGCGAGCCGGGCTCGCGAACCGCTGGTGCTACGCGGCCGCAGCCGGACGGGGGGTGGCGCGCGGGGCGATCCCGCGCTCGATGTCGTGGAGGAGGCCGCCCTTGCGGGTGTAGACGGCCCAGGTGATGACCAGGCAGCTCACATAGAAGCCGAGGAAGGCCCAGAGCGCCGCCTCCGGCCCGCCCGTCAGCGCGATGGAGGTGCCGTAGCCCTTGGGGATGAAGAAGGCCCCGAAGGCGGCAATCGCCGAGGTGAAGCCGGTGATGGCCGCAGCCTCCTTCTCCGCCTGCTTGCGGCGCGCCTCCGCATCGGCGGCGGGCATCAGGCGGTCCATCTCCTTCGCCATGATCGCGGGGATCATCTGGAAGGTGGAGGCGTTGCCCACGCCGGTGGCGAAGAACAGCACCAGGAAGGCCGCGAAGAAGGCCGAGAAAGCCCAGGGTTCCGCCCGCATGCCGATGGTCCACAGCACGCCCGACACGCCCGCCATCATCAGCACGAAGACGAAGAGCGTCACCCGCCCGCCGCCATAGCGGTCCGCCAGCCACCCCGTGCCGGAGCGGGCGAGGGCGCCGACCAGCGGGCCGAGGAAGGCGTAGGAGAGCGCGTTCACCTCCGGGAAGAGGATGTTCGTGAGCAGCGGAAAGCCCGCGGAATAGCCGATGAAGGAGCCGAACGTCCCCGTATAGAGCCAGCACATGATCCAGTTGTGCTTGCGCTGGAAGATTACCGACTGCTCGCGGAACGAGGCGCGGGCGTCGGCGATGTCGTTCATGCCGAACCACGCGCCGAAGGCCGAGAGGACGATGAAGGGCACGAAGACGAAGCCGGCATTCTGCAGCCACATGGGCGCCGGCCCCGCCGCCGCCTTCACCATCGCCGGATCACCGCCGAAGGTGCCGAACAGGCCCATGGTGATGACCAGCGGCACCACGAACTGCACCACGCTGACCCCGAGATTGCCGAGGCCGGCATTCAGCGCCAGCGCGTTGCCCTTCTCCGCCTTGGGGAAGAAGAAGGAGATGTTGGCCATGGAGGAGGCGAAGTTGCCGCCGCCGAAGCCGCACAGCAGCGCGAGGATGAGCAGCACCACATAGGGCGTGTCCGGGTTCTGCACCGCATAGCCGATGCCGAGCGCGGGGATGATGAGCGACCAGGTGGTGAGCGTCGTCCACAGCCGCCCGCCGAAGATCGGCACCATGAAGGAATAGAAGATGCGCAGCGTCGCGCCGGTCAGGCCCGGCAAGGCGGCGAGCCAGAACAGCTGGTCGGTGGTGAATTTGAAGCCCACCAGCGGCAGCTTCGCCACCACCACCGACCACACCTGCCAGATGGCGAAGGACAAGAGCAGCGCCGGGATGGAGAGCCAAAGGTTGCGCCGGGCGATGGCGCGGCCGGTGGAGGCCCAGAAGGCCTTGTCCTCGGGCCGCCAGTCGGTCAGCACCGCGCCGGCCTTGCGGGCGGGCAGGGCTGGCGTCGGCATGCCCTGCATTTCCGGCAGCTCGGGCAGGCTGGCCAGCGCGGGAGCGGAGGCTTCCTTCTCCATATGGCGGATGGCGAGGTGCATCCAGGCCAGCGCCCCGACCGCGATGACGAACAGCAGCATGAAGCAGCTGGTCCACAGGCCGGTGAGGTCGTTGAGCACGCCGAAGGCGAGGGGCAGCACGAAGCCGCCGAGGCCGCCGATCATCCCCACGAGGCCGCCCACGGCGCCCACATTGTTGGGGTAGTAGACCGGGATGTGCTTGTAGACCGCCGCCTTGCCCAGGGCCATGAAGAAGCCGAGCACGAACACCGTGACGGTGAAGCCGGCGACGCCCATTTCCATGTGGAAGGTGATGGGCCCGTTGATGCCGCGCACCACATAGTCCGTGGGCGGATAGGACAGCACGAAGGTGGCGAGGACGGAGACGAGAAAGGTCCAGTACATCACCCGCCGCGCGCCGTAGACGTCGGAGAGATGCCCGCCATAGGCGCGGAACAGGCTCGCCGGCACGGAGAAGGCGGCGGCGATCATGCCCGCCTGCTTGATGTCGAGGCCGTAGACCTTCACCAGATACTGGGGCAGCCACAGCGCCAGCGCGACGAAGGCGCCGAAGACGAAGAAATAATAGAGCGAGAAGCGCCACACCTGGACGTTCTTCAGCGGCTCCAGCTCCAGCCACGCGCTCTTCGGCTTGATGCCGAGGCGGCGGCGCTCCACCAGCACCGGATCATCCTTGGTGGTGACGAAGAAAAGCACCGCCATCACCACGAGGGCGGCGGCCCACACCTGCGCCACCATCTGCCACCCGAAGGCGACGAGCACGAAGGGGGCCAGGAACTTGGTCACCGCCGCGCCCACGTTGCCGGCGCCGAAGATGCCGAGCGCCGTGCCCTGCTTGCCCGCCGGATACCAGCGCGAGACATAGGCGACGCCCACCGAGAAGGAGCCGCCGGCGATGCCGACGCCCAGCGCCGCCAGCAGGAACTGCGGATAGGTCGCGGCATAGGTGAGGAGGAAGGTGGCCACTGCCGCCGCCAGCATGGTGAGGGCGAAAACCACGCGCCCGCCATACACGTCCGCCCACACGCCCAGCGCCACGCGGATGAGCGAGCCGGTGAGGATCGGCGTGCCGATGAGGAGGCCGAACTCGGTGTCCGAGAGGCCGAGATCCTGCCGGATGCGGATGCCGATGATGGAGAAGATCGTCCACACCGCGAAGCACACGGTGAAGGCGAGGGTGCTCATGGAAAGGGCGCGCCGCTGGTCGCTTTGGCTCGCCTCGAAAGGGGTGTGCATGGCTTCAACCCGCCAGTTGCAAAGTCGCGGCTGGACCGCGCGTCGCAACCTGCGGCGGGGGCGCCGTGGCTTCTTTGATCTGTATCAGTAATAGACTTCGGTCATCAGAAAACAGCGGAGACTTATTGGATGACCCGACGCGAAATGTCTTTATTACTGTCTCGACTTTACAAGCTTTGACGCGGCAATTGACATTTGTCAAGTGGCGAAGGCGATGGCATGGTAGGGGTGACGAAACGAGGTGCGCATGAGGCCCGACGACGCCGCCGTGATCCGAAGCCTGCCGCTGTTCGCCGATGCCCGCGAGGAGACCTTCGCGGAGCTGGTGCGCACGGCGTTTCTCCAGCGATTCCCGCCGGGGGTGACGCTGATCAACGAGAATGACGAGGCGGACTTCCTCCATGTGGTGGTGGAGGGGCAGGTGGAGCTGTTCGCCACCTCCGGCGAGCGCGAGACCACCATGAGCATCGTGGAGCCGGTGGGCACCTTCATCCTCGCGGCGGTGCTCAATGCGCGCATCTATCTCCAGTCCGCCCGCACCCTGCAGAAATCGCAGGTGCTGATGATCCCGGCCGAGAAGGTGCGCGATGCGATGGGCACGGACGCGGCCTTCACCCGTGCTGTCGTCACCGAGCTGGCCCGCGGCTATCGCCGGGCGGTGAAGGAGGTGAAGGGCCAGAAATTGCGCACCGGGGCGGAGCGCCTCGCCAACTGGCTGCTCCAGCGCGCCGATGCGGAGGGCGCAGGGCGCATCACTCTGCCGTTCGAGAAACGGGTCCTCTCCTCGCTGCTGGGCATGACGCCGGAAAATCTCTCCCGCGCCTTCGCCGTGCTCAAGACCCACGGCGTGACGAGCCGGGGCGCCGTCATCACCCTCGCCGACCGCGCGGCGCTCGCCGCCTTCGCGCGGCCCGATCCGCTCATCGACGGGCCGGAGTGAGGGGCACTCACTGTCGGCATGCCCCGGCTTGTCCGGGCGTCCACGGTGCCGCGCGCGGGGTGCAGGAGGCCGGGCACCGTTCCCGCGGAGGCGTGGATCCCCCGGATGAACCGGGGGATGACGGTTGTGGCGGATCGCTCTTGATTAAGACCGCGCGTCTTGCCCATGGTGCTCCCGGCCGGTGACTCACCGCGCACGGGGGGGGGAGAGCCATGGCAGCGACGCGGTTCCACAGGGTGGTGATCTTCCTGCTGTTCGCCATCACGGTGGTGAACTACATCGATCGCGCCGCCATCTCCTATGCCATCCCGGCCATCGAGCAGCAGCTCGGCCTCTCCAAGGCCGCCGCCGGCACCATCCTCGGCGCGTTCGGCCTCGGCTATGCGGTGACGACGCTTATCGGCGGCTTCACGGTGGATCGCTATGGCGCGCGCATCGTGCTGAGCATCGCGGCGGTGCTGTGGAGCCTGTCCATCGGCCTCACCGGCCTCGCCTCCGGCTTCCTCACTCTCTATCTCGCGCGCACGCTGCTGGGCATGGCGGAGGGGCCGAACTTCTCCGCCGTCACCGGCGCGGTGGAGCGCTGGCTGCCGCCGGCCCGGCAGGCGAGCGCGCTCTCCTATGCGCTGGTGGCTGTGCCGGTGGCGCTCGCCTGCGGCGGGCCGATCGTGACGCAGCTTCTGGCGGCGCTGGGCTGGCGCGGCACGTTCGCCGTGCTGTTCGCGCTCTCGCTGGTCTGGGTGCCGCTCTGGTACGTCCTGTTCCGCGACGACCCGGCCCAGTCGCGCCATGTGAATGCGCAGGAACTCGCCTTCATCCGCGAAGGCCAGACGGCGGAGGCCGCGCCCGTCCGCCGCTGGCCGCGCATGAGCGAGGTGCGGGTGCTGCTCACCAACCGCACGCTGCTGGTGAACTACTGGGCCTTCTTCGTCTTCGGCTACTTCCTGTTCTTCTTCATGGCCTGGCTGCCGAGCTATCTCCAGCAGTCCTACGGGCTGAACCTTGCCGCCGTGGGCGCCTTCACCGTGCTGCCCTGGCTGTGTGCCGCCGTGGCGCTCTGGGCGCTGGGGCGCTGGTCGGATCACCTCCTGAAGACCACCGGCCGGCTGCGCGTGTCGCGCTCCTACCTCATCGCCGGGACGCAACTGGTGGCGGCGCTCGCGGTGGTGCCGGTGGCGTTCAGCGCCAGCCTGCCGGTGGCCATCGCCTGCATCTCGCTGGCGGTCGCCGCCTCCATGGGGGCGAACGCGGCCTATTTCGCGGTGAATGTGGACATCGTGCCGGAGAAGGCGGCGACGGCGCTCGGCATCATGGATTTCTGCTTCGCGCTGGCCGGCTTCGTCGCCCCTGTTATCACCGGCTTCGTGCTGTCCCTGCGCGGCTCGTTCGCCGACGGCTTCGGCCTGATGGCGGTGCTGGCGCTCTCGTCCGTGGTCCTCGTCCTCACCTTCCACCGGCCGGACGAGGACCGCGCGATCCCCTGAGCTTCAGCGCCCGGCATTCATGGCGTTCAGCACCGCCTCGCTCGGCCAGCAGTCCACCTTGAGGCCGGCGGACTTCTGGTAGGCGCCGAGCGCCGCGCGCGTCTGCATGCCGGCCTTGCCGTCGATCTTGTCGGAATAGAGCCCCAGCCGCGCGAGGTGCTTCTGCATGGCCTCCACCGATTTCGTCTTGAGCTGGGAGGAGGCCGACCACGGCGTGCGGAAGGGCGAGGGATCCGTCATGCGGTCGGAGAGGTGCCCGACGAACAGCACGTAGAGGTCGGAGAAATTGTACTGCTTGATGACGAAATAGTTCGCCGTGGTGAGGAAGGAGGGGCCGTAGGTGCCCTCCGGCTGCAACAGCGATGCGGGCTGCGCCACCTCGGTGGCGGAGAGGCGGCGGACGGGGGCGTAGCGGGCGCGGATCCATTCGCTGATGGGCTGCTTCACCTCCGGCACGCCCATGGTGCAGTCGGCATTCACCGGCGCCAGCACCTCATAGGCCCAGCGCACGCCCGGCTGCCATCCCTTGTCGGCGAGCTGCTTGGCGGCGGAGGCGAGCGCGTCCGGCACCGAGTGCCAGATGTCGGCATGGCCGGTGCCGTCGAGATCGACGCCGTGTTTCACGTAATCGGAGGGCAGGAACTGGGTGAGGCCGGTCGCGCCGGCCC
This sequence comes from Xanthobacter sp., assembly GCF_041911315.1. Taxonomy (NCBI): domain Bacteria; kingdom Pseudomonadati; phylum Pseudomonadota; class Alphaproteobacteria; order Hyphomicrobiales; family Xanthobacteraceae; genus Xanthobacter; species Xanthobacter sp. The sequence continues at coordinate 17,079 of NZ_JAYRPE010000047.1, read as the reverse complement.
AGGAGGCGCGGAAATCCTTCCGGGTCACGTCGCCGTCGTTCAGCATCTTCAGGGCGAGGATGAACTCGGTGCGGTACTGGTCCTTGCGTCGTCCGGCATAGGCCTGCGTCGCCAGCACCTTGAGCGCGTCGTGGGGCGAGGTGTAGCGGCCGAAATCGGTCTCGCGGCCCCAGATGGCCAGCACCACGGGGGCAGGCACGCCGAACATGGCCTCGATGCGGTCGAGGGGCGCCTTGTATTTCTGCATCAGCCGCTGCCCCTCGGCGGCAAGGCGGGCGATGGTGGCCTCCTTCACATAGGCCGCCGGCACCTGCACGAATTCGGCCTGTCCGCCGGCGCCGGTGGAGGGGCGGCCGGGCAAGGCGAGGTCGGGCAGCTTGTAGTCGGGCTCGAGGCCCGCCGTCTCCCGCTCGAAGGTGGCGCGCGACACGCCCGCCGCCTGCGCCTCCGGCCACAGGGAGGCGATGAATTGCGTGAATGCAGCATCCGCCGCATGCGCCGGCGCGGCAGCGGCGATGGTGAGGGCCAGGGTCCAGGCGATCAGCCCGGCGAGGAGGCAACGGCAACCGGCAGGCAAGGGACGGCTCATCGATCAGGGGAAAGCAGCGCCGGAGGCTAGCATGGCGCCCCGCCGCCGCCAAAGCCGGCGGCTGGCACGGCGGGTGCTTGCCTTCCCTTCAAACCCGATCGGCGTGCCGGGGAAGGGCCGCATTGGCGCGTTCCCGACACGGGCGCATTTCGGTCGATAAGGCAGAGGCGGTGTCATGGCCATAGAGGCGGTGCTGATGGACATCGAGGGCGTTCTCGGCCCCCAGTCCTTCCTCGATGAGACGCTGGTGCCCCATGCCCGCGAGCGGCTCGGCGCCTTCATCGCCGAGCACGGCGCGGAGGACGAGGAGATCGAGGAGGCGCTGGACGAGGCCGGCCGCCTCATGGGCGGCTTCTCCCTCAAGCCCCGCGAGGCGGAAGCGCTGCTGCTGCGCTGGATGAAACAGGGCCGCAATCCGACGCCGCTCAAGATCATCCAGGGCCGCATCTGGCAGGAGGGTTATGCGGCCGGCGCCTTCAGCGCGGAGGTCCATGGCGATGCCGGGCCGAGCCTTGCCGCCTGGAAGGGGCAGGGGCTGAAGCTCTTCACCTTCTCCTCCTCGTCGGAACTGGCGCAGAAGCTCTGGCTCTCCTCCGCCGGCTCGGATGCGGAGCGCCTGCTGGACGGCTTCTTCGACACCCGCATGGGTCAGAAAATGGAGGAGGAGGCCTACAAGGCCATCGCCCAGGAGATCGGCCTCGCCCCGACGCAGATCCTCGTGCTCTCCGGCAATGTGGACGAGCTGGACGCCGCCGCCTCCGCCGGCCTCGCCACGGTGCGGATCGCGCGCGACGGCGGCGACAGCGGAAGGCACCCGGCGGCGGCGGACCTCGCGTCCGTCATCCTGCCGTGAGCCGGCGTTCGGACGTCTGGGCGGGGGGCTGACTCTTGGCGCGCTTCACCGTGGAAACCCGCAGCGGCGCCCGCCAGGAGGTGACGGGGCGTGATGGCGCGACGCTGCTGAAGGCCATCCGCAAGGCCGGCATCGAGGAACTCACCGCCCAGTGCGGCGGCGGCTGCGCCTGCGCCACCTGCCATGTCTTCGTCACGCTGCCGGAGGGCGTCACGGCGCCCCCGATCAGCCCCGGCGAAAGCCGCATGCTCGCCACCAGCCAGAACCGCACCCTCGCCTCCCGCCTCGCCTGCCAATTGAAGCTGGAGCCCGCGCTGGAGGGCATGGCGGTGGTGATCGCGCCGGAGGAGGCGGGGGATTTCTGAGGCGAGTCAGCCGAGGGTGAAGGCCGGAAGGTCCGGCCGCACGATCATCAGCCAGAAGATGCCGAGCACGGCCGCGAAGGCGGGGAAGCCGAAGGCGAACCAGGTCCAGAACAGGCGATGATAGGCGGCTGGCAGCGCCGTGCCCGCCGCGGCGGCGGCCTCTGCGAGCTTCCGCATGCGCATCTGCATTCCCACCACCGGCAGCCAGAACGCGCCGGTGAGGAGATAGAGCGCGATGGACAGCACGATCCACCCCTCGGTGAGCGGATAGCCTGCCGTCTGCGCCAGCAGCGCGCCCGTGACCGGTTGCAGCACCACGGCGGTGGCGGTGAAGAGGAAATCCGCGAGGACCACGATTCGCGCCACCGCCGCCACCTTCACGGCGCTGCCGGTGACATGGGCCATCACCATGAAGAAGGCGATGCCCGCCCCGGTGCCGAGCAGCACCGTGGCGCCGATGACGTGAAGGAACTTCAGAACGAAATAGGCCATCACCGGTCCCTCAGGATGGCGAGGGCGACGAGGTTCAGCATCACCACGGGTGCGATCTTCACCAGCGGGCCGAGCGGATCGAGCCATAGGCGCGGCAGGAGCGCCGTGCCGGCGACCACATACAGCAGCGAGACGGCGAGTGCCGCCCACAGGGCCACCCGCGTGGTGCGGCGGACGGCGATGCCGAGGCCGATGGCGAGGTCCGCCAAAGCGCCGCCGATCGCGAGCGGAGCAGCGAGGGCGCCGGCGCCGCCCTCCTTCAGGAGCGCGACGCCCGCATCATAGGCGGGGCCGAGGGAGAGGAGGCCGGTCACGATCCAGAACAGGGCGAACAGGACGAAGATTGCCGGCTTCAGCGTGTAGAGGGCAGCGAACCAGCGCTCCTGCACGCCCGCAGGCTCGGCAGCGAGGGCGTCGGCGAGGGATTGCGGCCGAATGCCGGTCATCCGCATCCACGGGCCGGGATCGCCCGTGGCGCCGCGAGCGATCTCCCGCGCAACCGTACTGCGCAGAGGCGGGCGCCAGCCGAGGCGGCCGATGCCGTCGCCGAGCCAGTACATCAGGCGGGCGATCCAGCCGGGCACCGGAATCCGTCGCGCAGGAGCAAAGCCCAGCCACCGGCGATAGGTCGCGATCACCTCTTCGAGGGACAGCCGTTCCGGCCCGGCAAGATCCATCTCCACGCCGGCCGGAGCCTCGGGCGCGACGAAGACGGCGACGGCTTCCGCCACATCGTCCAGCTGCACGATCTGAAGATCGGCCGTGTCCGGGAACAGCGGGAACACGGGCAGGGCGGCGAGCCCACGGAACATGGCGCTGCCGCCATAGGCCCGGCGCCCCACCACCACGGACGGGCGCAGGATGACATGGTCGAGCCCGCTCGTGGCCAGCAGGGCATCGCCCTCCTGCTTGGTGCGGGAGAAGTCGGAGGGCGTGCCCGTATCGACGCCGATGGCGGAGATGTGGACCACGCGCCGCACGCCGGTGAGGCGGCAGGCCGCGATCAGAGTCGCCATCCCTGAGACATGCACGCGCGCGACGCTCTCGCCCGGCCCGTCCTGAAGCAGGCCGGCGGCGTTCACCACCGCGTCGGCGCCGTCCAGCTCACCGGCCAGTTGTTCGGGCGTCGCGGTGCCGAGGTCGAGCGCCACGAAGCGTCCCTTGGGCAGGGTGCGGGCCGCCGTCTCGATGTTCCGCGCAAGGCCGACCACTTCATGCCCCGCCGACGCCAGCCGCGCCAGCACGGCGGAGCCGATGAGGCCGGTGGCGCCGAGGACGATGATCCGCATGGCGCTGCTCCCGGGCGCGATCCGACACATTCCCTCTCTCGGCCAATCGCGCCCGCGCCGCAAGGCGAAGGTCCGGACCGCCCCCCGCGACATGCGGCGGCACCCGTTCCACGGGCGCGCCGGGCGGCCACTGTGATCACCGGCTTCCAGGGTGAGGCGGAGCGCGGTGGCGCGCCCTCACTCCGTCGCGAGGCGTTCGGCGAGTTCGCGCACGTCGTCCCAGCTCAGGGGATGGGGGGCGCCGCCGGTGTCCACGTCCACCCCTTCCGCATGGACGGCGGCGGAGAAGTCGCCGTCCATGCCGACGGGGCTGAGATAGAGGAAATCCGTGCGCCGCCAGTCGTGCGCGACGGCGGTGAAGGCGCGCGACAGGGTGCGGCCCTCCTCCAGCGTCAGGTCGTAGTGCAACGCCGCGCTCAGCGTCATGCGCAGCATGTCGCCGAGGAGGCGGTGGGACACGCGCCGGACGAAGGGATAGGGGGCAACAGGATCGGGGACGCCGGGGGCGGCAACGAGGGGATCGGGCATGGCGAAATCCTCACCGCTCAGAGCGACCGGACCTCTTCCGCCCTGGCGACGAACTCCAGCCTGTCCGCCGCGTCGAAATCCGCCACCGGCACCGCGAAGACAAAGCGGTTCGCGTACCAGAAATTGCCGAAGGGCAGGAACAGGCTGCCGGAGGCGAAGGTGGCGAGCGGCGTGTCGCCCGCCTTCAGCACCGCCTCGAAGCCGGGGCCGGCCTCGGCGGCGGCGGTGTTGTCGCCGAACACCTCGAACTGCACGACGAGCCGCACCAGCGGCGCGCCCGCCTCCTCCGTCCTGATAGCAATGACCTTCAGGTCCTGGAAGCGCCGGCCGATGGTGCCGTCCGCCAGCAGTTGCGGGAATTCGTGCACGCGCCCCTTCTTCACCGCGAGGCCTTCGGCCGGCAGCACGCCGAGGTCGGCGAGCCCGGTGGGCTTGGCGGGGGCCAGTGTCACGCTGGTGCGGGTTTCCTGCAATGCCGGCAAAATACGCTCCTGTCGGGCGGGTCGTTGGAAATGCGACAAAAATCGACATTGCCCGCCCAGAAGCACATTGCGCGCCAGATCGCCCTCATCCGCCCGGAGGGGCGGCCGCGCGGGCGACGCAGGCCGCGCTCCACAGCCGGGCCGCGGCGCGGGCGGCCGCCACCTTCTCCGGGCCGCGGTTCATCTCCTCCAGACACAGGATGTCGAGGCTCGACAGGCCGATGGTCGCGAACACGGTGCGCAGATAGGGCGTGAGGAAGTCCACCTGCCCGGCCGGCGGGTCCCCCAGTCGCCCGCCACAGGAGACGATGGCGAAGGTGGGCCGGTCGGCAAGGAGGCCCTGCTTGCCGGTTGGACTAGAGCGGAAGGTGCGGCCGGGGCGGACCACATGGTCGATCCAGGCCTTGAGCGCCGATGGCACGGTGAAATTGTGCATGGGCGTCGAGATCACCAGCACATCGGCGGCCTCGACTTCCGCGATGAGCGCCTCGGACCGGGCCAGCGCCTCTTCCTCGGCCGGTCCGCGCATGTCCGGGGCCAGCGCGTTCGCGCGGGCGAAGTCGGTGCCGGGGTGGGGGAGCGGCGTGCGGGAGAGGTCGCGACGGGTCACTGTCCATCCGGGCGTGGCCGCCGTGACTGCGCCCGCGAGTTCTTCCCCCACGGTCCGGCTGAACGACGCCGCGCCGCGGGGACTGGCGGAGACGTGGAGCAGGCGCCGCATGTCATCCTGCCCCGGGAAGCGGGATGTTGAACCGCAGCGCCATGGCGAGCAGGCCCTGGCGGTAATAGAAGCGGTGGCCCAGCGCGTTGTCGAGGCCGGTGTCGAGCACCAGTTTGGTGCAGCCCAGCGCCGCGCCCCGCGCCTTCAGCTCGTCCATCAGCCGCGCTCCGTGGCCCCGGCTGCGTTCCGCCTGCTCGGCAACGAGGTCGTCCACATAGAGGAAGCGGCCGTGGATCAGGCTCTCCGCCACCCGGTAGCCGGCGAGCGCGACGGGCGCGTTTCCCGCCCACAGCGCGAGGATGCGGTAGCCATCCGCCGACTGCCGCCGCCAGCGCCGGGCCAGGTCCTCGGCGGAGGCCAGATGCGGCCGCAGCTGGCGCATCAGCGGATAGCACAGGGCGATCTCGGCCTCGCCGACGTCGCGGAGTTCGGCGGGCATCATGCAGCCCTCGCCAGCGGCGGGGCGAAGCGCAGGGCGACGGCGATGCGGTTCCACTGGTTGATGGTGCCGATGGCGACGGTGAGGTGCATCGCCTCCTCGGCGCTGAACACCTCCAGCAGGTTCGCATAATCGGCATCCGAGGGCGGTCCCCCGGCGGTCAGCGTCAGGGCCTCGGTCCAGGCGAGGGCGGCGAGCTCGCGCGGGGTGAACACGCCGGCCTCGCGCCACGCGGCGACGAGATCGAGCTTTTCCGCCGGAACCGCGAGCCGGCGCGCCACGGTGAGATGATACTGGATGCAGAAGGCGCAGCCGTTGATCTGGGACGCGCGCACCTTGGCGATCTCGGTCAGCGGCTTCTCGAGGCCGGACTCGTCGACGCTCTTGCCCAGCGCCAGCAGCGCGGCATAGGCGGCGGTCTTGGCAAACGCTTCGTAGGGCAGGCGGGGCTCGTGGGGGTTATGGGCGCTCATGCTGGTTCCCGGAGTGGCGATGTGATAATATCAAAGCTCGAACAATATATTCGAGTTCTGATATTATGCGCAAGCCCGTCTCCCCGACCCTTCCCGCGCCAGCCCGGAATCCGGTCCCGGACGAAAGTCCCGCTCCGGGCAAACTCCCGGCTCCAGGACATGGCAAGCGCGGGGAGGACGGACACCTCGGCTACCTGCTGCGCCAGGCCAATGTGGCCTTCCGCACCCGTCTGGAGCGGGCGCTTGCCGACACCGGCGTCACCCAGCCGCAGTTCGTCGTGCTGACCATGATCGACGCCTATCCCGGATGCTCGGGCGCCGACCTCGCGCGGCTGTCGTTGCTGACGCCGCAGACCGTCTCCGTGATCGTTTCCAATCTCAAGCGGGACGGCCTGCTCCAGTCCGGCCCGCACCCGGTGCACGGGCGCATCCGCTGCCTGAGCCTGACCGTCCCCGGCAACGATGTGCTCGCCCGATGCAAGGACAGCGCGAATGCGCTGGAGGCGGAGATCGCCGCGCCCCTGTCGGCAGAGGAGGCGGCGGTGGTGCGCCGCTGGCTGGTCAGGGTCGCGACCGGGGCCGATGGGCTGCCGGAAGCCGGAGACGACTGAACTCGGTCTCCCCGCGGGATGCGATTTCCGGGGCGCGGTTCGACAAGGTGGTCTTTCGCGCCGATACCGGACTGGGCGATGATGCGCCGGCCGGCAAGAGCCTTCACCGACAGACACGCGCACACAGCGGGAGGAACCACATGATCAAGGCCGTCGTGTTCGACGCCTATGGCACGCTCTTCGACGTCCAGTCGGTGGCCGACGCCACCGAGCGGGCGTATCCCGGCCGGGGCGAGTACATCACGCAGGTCTGGCGGCAGAAGCAGCTGGAATACAGCTGGCTCCGGGCGCTGATGGGGCGCTATGCCGACTTCTGGAGCGTCACGCGGGAGGCCTTGGCCTACACCCTCGGAACGCTGGGACTGGAGCCGGACGAGGCCTTCCTCTCCGACATGGCGCAGGCCTACAATCGCCTCACCCCCTATCCCGACGCGGCCCGATGCCTCGCCGAGCTGGCGCCGCTCAAGCGCGCCATCCTCTCCAACGGCGCGCCCGACATGCTGCGGGCGCTGGTGGCCAATGCGGGCCTTGCCGACAGCTTCGACGCCGTGATCAGCGTCGATGCCAAGCGCGTGTTCAAGCCCCATCCCGAGGCCTATGCGCTGGTGGAGGAGGTGCTGGGCGTGACGCCGGAGGAGGTGCTGTTCGTGTCCTCCAACGGCTTCGACGTGGGGGGCGCGAAGGCTTTCGGCTTCCGCGTCGCCCGTGTCGCCCGCCTGCCGCGGGAGGCGCTGGCGCGGGAACTGGCCTCGGGCGCCATCGCGCCCCTGACCGTGTTCAAGGCGCTCAGGATGCAGGAGGAGACCTATGCGGAGGCGCCGGATTTCGTGGTGCCGGCCCTCGGCGACCTGCCGCGGCTGATTGCAGAGACGGCCGGCGGGACGCGGTGATGGACGGGCGGGACGGCGGGCGCAGGCCGACCGAAGAGCGCGGCGCTGCCTTTGCCCTCAGCTGCCGCGATAGGTGGTGTAGGAGCCGGGCGAAAGGAGGAGCGGCACGTGGAAATGCTCCTCCGGATTCCACACGGTGAAGGCCACGCGCACCTTGCCGAGATAGGCGCGGGCGGTGGTGGAATAGCCGTGGCGGGCGAAATAGGTGGGCGTGTCGTAGCGCCATTCATAGGTGCCGGCGGCGAGGTCGCCGCCGCCGAGGAGATGGTGGTCGCAGGCGCCGTCCGCGTTGGTGACGAAGGAGGTGAGGCGCGTCATCCCGCCGTCGCTCTCCCGCCGCCACAGCTCCACGCCCAGCCCGCCCGCCGGCGCCGCCCGCACGGTGTCGAGCACATGGGTGGAGACGCTGCCCGTGGGCGCGGCGCGCACGCGGTCGAGCAGCCGCATCCAGGAGATGGCCGCGACCTCCGCCAGCGCCTCCGAGCGCTCCGCCTCGGGGCTCGCCGCCAGCCGCCGCTCGAAGGTGGCGAACAGGGTCTCCAGCGAGGCCTTGCGCACGGCGAGGATGAAGGGATAGCCGAAGCGCGCCTCATAGGCGGCGTTCAAGAGATCCAGCCGGGCGCTGATCTCGGCGTCCAGCGCATCGAGGCCGAGGGCGGTCTGCTCGGCGGTCGACTCCGCAGTGGTTCCGCGCCGGAGCGTCTCCGGAGAGAGGCGGGGATGGCCGTTGAGGAACTCAGCCAGCGCCGGCGCGGGCAGCGCCTCGATGCCGGCCAGCATCGCCTTGTGCAGGGCGGTGAGGGTGGCGAAGGGGCGCGCGGCGGCGGCGTTCCGCGCCACCCACGGGGCATTCTCGAACACCGGGCCGAGGGCCGCCGCGAAATCGGCGGCGGTCATGGCGTTCAGCGCGTCGAGGCGCAGGAGGTCGTTCGGCACGTCCCGTCTCCCGGTCATTTCATGAAGCGTGAGAAGCCGGCGACCCGCTCCATCAGCACCATCATCAGCACGGTGGCGATGATGATGACGCCGCAGGCGGAGGCGGCCCGGCTGTCGAGCTGGTTCTGGATGATGTCCCAGAGATAGATGGGCAGCACCTGCGTGCGGGCATCCTGGAGAAACAGCGATACCGGCACGTTGTCGAACGAGGCCATGAAGGCGATGAAGGCGCCGGAGGCAACGCCCGGGCTGATGAGCGGCAGCGTCACCGTCCGGAAGGTGTGCAGGCGCGATGCGCCGAGGCTGCGCGAGGCGTCGAGCAAAGCCGGATCGAGCTGGGCGAGGCTGGCCAGCGTGGTGCGCAGCACGAAGGGCACGCACACCACGATATGGCCGATGGCGAGCGTCAGCGTCGACGGCCGCATCCCCAAGATCGAGAACAGCATCAGCGCCGCGAAGCCGAAGGCCAGCGCCGGCAGGATCAGCGGCGACATGAACAGCGTCTCCAGCCCCCGTGCCACCGGCCCCTCGCTGCGGGCGATGCCGAGCGCGGCGGCCACTCCCAGCGCCACGCAGGCGGAAACGCTGATGACCGCCACCTTCAGGCTCACCCACAGGGCCGCCTGCAATTCGTTGGCGTCGATGAGCGCCGCGTACCAGCGCAGCGAATAGCTGGCGGGCGGGAAGTGCAGCGCCTCCTCTCCGGTGAAGGAGAGGATGAGGATGACCAGCGTCGGCCCCGCCAGCGCGATGACGCAGATGAGGGAGAGGAGGCCGAACACGGTGTTGAAGGAGAGGGTCTGCCAGTCGCGCAGCATGGCGTTTCTCCTAGCCGTAGAGCCGGGCCGCGCGGCTGCGCGACAGCGCCACCAGCATGGCGACGATGAGCAGCACCGAGACCATGAAGATGACCGAGACGGCGGCGGCGAAGGGCCAGTTCTGCAAATCCATGGCCTGCTGGAAGATCATCATGGGCATGAACAGCAGCCGCGAGCCGCCGATGAGCGACTGGGTGACGAAGGCCGTCACGCAGGCCGTGTAGGTGAGGATCGTTCCGGCGATGATGCCGGGCAGGGACAGGGGCAGCGTGACCTTGAAGAAGGTGCGCCAGGCCCCCGCGCCCAGCGCCTGCGAGGCGCTCTCCAGATTGGGGTCGATGCGCTGGAGTGTGGTGATGAGCGGCAGCACCATGAGCGGCATCTGCACCTGCGCCAGCACGATGACGACGCCGGTCTCGCTGAACAGCAGCTTGAGCGGCTGCGCCGAGAGGCCTAGCGCCAGGATCGCCTCGTTGACGATGCCGTGGCGGCCGAGGATGACGATCCAGGCGAAGGTGCGCACCACCACGCTGGTGACGATGGGCAGCACCACGAGGAAGATCAGCACCGCCTGCCAGCGGGCCGAAACCCGCGTGCACAGCCAGGCCAAAGGATAGCCGAACAGCAGGCACAGGAGCGTCGCCTTCGCTCCCACGAGCAGCGTGTCGCGCAGCACGGCGAGGTTGAGGCCGTCGGTGAGGAAGGCGGCATACTGGCCGAGGCCCAGCGTGCCGGTCATCTGCCGCTCGGTCTCGAAGCTGATGGCGACGAGCAGGCCGAGCGGCGCGACGAAGAACAGCGTGAAGAAGGCCGCAAGCGGCAGCGCGAGCGCCCAGTCCTTGGGTTTGGGATTAAGGGCGCCCGCCATGGTCACACCCGAATGTCGCGGTTGAACTGCTGGGTCCAGGCGGCGCGGTTCTGGTTCACCTTGGCCCAGTCGAAGAACACCATCTTGTCGAGGTCGGCGGGGGTCTTGGCGATCTGCTGGGCGACAAGCCCGGCATAGGGCACCTTGCTGGAGGTGGGGATCACGTTCCACGGCGACTTCTGCATCTCGCCCTGTACTTCGGGCGAGATCTGGCTGTCCACATAGGCATAGGCCAGCTCCGGCTTCAGCGCGCCGGCGACGATGTGCATGGTGGTCTTCCAGGCCGGGGTGCCGGTGTCGACGCGGACGAACTCGATGGGCACGCCCTTGGCCTTCAGCTCCTCGGCGAAGTTGAAGTTCTGCACGCCGATGTCGATCTCGCCCTGCTGGAACAGAGCGCCGTGGGCGCCGAAATTGGCGGAGACGGCGGCAAGGTTCGGCAGCAGCGTCTTCAGCTTCTTGAAGCCCGGCTCCATGTTCGCCTCGGTGCCGCCGGCCAGCCGGTTGATGTCGAGCAGGAAGGCGAGGCCGAGGGTGGAGGCGAGGGAGGTGATGCCGACGCGGCCCTTGTATTCCGGCTTCCAGAGGTCGTCCCAGGAGGTGGGCGGGGTCTTCACGGTCTTCGGATTATAGGCGATGCCGATGGCCTGCATGGTGATGGCCGGGCCATAGGCGCCCTGGAACTTCGGGTTCAGCGCCGCGAAGTTCGGGGATTTCGCCAGGTCGTATTTGGCGATGAGGCCGGCATCGATGGCCTCCAGCGCCGGGCCTTCGTCCAGCATGGCCACGTCGAAGGGGGGCTGGTTGCCCTTGGCGGCGGTGAGCTTGGCGATCTGCTCGGTGGCCAGCATGGGCGACTGCACCACGCTCGCCCCGGTGCGCTTGACGAAATAGGGCGCAAGGATCTGCTTCTGCACATTGGCCCAGGTGCCGCCGAAGGTGGCGGCCACCAGTTCGTCCGCGGCGAAGGCGCCGCGCGGGGCGAAGGCGAGGCCGGCGGCGGCCGCGGAGGCAAGGAACCCTCGCCGGGACATTTCGAACGTCATGCTCAATTCCCCTTCTTGTGGGTGTCGCCCGAATGGTCCGGGAACAGGCCGGTGATGCGGTTGGGCTTGAAATGGAGGAAGACGGAGCCTTCGAGCAGGGCATCCGCCTCGCGCTCCTGCACCACCTTCACCGACGTGCCGTCGATGAGCGTCACCTCGTAGATGAGGGCGGGGCCGATGGGCATGACGGCGGTGATCTCGGCACCGATGGCCCCCGCGCCGCCGGTGGCGCTCACGCGCATCCCCTCGGGGCGCACCGCGACGAGAACCGCCGCGCCCACGGGCAGCGGTGTCTCGCGTCCTGTCTCGATCACCATGCCATCGGCGAGGCGCACCGCCGCGCCCGTGGCCGAGGTGCCGGCCACCGTGGCCCGGAGAAGGTTGGCGGTGCCGACGAAGGTGTTCACGAACAGGGAGGCCGGCCGGTCGTAGATGTCGGACGGCGGGGCGAACTGCTCCAGGTTGCCGCGCGAGAGCACGGCGATGCGGTCGGACATGCCGAGCGCCTCCTCCTGGTCGTGGGTCACCATGACAGTGGTGATGCCCGACTGGCGCTGGAGCCGCTTGATCTCGATCTGCATGTCGAGGCGCAGATTCTTGTCGAGGGCGCTGAACGGCTCGTCCAGCAGGAGAATGCGCGGGCGGATGGCGAGGCAGCGGGCGAGCGCCACGCGCTGCTGCTGGCCGCCGGAGAGTTCGCGCGGGAGACGGTCGCGGAAGGCGGCCATCTGCACCACGTCCAGCATCTCGGAGACCACCGCGTCGGTCTCCGCCTTCGGCCGGCCGGCGGCGATGGGACCATAGGCGATGTTCTGCGCCACGCTCATGTGCGGGAACAGGGCATAGTTCTGGAACACGATGCCGATGCGCCGCCGGTTGGTGGGCAGATGGGAGATGGAGGCGCCATCCACCAGCACGTCGCCGGAGGTCTGGCGCAGGAAGCCGGCGATGATCTTGAGCAGGGTGGTCTTGCCGCAGCCCGACGGGCCGAGCAGCGAGACGAGTTCGCCGGGGCGGATGTCGAGATCGATGGCATTGGCGGCCACCACCTGCCCGAACGCGTGGGAAATGCCCCTCAGCGTCAGCGCGTGCCCGGCGGACTGGCTCATGGTGGAAGCCTCAAGGTGCATCTGATCGGGACGCCCCATCGCCCCTGCGGGGAAGATAGTCGTCCTCGCGGCCATTGCCGTCCATCGCAGATTTGATACTTTTCCATACGCAAAATGCGTATGGAGGCAGTGGTGCCGGCATCCCTCGTTCCCGCGGCCCTGCGCTATGCCGAGCAGGTGGCGCGCTCCGGCTCCATCCAGCGCGCGGCCAAGGACCTCAACGTCGCCGCCTCGGCCATCAACCGGCAGGTGCTGCAACTGGAGGAGACGCTGGGCGTGCCCCTGTTCGAGCGGGTGGCGAAGGGCATGCGCCTCACCCCCGCCGGCGACGCCCTCGTCACCCTCGCGCGGCGCTGGATGGCCGACGAACGCCGCACCGCCGCCGAGCTGCGCCAGCTTCAGGGGGTGGATCAGGGCCACGTGCGGGTGGTGGCCATGGACAGCCACGTCAACGGCATCCTGCCCGCCCTCATCGCCGATCTCGACGCCCGCCACCCGCGCATCTCGCTGGACGTGGAGGTGGCGAGCACGGACGCCGCCGTCGCCGCCCTCATGGCCGGGGACGCCGACATCGCCGCCATCTTCAACCTGTCGCCCCGGCGCGACATCCATGTGCTGTGGTCGGCGGAGCTGCCCTTCGGCTGCGTCATCGCGCCGGACCATCCCCTGGCGAGCCGCGGCTCCATCAGTCTGCAGGAGGTGGTGGCCCATCCCATCGTGCTCCAGAGCCGGGCGCTGATGATCCGCCGCTATCTGGAGGCGCGGCACGGCTGGCTGTTCACCCAGGAGCGCAAGACGGTGGAGACCAATTCGCTCCAGCTGGTGAAGATCCTTGCCCGCGAGAAGGGCTATGTGGCCTTCACCTCCGAGCTCGATGCGGCGGCGGAGCTGATCGCCGGCACGCTGGTGTTCCGCCCTGTGCGCGACAAGGGCGCCGAGCCGCAGATGGTCTCCATCGCCATCGATGGGCGAAAGCCCCTGACGCGGGTGGGGCGCATCGTGGCCGAGGCGCTGGAACGCCTCACCGGCCGGATGATCGACGATGTCCGTCGCGCCGGCACCGCATCCGCGCCGGACTGATGCCGGCCGCGCGTCCGGCCTCTCCGGCACGCTGGCGCGTCATCCGGCGAAGGTCGCACGAGAAATCGCCTGTCGGACGGGGTTCCAATCGGTATGTTGAGAGGGGGCGGTTGCTTTGCGGCCGTCGGGCAAGGCGGAGGGGTCATGTTTCGCGTCGTGCGGCGGGTCGTTGCGGTCCTGCTGGTGCTGGTGTGCGCCGCACTCCTCGCGCTGGTGCTGGCGGCCAACCTGCCGCAGGCGGAGGGACTGCGCCGGTCGCTGGCGGAACAGGGGCTGACCCATCTGTGGGGCGAGCCCGTGAGCGTGCGCGGGGCGGTGACGGTCTCCCTGTGGCCCAATGCGGCGGTCGATATGGACGGCGTGGAGGCGCACGGCACCGATGGCGCCAACGCCCGGACCGATCGTCTGACCGTCGCCATCCCGCCTTATGCCGAACTGGTCAGCGGCGGCCTGCGCTACAGCCTCGCGGTCGAGGGGGGCGACTTCGACGTGCCTTTCGCCAGCGGCGAGGCGGCCCGCCCCGGATCGCTGCTCGAATCCCCCATCCACGTGCTGTCCCTGCTGCCGCACCTCACCATCCGCGACACGGTGGTGCGCTTCACGGACACCATGAACGGCTGGCTGTTCGATCTCAGGGTGAAGGATCTCAGGAGCGTGGCGGAGGCGGGGCGCAACGTGCTCGTCGCTGATGCGGCCCTGAACGGCCAGCCCCTCACCCTCGGTTTCGCCTTCGACCTCGAGGTGGAGAAGGAGGAGCGGGAACGCCCCTATGGCGCTCGTATCACGCTGGCCACCGCCGGAGGACCCGACGCCCCCGGCCTTTCGGCGCGCTTCGACGTGCGTGCGCCGACCAAAAGGTTCGACCATGGCCTCGTGATGAAGTTCGATGCCGACGCCAAGAGCCTCGCCAAGGGGCTTACCCTCGCCGGCATCGCCCCCTCCATCGACGGCACCGGCAAAGTCAGTGCCCGCTTCAAGGCCGAGCCGGACCGCTTCAGCTTCCACGATCTCGACCTCGTCCTCACCCTGGCGGACGGCGAGCGCATCTCCGTCACGGGCCAGGCCGACGACCTCGCCACCCTCGCCGGCGCCGACCTCAAGGTGGTGGCCGATCTCGCGACCGCCGCGCCCCCCGCCGTCTCCCTGCGCGAGATCGTCGTCACCCGTCTCACAGGGGACTTCCGAAGCCGCGCCGAAGGCATGATGCTGGAGGAGATCCTCATCTCCACCAACGCGTTCGACCAGAGCCTGAGGGAGATCGGCCCCATCAACGTGCGCTCGGTCACGCGCGACGCGGAGGGGCATGTGGCCTTCCGGGGCATCTCGGTGATCGCCGGCCCGCCCAGCCGCCCCATCGCCCGGCTGGAGGGCAATGTGGACGACATCCTCGGGTTTGCCGGCGTCGAGCTGGCGGGCGGTGTCGACATGCCGGTCGCCAGCGTCGTCGCGTTGCCGCCCGAGGCCCAGGACAAGCTCGGACGCATCGTCGGCAGCCTCTCCATGTCGGACGCCGGGGGCGGGCTGGGGGTGGATTCCTTTGCCGCCCGCATCGAGGGCAGCGCCCTGGTCTCGGCGACGCTTGCCCTCGTGCTGGACGATCTCGGCAAGCCCGGCGTCGCGGCCACCACCCAGGTGGATGCGCGTCTGAAGGTGCCGAACTATTCCGCCTTCGTCGCCGCCTTCGGCGACACCTCCGATTTCCGCGGGCAGGTGACGTTCGAGGGGCGCCTGAGCGGCAACACCGATGCGCTGACCATGGAGGGGCGCACCGACATCGGCCGCACCCGCATCGACGGCACCCTCTCCAGTCTCGCCGCGCCCGGGGGCCGGTCGGTGGTGAAGGGCAGCATCACCTCGCCGCTGGTCTATGCCGACGAGCTTCTCGCCTTCATGCGTCCGGAAGGGCAGCGGCGGCGCAAAGCGGTCAAGCTGATCGGCAGCCGGGAGCCGGAAGGCGGTAGCCAGATCGACCTGATCGGCACGACGGATGCGGACGTGGCCATCTCCGCCACGCGCCTGCAGGGCGGCGGCGACAGCGCCACCGGCGTCAAGGCCCGTCTCGTGGTGAACAACGGCGCCCTGCGCGTGGACCCGCTGCGCATCGGCTATCGCGGCGGCGTCATCTCCGCCGTCATGGCGAGCGAGGGGCGCTCCGTGCTGCGCACCAAGGGGGCGGGGACGGGCTGGCCGCTGGCGACCCTGTTCGGGCATGGCTCGCCCATCTCGGTGTCCGGCACCCTGAGCGTCGTTTTCGATCTCACCACCCGGATGGATGTGGACAACCCGCTCGCCACCCTCGGCGGCACCCTCACCGGGCGCGTCGGCCGCGGCCGCATCGGCACCGGGCTTCTGGACCTCGCCGGCGTGGGCATCCTCGCGGGCATCTTCACCTCCTCGGTGCAGAAGGGCGAAAGCGTTCTGCGCTGTGCCAAGGTGCCCCTCCAGTTCCACAAGGGCGTCGGCCGCACCAATCCGATGATCGTGGTGAATACCGAGCATGTGCAGGCCCTCGCCCGTGGCACGGTCGACCTGGTGCGCAACCGCATCGACCTGCGGGTGGCACCGCGCCCGATCACGGCGCCCGATGGTCCGCCCGGCCACAGCTTCACCGTGAAGGGCTCGCTCAGCAGCCCCGCCATCGCGATGGCCTCCGCCGGCAACGAGCCCCACGGCCGCTACAGTTGCGAATGAGGCGGGGGGCTTTCGGCTGAGGTCCTTCCGCTTGTCGTCTTGGAAATAATAAATCGATCGTTTAATCTTTGAATCGCCGGCAAGGCCCGGCGACACAGCCGCCGCACGCCATCCTCAGGAGCGACCCATGACCGACCAACCGCCCGCGGCCCCGCGCGGCGCGCCCCCGCATGCCGAAAGCGCGCCCGTGAGCATCACGCGCCATGGCACCGTTGCAGTCGTCCACATCGATCATGCGCCTGTGAACGCGCTGTCTCGCGGCGTACGTCAGGGGGTGATCGATGCGGTGCGGTCGCTGGATGCGGATGCGTCGGTCTCGGCGCTGGTGCTGAGCGGCGGGCCGGGGCGGTTCATCGCGGGGGCGGACCTCAAGGAGATGGCGCTGCCGCCGGATGCGCCTTTCCTGCCCGAGGTGGTGGGCGCCATCGATGCCTGCACCAAGCCTGTGGTCGCCGCGCTGGATGGCGCGGCACTGGGCGGCGGATGCGAGATCGCGCTGGCCTGCGATCTCAGGCTCGGGTCGGCCAAGGCTCTGGTGGGGCTCACCGAGACAAGGCTCGGTATCATCCCCGGCGCGGGGGGAACCCAGCGGCTGGTGCGGCTGGTGGGAGTCGCGCAGGCCATCGCCCTGGTCTGCGAGGGGCGGGTGCTGAAGGCGGGCGAGGCGCTGGCGCTGGGCCTCGTCGATGCGGTGGTGGAGGGCGATCTCCTCGCCGCAGCCATCGCCCGCGCGCCGGCGGTGGCCAAGCGCCGGTTGTCGGCCCTGCCGGTGCCCGTGGGCGATCCGGCCGAAGAGGCG